>JAEFAM010000002.1 GCA_016287565.1 Clostridia bacterium
CTCCACGACGGCGCATATGCTACAGCTCGCGGCCACAGGGGCATCTGCTCAGAAAGCGAATGGAGGCAGATCTACAGGGACCTCGATCTGGCGGCAGCCACCGGATGCAGGTATCACGTATGCCACGTTTCCGCGAAGGAAAGCGTTGACCTTATTCGTCAGGCGAAAAAAAGCGGCGTTGACGTGACCTGCGAGACCGGGCCACATTATCTCGTATTGTCCGACGAAGACCTTCAGGAAGACGGCAGATTCAAAATGAACCCGCCGCTGAGATCCCCGGAGGACAGAGACGCCCTCATTGAGGGGATCATTGACGGCACCGTCGATATGATCGCCACAGACCACGCTCCCCACAGCGAAGAAGAGAAAAGCCGCGGCCTGGAAAAAAGCGCCTTCGGCATCGTGGGGCTGGAAACGGCATTCCCGGTGCTCTACACAAAGCTGGTGGAGAAAAACATAATCGATCTGGAAAAACTGGTGGATCTCATGTCCCGGAATCCCGCGCGGCGCTTCGGCATCGAGATTACGGACAATGATTCTTACGAGTGGGATCTTTCGGAGGAATGGATCATCGATCCGGCAGGTTTCGCGTCAATGGGCAGGGCAACCCCCTTCGCGGGACTCGCCGTTAAAGGCAAAATAATTTCTATTTGATACGCGGGGGCCTGTCCCCCGTTTTTTTAGGCAGGAGGTAAAACAATGGCAAAGCGGACAGACGTAAAGAAAGTATTGATCATCGGTTCCGGACCTATCGTCATCGGGCAGGCGGCGGAATTCGACTACGCGGGCACCCAGGCGTGCCTGGCGCTGAAAGAGGAGGGGTACGAAGTTATCCTGTGCAACTCCAACCCGGCCACTATAATGACGGACACGTCAATAGCCGACAAAGTTTACATGGAGCCGTTGACGCTGGAATATATCGCAAAAATACTGAGATACGAGCGGCCTGACGCCATCGTGCCGGGCATCGGAGGCCAGACCGGCCTTAACCTGGCAATGCAGCTCAGCCGCAAAGGCGTTCTGAAAGAGTGCGGCGTGCAGCTTCTGGGAACTCCCGCCACCAGCATCGAACGGGCCGAGGACCGCGAACTGTTCAAGGAGATGTGCCAGTCCATCGGCGAGCCGGTAATACCTTCACAGATCACGTACAATATGGAAGAGGCCCGGGCGGCGGCAAAAGAGATAGGCTACCCCGTGGTGCTGAGGCCTGCGTTCACGCTGGGCGGCACCGGAGGCGGTTTCGCCAACAACGAAGCCGAGCTGGAAGACCTTGGCCCCAATGCGTTCAACCTCTCCCCCGTGAGCCAGGTGCTGATCGAGAAGAGCGTCAAGGGCTACAAGGAGATCGAGTTCGAGGTCATGCGCGACTCCGCGGACCACGCCATCACCATATGCGGCATGGAAAACGTTGACCCGGTAGGCGTGCACACCGGCGACTCCATCGTCGTGGCGCCCATCCTCTCCCTCCGTCCGGACCAGGTCAAAATGCTGAACGACAGCGCCATAAAGATCATCCGGGAGCTGAAGATCGAAGGAGGCTGCAACGTGCAGTTCGCGCTGCATCCAACCACCGACGAGTACTACCTCATCGAGGTAAATCCCCGTGTCTCCCGCTCTTCCGCCCTGGCTTCCAAAGCCAGCGGCTACCCCATCGCCCGGGTCACGGCCAAGATCGCCATGGGCATGCTGCTGGAGGAAATACCGGTGGCAGGCGGCAACGCGGCCATCGAACCGTCCCTCGACTACATAGTTGCCAAGTTCCCCCGCTTCCCCTTCGACAAATTCACCGACGCTCCCAACCTGCTGGGCACCCAGATGAAAGCCACCGGAGAGGTCATGGGCATCGGTTCCACGCTGGAAGAGTGCATGCTGAAATCCGTCCGTTCCCTGGAGACAGGCGTCTGCCACTTCCGCAAGGCCAAATTCGACGACATGCCCACGGAAGAGCTCCGGATGTACATAAACGACTTCCGTGACGACAACATATTTGCCGTTGCCGAACTGCTACGCCGTGGCGTCGGTATCGACGAGTTGTTCCGCCGCACCATGATAACGCCGCTGTTCCTGGAGTCGGTGAAAAAGATCGTTGACCAGGAGCGCGAGATCGAAGCGAAGCCGGGAGACGCGGAAACGCTGAGGAAAGCCAAAGTGACCGGCTTCTCCGACAAATATATTGCCGCCCTCTGGAAAGTTAAAGAGACGGACGTGTACGAGATGCGCAAAAAGGCCGGGATCACCCCCGTGTTCCCCATGGTGGACACGCTCCACACCGGCAAATACATCGCCTACCTGTATTCTTCCTACTCCGGCAAAAACGTGTCAAGGCTTTCGGACAAAAAGAAGATCGTGGTGCTGGGCGCCGGTCCCATCCGCATCGGCCAGGGCGTGGAATTCGACTACTCCACGGTGCACGCCGTCCAGACCATCAGGCGCGCGGGGTACGAGGCCATCATCATAAACAACAACCCGGAGACGGTGTCAACGGACTACACCACCGCGGACAAGCTCTACTTCGAGCCTTTGACGCCTGAGGACGTGATGGCGATCGTGGATTTCGAGCAGCCTGAAGGCGTCATCGCTTCGCTGGGCGGCCAAACGGCAATAAACCTGGCGGAGCCCCTTATGAAACGGGGCGTGAAAATAATCGGCACCGACTGCGAGGCCATCGAACGGGCCGAGAACAGAGACAGTTTCGAAAAGATCCTCGAAGAGCTGAACATCCCCCAGCCTCCCGGACAGGCGGTGACGAACATAGAAGACGGCGTAAAGGCCGCGGCCCGGATCGGTTATCCCGTGCTGGTGAGGCCTTCCTTCGTGCTGGGCGGCAGAGCCATGGAGATCGTTGCCGACGAGCAGCAGCTTCGCAGATATCTCAAAAACGCCGTGGAAATCGACGCCGATAAGCCTGTGCTGGTGGACAAATACATCCAGGGCAAGGAAGTGGAAGTTGACGCGATATGCGACGGCAGGGACGTGTTTGTCCCCGGAATAATGGAGCTCGTAGAGCGCACCGGCATCCACTCCGGCGACTCCATCAGCGTATACCCCGCCTTCTCGATTTCGGATAAGGTCAAGGGAATCATTCTTCAGTACGCGAAAAAGCTGGGCCCGGGCATCGGCATCGTCGGGCTCTACAACATCCAGTTTATCGTGGACAAGGACGAGAAAGTGTTCATCATCGAAGTGAACCCCCGCTCCTCCCGCACCGTGCCCTTCCTCTCCAAATCCACGGGCTACAGCCTGGCGGACATTGCCACCGAAGTCATCCTCGGAAAGAGCCTCAAAGAGCAGGGCATTTTTGACCTGTACCCGCCGGAAAAGAAGCGCCATTACGTGAAAGTGCCGGTGTTCTCCTTCAACAAGATCAAGGGCCTTGACGCGGTGCTGTCCCCCGAAATGAAATCCACCGGCGAAGCCATCGGTTACGACGACAAACTGACCCGCGCACTCTACAAAGCGCTTCAGGCTTCCGGCACCCACCTCCAGAATTACGGCACGGTGATGGCAACCATCGCGGACAAGGACAAAGACGAGGCCCTTCCGCTGATCCGCCGCTTCTACAATCTGGGCTTCAACATCGAGGCAACAGCGGGCACGGCTTCCTTCCTGAAGGCCAACGGCATCCGCACCCACGTGCTCAAAAAGATCGGCGAAGGCAGCGACGAGATACTGCGCTCCATCCGCCAGGGCCACATCGCGTACGTCATCAACACGAGAGAGATCGGCGCTCCCGATCAGGAGAGCGACGGACGGAAGATCCGCCGGGCGGCTTCCGAGAACAACGTCACCATGTTCACTTCTCTCGACACGGTGAGAGTACTGCTGGACGTGCTGGAAGAGACGACGCTGACCATATCCACCATCGACGCGTGACGCCGGAAAGGCCGCACTTGAATAAAAAAGGAATTGCCCGATCGGTTTCAGTCGGGCAATTCATTTTTCCTATCCGTTTATGATCAGCCGCAGCGTTGCCGTAGCCTACCGGATCAGTCGTAATCTTCGATCCGCCACTCATCCAGCCATTCGATCACGGGCACGCTGCCCTTGTCGAACCTGATGGGCAGCCACACGTAATCCGCCTCTTTAGTCTTTTCCTTCGGGATCGACCCCATCATGCGCCCGGCCCAGGCTCTTTCCTCCTCTGTGGAGGATTCGCCGAACAGGATATCGAAGGCTTTTTCGTACGACTCGTAAGGCACGTCCATGGCGTTGGGCATCCAGCGGTCCGCGCAGGCGATGTACAGGTCGCGCTTGCCCGGCACCTTGAAAACGCTGGATATCTGGCTGTGGAAAGAAGTGCGGCTGGGATCTCCGGGATGGGGATCTCCCAGTACCGTGTAGGGCCCGTGCCAGGAATCGCCCACTGCGATCTCCGAAGGGTTCGGCATGTAGCCCGTGGTGCCTGAAGTGACCAGATAATGCTTCCCGCCGCGCACGAAATGAGCCGTGGCCTCACGGACGTAAGGCGGATGGCAGCGCGGAAAATGGGTGGAATAATAACCCGTGACGTCGGTATAGTCCCCGGTGAGATCCGCGCAGATCGTCTCGGAATGGACCCGCTCGAAATAGTAATACGCCTTGCCGTCGGGCGCCACCGCCAGGTCAAAATCACCGGCGCTCATATTGAGGGGGTACAATTTCTCCCGCACCTTTGTGTAGGGGCCGGTGAGATTGTCCGCCGTCAATACCGTTTCGGACTGGCTCCCGTCTTTTTCCATTATCTTCAGCCAGCACACGAACTTGCCGGTCTTTTTGTTGTAGATTATGTGAGGACGGTCCATCATCGATGACGGGTGTATGCTGGACGAGGGATCGTCCGGTTCGGGCGGGATGATGAGCCCCAGATCTTCCCAGTTGTACAGGTCGGAAGAGCGGTAGCAGCGCACGCCCCAGTGCCAGACCGTCCTTTCGGGATCCGTAAATTCCTTGTTCTCTCCGTACCAGTAATAATATCCGTCAAGATACATTACGGAACCTCCGTGGGCCTGGATGCGCTTGCCTTCGGTATCCAGCCAGACCTGGCCGGGTCTGATGCAGTCATATTTCACGTTGACGTCCCCCTTTCGCGTCTTTTATGCCGTTCAGTTATACATGCCGCACTGATCTGCGAACCGCCTGAACTCGAAATCCACCAGCTTTTTAAGGTCGTTGACCGAGCCTTCGTTGACGAGTTCGCAGTCGGCTATTTCCGCGTACTCCCGGTTGGTCCACTGGGCGGCAATTCGACGTTCCGCCTCTTCCTCGGTGATATTCATCCGGCGCATAAGTCTGCCAACCCGTATATCGTTGTTGGCCGTCACCGCCCATATATAGTCGCAGGTATCGAAAAATCCGTCTTCGATGGGTATTGGCACGTCCAGCACGATGAATCTGATGGAGAGATCGTCGGACTCCCGGTATTCACGGACTCTGCGCTTGATCTCCACGGAAACGTGTTTGTGGACGATCGCATTGAGGTCCCTGAGCGCTGCCGGATCGTTGAAAACTATACCGCCCAGCTTTCCCCGGTCGATCTCCCGGTCCGCGTCAAGTATCTCTTCTCCGAACCTTTCGATTATCTCCTCGTAGGCGCTTCCGCCGCACATCTCGGTCTTCTTCGCCACCAGATCCGCGTCAATAACTTTTCCGCCTTTGTCCCGGAGCATGCGGCAGACCACCGTCTTTCCCGTGGCGGTACCACCCGTCACGCCTAAAACCTTAAGATCTCTCACGTCGATCAAACCTCCGTCATTTGCAATAATACCAACTAACGTCCGACTTTGATACGGAAACTTTCAGCGGCACCTTCAGCCGGAAGCAGTTTTCCATCTCTCTCCTCAGCAGCTCCGCCACTTCATCCGCTTCCTCTTTCACCGCGTCGATAAGCAGTTCGTCGTGGACCTGCAATATCAGCCTTGACCGGAAGCCGCCTTTTTCCAGGGCGTTCTCCACGTTGATCATTGCCAGCTTTATTATGTCTGCCGCGGTGCCCTGGACAGGCATATTCATTGCCACCCGCTCGCCGAATTGACGCGTCATATATTTGTTGGAGGGAGCCAGCTCCGGCAGAGGCCTCCTGCGGCCCAGAAGAGTCACCGCGTAGCCCTTGTCCCTGGCGAAAGCCACGGAACCGTCCATAAACGCCTTGATGCCCGGATAATGCATAAAATAATTGTCGATCAGCTGTTTCGCGGCGTAGTTTGAGATGCCAAGATCCCTGGCAAGGCCGAAGCTGCTTATGCCGTACACGATGCCGAAATTCACCGCCTTCGCGCCGGAGCGCATCTGGGGAGTCACCATCTCCATGGGGACGCGATTGACCAGCGCCGCCGTAGAAGTGTGTACGTCGAAATTGTTCTCGAAATTGGCGATCATAAGGGGGTCGCCGGACATCGACGCCAGCACGCGCAGCTCGATCTGCGAATAGTCAGCGTCGATAAGCACATGGCCGCCGTCGGAAGGCACGAAGGCCTTGCGGATCAGCTTCCCAAGTTCGCTTCTCACCGGTATATTCTGGAGGTTCGGCTCCGAGGAGGACAATCTTCCGGTGGCCGTCAGGTTCTGGTTGAACGTGGAATGCACGCGGGAAGTGCTCCTGTCGATGACGTTCAGCAATCCGTCAATATAAGTCGATTTCAGCTTGGCGTTCTGCCTGTACTCGATGATGCAGGGCACGATCGGATGGTCGTTGTACAGCCCCTCCAGCACGTCCGAATCGGTGGAATAGCCGCTTTTGGTCTTTTTGGACCCCTTGAGCCCCAGGTCCTCGAACAGCACCTTCGCCAGCTGCTTGGTGGAATTCACGTTGAACTCGTATCCCGCGTAGCCGTATATTTCGTTCTGGAGCTCCGAGATGCGCTTCTCCATATCACGGCCTTCCTCTTTCAGGACTTCCGGGTCGACGCGGAACCCTCTCAGTTCCATTTTGGCCAGCACGGCGGCAAGGGGCAGTTCCACTTCGTCGTACAGTTTCGTCAATCCGAAGGCTTCCAGCTTTTTCAGCGATTCAGCGTGGGCGGCTATCAGGCCCCGGTACGCTGCCGGGAAGCTCTTTCCGGCCAGGAAGCGGACAACCATCTGCATGTCGTCGGAGGCCCTGGTGGAATCCAGCAGATAGGACGCCAGGGACAGGTCTCCGGCAAGGCCTTTGAAGTCTACGTTCCTCAAGCAGCATTCCCGGAGGAAGGGCTTGGATTTGAAAAGGACTTTTTTTACGGAAGCGTCTTCCAGCAATTCTTTTACGGGGCCGGGGAACGAATCGCCGGAGCCAATATCGCAGGCGCAGGCCTTTGTTCCGCCTACATCCTGATCTTCGGTGTGAAGAGTGCCGGATGAATATATGGTAAATTTCAGATCGCTCCCTGCAGTCACGGCGGCGCCGAATCCGGCGGGAGACGCCGAGTAATCAATGCACAGAAAATCGGGAGCGGTCGAACGGACCAGGTCAACAAAAGCTTCGGGAGACAGGAGCTCTTCGCCGCTTTCCGCGCCTGTTCCGCCGGACGTTTCGGCCCAGACCGCGTCAAACAGGGACAGCGAGCCGTTGTCGCCGTTTTCGCCGTCAATTTCGCCGCTGCCGGAGCTGCCGGTACCGCTTTGGGAGCCACCGGCCCCGTCGAGGGTCGCCTTTTTAGCCGTGGCAGTTTTGGAGGATGCGGTCTCAAATGCCGTCCCGGCGCCGCTCGCGACGCTGTCGTTGACGCCCTTCCCGTCCTGCTCCGAAGCATAACTGCCGTCGCCGGAGAGCGACAGGAGCCGCTTCTCCCACCGCTTGAATTCGAGCTTTTCGGTCATTGCCCTGAGCTGCGCCGCGTCTCCCCTGCCCAGCTCCAGGGCGTCCACGCCCTTGTCCCCCAGCGAAAGAGGCACGCCGGTGTCGATCCGGCCCAGGTCCTTGCTGAGGTACGCCAGAGATTTATTGTCGATCAGCTTCTGCCTGAGCCCGGCCTTGGGAATATTGTCCACGTTTTCGTAAACGCCGTCCAGTGAACCGTATTCGGAGATGAGGTCGATGGCGGTCTTGGGACCCACTCCGGGAACGCCCGGGATGTTGTCCGAGCTGTCGCCCTGGAGCGCCTTGAGATCCACCAGCAGGTCGGGAGTCAGTCCACCGTAATTCTCTGCCACGACGGCGGCATCGTAGATCACGTCGGCTTTGTTGCCCGCCAGCACCACGGAAGTATCGTCGCGCACCAACTGCAGCGAATCCCTGTCGCCGGTGAGTATGTACGTGTGGCCGGAAACGGCGCGCTTCGCCTCTCCGAACCGCCTGGACAGCGTGCCCAGTATATCGTCCGCCTCGTAGCCCTCCAGCTCGATCCGGGCAACGCCCATGGCGTCCAGCAGCTCTTTCAGCACCGGCATCTGCGCCGCCAGGTCCTCCGGCATAGGCTTGCGGGTGCCTTTATAGGCGGTGTACATCTTGTGTCTGAAAGTGGGCGCGTGCACGTCGAACGCCACGGCAACGTGTGTGGGTCTCAGCAGGTCAACGTTTTTGAAATATATGGTGAGAAAACCGAATACGGCGCCGGTGGGCAACCCTTCCGCGTTCTTCATAAAGCTGTTCTGCGTGCCGTAAAAAGCACGGTTTATGATACTGTTTCCGTCAATTACGAGGAGCGTCTCCACGGTCGTCTCACCTCAGATCCTTTTCTGGGCCAATTTTACCACATGCCGTGTCCGGGCGCAACGGGAACGGAGGAAATGATGCGCGGCGAAATGATGGCGCTGCGTCATCATTAGCGCAGCGGCATCCTTAGCGCAGCGTCATCATTAAAAAAGCAGGCCTTTTTATCAGCCTGCTTTTTTGAACCGCACGATCTGCTATTGTCAGATCATTCTTTTTTCGTCCGGCGGGAAGAGGTTGTCCTCTTCTTTGCGCCTGATGCCTTCTCGGGCTGGCCGGAAGCGCCTGCTTCCCCGGCGGTTGTTGCCGGCTGCTCGGGTGCTTTTTCTTTCACGGCCTTTGCGCTTGCGGACCGGGTCCCTGCAGCGGATCTGCGCCTGGTCTTGGCTTCCGTTTTAGGTTCGGCTTTGACCTCTGGCTTGGCCTCAGGCTCGGCTTTGGTTTCCGCTTTAAGCTCGGCTTTTTTAGCGCCTGCGCTTCTCCTTGACGAAGATTTTTTGGCGCCGGTCACGGCTTCCTTTTTCCCTTCCGATTTGGCTTCAGCCTTGATTTCAGCCTTGGCCTCGGGCTTCGTTTCCGCTTTCACTTCCGCTTTTGATTCGACTTTCTGCTCGGCTTTCACTTCCGCTTTCGCTTCGGTTTTGGGCTCGGATCTTGTCTCGGCCTGGGTCTCGGCCTTAGCCTCTGCAGAGGCCTTGCCTGTCCTGCCGCGCCTTCTGGACGAAGACTTGCGGGTATTTGACCCGGACTGTGCAGCAGTTTCGGATGCTGCGTTCTGCTTCTCGGCATTCTGCTTCTCGGCGGGAACGGCAGCGGCGTTGTTGACGGCGTCATCCACCGTTTTAACGGGCTCGGCGACGGCGGCGGCAACGGCGGCGGTCTTCGATTGACCCTTCTCCGCGTCCAGCCTGCGGCGCTCCTCATACTTAAGTCTCAGGCAATAATTGCTGGGCCCTTTCTGTTTGCTCTCGAGAAATCCGAGAGACAGAAAATAAGTGGTCCAGATCTTGCGCTTTCCGGCGAACAGAGGCAGGTCCGCGTAATCCTTGATGTCCAGATCCGGGAATTTCTGCATAAGCCGGTTGAGCATGGTGCTGGCGGAGAACCAGCCGTCATCTTCGGTGCATCCGTAAAGGAATTCCCTGATGGCGTCCCGGAGCTCTCTGTCGCTGAGTACCTTGCGCTTCTCCTCGGCAGGGGCTTCGTTCTGCTCGGGCTCGGCAGCATCGGCGGCCTGCGCAGGCAGTTCTTCTTCCCCGGCGGGTTTCTCCTCATCGGCCTTTTCAGAGGCGCCATGGGGGAATTTCGCCACGCGAAGGGGCCTGCGGGCAGCGAGCCTCAGCTTTTTCTGCTCGGTCAGTTCCTCTGCGATCCGTCTCGATTCTCTCAGCACGATGAAATCGGTGCATGCCGCCCGGAAAGCAGCGGGAGCCACGTCGTCTCCCATTCCGATGACGGTCATTCCGCTCTCTCTTAATCTGAGGGCAAGGCGGGTAAAGTCGCTGTCGTTGGTCACGATGGCGAATCCGTCGACTTTTCCGGTATATAAAATGTCCATGGCGTCAATGACCATTGCGATGTCAGTGGCGTTCTTGCCTTTTATGTAATTGAACTGCTGCACCGGCGTAAGCGCAAATTCCACCAGTTTTTCCTTAAGAGCGCTGCGGTTGTACTCGGCCCAGTTGCCGTAGATGCGCCTGAAGGTGGCGTTGCCCCAAAGAGAAATCTCGCCGAAAATGCGTTCGAAACGCTCCGGCGAGACGTTGTCCGCGTCGATGAGAACGGCAAACGTTTTTTGATTTTCCATATCGATCTCCTCCTTTCCTGCAGTATTTTGTGGCGGTCAACGCGGCCGCCCTATATATTGTATCACTTTGTGCGAAAAATAGCAACGAAAAGCGCGCCGTGCCTTAGTGCCTTCCGGACCTCCTGGCGGATGGCGTCTCTTCAGCGGAACCGGGGCTCCGACGTAAAGGTGCGGCGGGGCAGCAGCCCTTCCGGATCCAGTGAGACGCGCTCCTGGTCGAATTCGTATCTGGCGGCCCAGAGAGCCTGGTATTTAAGCCCCGTAAGGCGGTTCTGAGCCTCCCGGCCGTACTTGCCGTCGCCGGCGACCGGGAAGCCGAGATGAGCCAGATGGGCGCGGATCTGGTGGGTGCGGCCGGTGACCAGCATTGCCTCCAGGTCAGATATGACGGTGCCTCCCCTGCCTGCGGACCTGCCCTTGAGCCTGAGATGTGTCTCGATGGGGCGGAAGCCTTCCCTCTCTTCGTCGGACAAGGTCACCAGGCTCTCGCCGGAGCGTTTTCCCAGGAATCCGTAAAAAGGCCTCCAGGAGCCATTTAGAGGCAGGATCGCCCCGGCATCCCCGATGACCTTGACCGCGTAGATCTTGCGGTAAAAACGGCCGTTAAGGGCATTTTTTACGGTTTCCGTGCGTTCGGGCCGCTTGGAGATGAATATAAGGCCTCCGGTGTTCCTGTCCAGCCGGTGGCAAAGCTCGAATTCCGACCTGTCTTCGCCCTTTTCTTCGCCGGCGGCTCGCACCAGCTCGATCAGGGACGGTTCTCCCGGCCTGGACGGATCCGGTTCGCTGAGGAGCCCCTGAGGCTTCTCGACCAGCATTACGCTGTCGTTCTCGTACACGGTGACGATCCTGCCGGAGATCGCGCTCCCCGGGCCGTCCGGGTCGATATATGCGGTCACCACGTCTCCTTCGTGAAGCGCCAGTGCTCCGTCGCCGGTGCGGACGCCGTTGACCTTCACGTCCCGCTTGCGAAGCGCCCTTCGCAGCACGCCGTAGGGCACGAGAGAATATCTGGAGGCAAATATTTTCTCCAGCGCCCTGCCGTTTTCTTTTTCATTGACCGTGAATTCTATCATACCGTGGATCCTGCCGTCCCGTCCCGCCGGGCACCGGCCTGCAGTTTCCCGCCGCCGGTCTCATCTTTGGCCGCCCTGTCGTCCCTTAACAAAATAATAGCGGTCCGTTAGAACCGCTATTACCTGATATCTAATTTTGGAAGATCATTTCTCGTCGGACTTCTCGAAGCCTTCGAAACCGAAGTCAGCCATCATGTCGTTGAAGGTGCTGAGGTTCTCGTCCCAAACGGTGGTCTTGGCTTCCATGCAGACGAGGAAGAACCAGGTGTTGTTGCCGGTGGAAACGTAGAACTTGCCCTTCCAGTCCTCGCCTTCTCTTACGAAAGAGTAGTTGGCGGTGTTCCACTGGAAGTGGTTGGGTTTCTCGGAAGCGGGATCGCTGGTGAATGTGAAGGAGTCTCTGGTGAGCTCTTCCTCAACGAACACGTCGTTGAGATAGTAGTTGGACTCGGGATCCATCAGGTTATCGGTAATACCGTTCAGGGTATTCATCATGCTGTTAGTATTGTACTTGTAGATCGTAACAGCGATGTCGCCGTTGTAGCCGGAAGCCTCGGGGAAGAACTTCGCGCAGAGGTAGCCTTCGGTGTTTCCGCGGGTGCTAAGTTCGGCAATGTGCATATCGTCATCGCCGATGCTGTAAGCCCAGTCATCCGGATAACCTTCGCTGTAATAGAAACGCTGGTTGATGTATCTCTTTTCGAAGATATGGCTTACGGTGACCTCCTGATCTTTATTGCAGGAGAACATAGGAAGCGCCATCGCAATAACAAGGAGAACGGCAACCAGAATCTTTATTCTTGTTAATTTCGTCATTTCTTAAACCTCCAAAGTATGTAATACTTTCATAGACAGGTGGCATTTTACCATATCGTTTTTAATTAGTCAATAAAAAACTTTTTTGCTGTCCGGATTTTTTTGCGCCGGCTCCGGGAGCCCCTTTTCCGCGGACGGCGTTCTCAGCCCCGCTCCCCCACGAACCTGATCTCCGGCTCCAGCATGACGCCAGAATCCGCGAACACCCGCTCTCTTACGGCGTCGACGAGTGCCCGTATGTCTGCGGCGGTGGCTCCTCCGCGGTTGACGATGAATCCGGCGTGTTTTTCGGACACCTGGGCGCCTCCCACTGCGAAGCCCTTCAGCCCCGACGCCTCGATGAGCCTTCCGGCGAAATCTCCGGGAGGCCTTTTAAAGGCGCTGCCGGCGCTGGGCAGTTCCAGAGGCTGCTTCTCTCTCCTGCGCCTGTTGAGTTCCCGCATCTCGGCGGTGATGTCCATCTTAGAGCGGCCTTTCTTCAGGCGGAAATATGCTCCGGTGACGATAAAGCCGTTGTCCTGGTACGCGGAATGCCTGTACGAGAAGCCCTGGGCCTCCCCTTCCAGCGCGCCTTCGCGGACCGTCCCCGTGCCGTTGACCTCGTCTTTTACGATCTCGATATAATTGCTTTTTACGACGCACTGACAGAGTTCTCCGCCGTAGGCTCCGGCGTTCATCAATACTCCGCCGCCCACGGTCCCCGGTATCCCGGAGGCGAATTCCAGGCCGGTCAATCCCCTGTCGCACGCGAACGAGGCCACCGCGGACAATGCCGTTCCGCCGTACGCGTACACCAGCGCTCCTTCTTCGTCTTCTTCGATCAGTTCGGGTCCCGCGGCGCCCCGCTTTTCACCGTCGCAGAGCCTGATCACAACGCCCTTGAATCCGGCGTCGTCGAACACCAGGTTGCTGCCTCTTCCTATTACGTAAAAGGGAGCTCCTGCCCCGGCGGCCGTTTCGAGGGCGGCTTTAAGCGTTTCGGCGTTTCCGGCGTTGACCAGCAGATCCGCGGGTCCTCCCACCTTGAAAGTGGTACAGCGGGAGAGAGGCGCGTTCTTTTTTACGTTCGACGCGCCGCAGGCCTCCGCCAGTTTTTTGTAAAGTTCGGTGTTGTCCACGTTGTCCATCTCGTCTGTCAATAATAGGGGCTGAAACCGCTGCCTCCCTCGGGAGCGCCGTTTTCGAATACCCTCTTGTTCAGTTCCTGAGCCGCGTTGTAGCCCATCATCTTCTGGCGGTTGTTCATGGTCGCCGCCTCGACTATCACTGCCAGATTGCGCCCCGGCATTACCGGTATGGTGACGCAGGGCACCTTGATGCCCAGTATCTCCGTGTAGGTGTCCTCGAGGCCTACGCGCTCGTATTCCTTGCCCTCCACCCATTTTTCAAGCTGGATCACCAGCTGGATGTTCTCCGTCATCTTGACCGCGCCCACGCCGTAGAGCCGCTTCACGTCGACGAATCCCACTCCCCGGATCTCGATCAGGTGGCGTATCACGTCGGGAGCGCTGCCTACCAGCGTCTTATGGGACACGCGGCGGATCTCCACGATATCGTCCGCCACCAGCCTGTGGCCGCGCTTGATCAGCTCCAGCATGGTCTCGCTCTTGCCCACGCCGCTCTTGCCCCGGATCAGCACGCCTTCTCCGTATACTTCCACGAGGCCCGCGTGAACGGTCTTTCTTGGGGCAAGCTGCACGCAGAGGTATCTGTTTAGCTCGCTGTACAGCGCGGTGGTGGCAATATCCGCTCCCAGCACCGGTATGCCGTGTTTTTCGCCCAGCGAAAGCATCTCCGGGAACGGTTCCAGGGACCGGGCAATTATCAGGCAGGGAAATCCCATTTCGAACAGCTTAGCCAGCTTCTGCCTGCGCACGTCCTCGTCAAGGCTCTTCAGGTAGAGCATTTCGGAGTTCCCCATGAGCTGTATCCGGTCCCGGGTGAAATCTTCCGTGTAGCCGGATATCTCCAGCCCGGGCCTGTTGAGGTCGGGGGTAGATATCAGCACCTGAGAAGTCAGTTCTCCGCCGCAAAGGACGGTGAGCTGCATCTCGCTGATGATCTTGTCCAGGCTGACGCTGTAGGGCGCTTCCGAGAGCGCGCCTCCTTCGCCGCTGCCGTTATTGTCTTCGATATTGACGCTGCCGTCCATTTCCTTATCGGGGCTCATATGCGTTTCATCCACTCTCCCGCCTCGTCCTTTCCAAGCTTCCATGCGTTGCCGCGCCGCCCGGTCCGGACCCTTAGATTATTATAAATACTATCAGCAGCACCACGGCCACGCCTATCACGACGCCGCCTATCCGCTTGTAAATATCCATATCGTGCCACTCGGGTATCTCGTCTTCTCCCTTGCGCTTGAAGAAGTGCCACAGTTCCTCCGCAAAGAAGATTATGAGCGCGCCGCCCGCGGCCACCGCCGCCACTATAATGGCCTGGGTCACCGTGAGCAGAGGCTTTTTACCGAATATCATCGTGAGGAAAACGTTTTTGCTGAACCGTTCGAAAGGCGCTTCTTCGTAATTATCGTCGAAGCCCTCTACAAGTTCGTAATCCACCTGAGCCGTCTTCTTGGTCTCGCCGCTGACGTAGTAGGTATACGCGTAGGGCTCCAGGGTGTAGTCCGGCATCTCGTCGGTCTGGTCGATGTCGATCTCGCTATCGTCGCGCTCCACGGGGATCCGGATGTTCATCACTATACTGTAAACGCCGTCGTCCGACTGGGTCAGGCGCCCCTCCATCACGCGGGTGTCAACGAAATAAAACTCGTAAAGGGTAACGTCGCCGCCGCTGCCGGTGCCGGAATCGCGCACGTAGCGCACGTAATCCACCACGCCGGTGTGATTGTCGCCGAAAGTGCGCGTCAGGAGAGTCAGCAGGCTCAAGACCAGCAGACAGACCATCAATATCGCCACGTTGCGTCCTTTGTTCATTGTCTCTCCCGCCGCCGGACTCAGTCCAGCATATTCCTTTCAAGGGCCGATTCGTAAAGGGCCCTGGCCGTTTCCACGCTGTCTTCCCCTGTTTTGTTTTTCAGGGGGGCAAACTCGTCTTCTCTTCTGACGCGCAGGATGCCCATCTCCGGGTACCTGCAGAAAGCGTCGAATATGAACGCTTCGAACTTGTACGCGTTGGGCTTATCCGGGACAACGACCTCTCCCGCGCCGTTGACGAACTGCGTCTTCTTCACGGCCACGTGGTAAGGCAGCCCTTCCGCCCCCGCATCTTTCAGCGCGTCAACGCTGAAAATGTTGCACAGTATGTGCGCGTCTCCATAGATGAAATCGCCCCGGGCGTCCGTGGCCCTGGCCATCTCGTCGGATATTTCCGTATATTCTACTACGTATGGCCTTCCGTCCCTGAGGCAGAAGACTCCGGCTTTCTCGTAAGGATCGCGCTTGATGAGGGACTTGCCGGCGCAGGGGTAGCCGTTCAGGGAGGCGAAGCCGATGAACAGCGGGTCGCAGAGCTTCACCAGCACGTTGTCGATGCCGCCTACGAAAGCGTACCTGATGCCGCGCTTTTCCATATCGCGGATAACGCCCCGCCTGTCCATTGCCCGGAAGATGCCTCCGTGGCCGTCGGCGCCCATCTTGATGCTGTCCGGCCTGTCCCGGACGATCCTGCCTTCAAAGTCGAGCATGGGTAGCATGAACTGGGTGAAGAAAAATACGTTGTCCCTGTCGTAGCCGAAATAAGCGTTGTCCTCGAAGAACCGCCTGGTGGCGCCGTCGTTTTCCTCGCTGGTCATTATATACCAGGGGATCTGGCGTCCGCCTCCGGATGATGCGGCGCGTCGAAGGAGCCTCGAAGCCTGTATCTCGAACAGGGAATGCTCCCGGACGCCCAGGTCGAAGGTGCCTTTGGGGCCCGTGTGGCCCAGCCTGGTGCCCTGGCCCCCTGCCATAGTCACCGAAGCGAAAGCGCCTTCGCGGATGAGCCTCTCCCCTTCCGCCACGTATTTAGCCCTGACTCCCTTCGGGAGCTCCTCGGCCACCGTGACGGGTATGGGAGTGATGTTGCCCTCGTCCGGACGTGCGCCTTCTCTGGCAAGGCGGTACAGGCCGGAGACCAGTTCAAGATCGATGCCCGCCAGCTTCTCCGCCGCGTCAACCGTTCCCAGAAGCTGTCCCTGACCTGCCTCTTCAAGTTCTTTTTTCAGCTTTTCTGTGTCAATGACCATTCCGCTTACCTGTTGATCATGAAAGCTCCCGCGGGGTTGCCCTCGCTGTTGGCCAGGTTGATCTCCACGCCGAAGTAGTTCTCGGAAATGGCGTTGTAGGCCAGGCCCTTAAGTTCGTAAGAAGCTTTGACCTCGACCGTGTCCTTGCCGGTGATCTTGGCGGTGACTTCCTTCTTGTTGAGGGTGTCGTCCGCCACGAGGCCCAGGAAGCCCTTGACGCTGGAATCGCCGTCGATAGTCTTCAGCCCGTCGCCCACGTTCTTGAACTTCACGGTGGCGGTCTTGCCGTCGGAGCTGTAGGTGATGGATTCGATGATGGGGCCGGTGGCCTTTTCCATCGTCATGCCGCCTTCGCCGTTGACCGCCATGGCGATCTTGGCGCCGCGGAGCGCCTGCTCGGCCTTGCAGTTGGGATGGAGGCTGTTCCAGTACGTCTTGTCCGCCCATACGTCGGAAGATACGATCTGGTAGCTGTTGGGCAGCTTCGTGACGATCTCGCCCATCTTGGCCCTGATCTTGCCGATGTCCATGTAAGCCCACTGGGAAGCGCCGGTGGTGTTGGGATAGATGGAGGGGAACTCCACGAAATAAACCGCGAAGTCTTTATTGATGAGGTTGTGGGTGCCGCGCATGTAGTTCATAAGTTCGCAGAACGTCACCACGTATTTGGCGGTGAGGGCCTCAGTGAAGTCGCTCTCGCCCTGGTACCAGATAATGCCGGCCATGGCCATGCGCTCGAAGGGGTACATATACTCGTTGTACATATATCTGCCCGCGTCCGCGTTGACGCCGGAAGTGACGTAGTATTTCTTCTTGGAGTTGAAGGTGTCGGTCTTGCATTTCTCGGCCACTTCGTTGCTGACGAAAGCTCCGATGGGAAGGCCGTTGCCGTCGATCTCGATGACGCCTACGGGCACGCCGGTGGCTTTAACGTAATCGGCCGCGAACATATATCCGATGGCGGTGAAGGGATTGGCGACGGCGGTGGTGGCTTTTCTCCACTTGGAATTGTTGGCCACGTCCTTGTTCACGTCGGTGGTGCCTCTCTTGAGCTTGGTGGGAGCGCCGGCGGTGTTGTAGTGGAGCCTGATGGGAAGCTCCTTGTCGATGGTCTTCATGCCGTACTTTTCAGCGTCGTTTTTGTCAACGAACTGCCAGTGGTTGGCCATGCTGTACGCGCAGTTGGACTGGCCGATGCACATGTAAACGTCGCCCACGAGAATGTCTTCAAGGACAACTTCCTTGGTATCCGTGTAGATGCGCATGTTGTTGCCCGGTTCGGCGTTGGCAGCCAACTTCTTCTTGAAGGTCAGCACCCATTCTCCGTCAACTATCTCGGCTTCGGTGAACATGCCCATGAACTCGCCGGAAACTTTTTTACCGTTCTCGCTCTCGTCTGCCCAGCCCCATACTCTGATGTGCTCTCCGCGCTGCACCACCATATCCTTGGTGAACGCCTTGGCAACGGTGAAGTCCGCGGCGTACTCCAGCGGCAGCGGATCGTCTATGCCTGTTTCGGGCACTTCCGTGGGAGCCTCTGTGGGTTCCTCGGTGGGTTCCGCAGGCTCGGTGTTCTTTGGCTCATCCGTATTGCCCGTGGAGCAGGCGGCAACGCCCAGCAGCATGGCGACGGCCAGCAGCATACTTAAGATCCTGATCTTTTTCATTGATTTCGACCTCCTAAAAACAGCAGAACGTTGGACACCTGTGCCTCCGCTCCGTCTTTTATAAACTTTCTGGGGATCCTTTTGCTTAATCCGCAGATTATTTCGTAATTTATGGTATTTTCCAGTTTCGCCAGTTCTTCGGGAGAAACGGCCTCGTCACCCTGGAAGCCGAAAAGCACCGCCTCGTCTCCGGCCTTTACGGTCTCGCCCCGGGCGGAAAGTTCCGTCACGTCCGCCAGGCACTGGTCCATGCACACCCGTCCGCGGATGGGCACCCTGGCGCCGTGGATCAGTATCTCCGCTCTGCCTCCCAGAGATCTGGAATAGCCGTCCGCGTATCCCACGGGCACGGTGGCGATCACCCTGGGCTCTTCGGTCATATAAGTGCAGCCGTAGCTCAGGAACGTTCCCGCAGGCACTTCCTTCACGGCGGTGATCTTCGCCTTAAAGGACATGGCGGGCCTCAGTTCGAATCCCGGATGCGCCGCCCGGACTTCCTGACGGGACACTTCCGAAGGATACAGTCCGTACAATATTATCCCGGCCCTGACCGCGTCAAGATGCATCTCTGGGAACCTCAATATGGCGGCGCTGTTGGCCGCGTGCCTCAGGGGTATTTTAAGCCCCTTTGCCGCCAGCTCGTCGCACACCTTTGTAAATCCTTCGAACTGGCGCCTGGTATATCCCACGCCGCTGCCTTCGTCGGAAACAGCGAAGTGCGTGAATATGCCTTCTATTTCAAGATTCGGCAGGGCGGCAATCTCAAGTATGGTATCAACGGTGTCCGGGTCTTCGCTCCTGAATCCCACGCGGCCCATTCCGCTGTCGATCTTTATATGTACCTTCGCCTTTTTCCCTCGCCTTACCGCCGCGTCTGACACGCTTTTCGCCATTTCGGAAGCGAATACGGTCTGAGTTACGGAATAGTCGATCAGTTCCTCCGCCCTTTCCGGCTCCGCGTCGCTTAAGATGAGTATGGGCGCTTCGATCCCGGCCAGACGGAGCTGCAGCGCCTCGTCGATCTGGGAGACCGCCAGCATGTCGATGCCGTTGTCCAGCAGGCACGCGGCAACTTCCGGCGCCCCGTGGCCGTAGGCGTCTGCTTTTACTACGCCTATGACGGCGGCTCCGGGGGCGGTGACCCTCCGAACCTCTTTTGCGTTGTGCGCTATGGCGTCAAGATCGATCTCGGCCCAGGCTCTCGTGTTGTCCAGCATATCTCTTCAGTTCTCCCAATCCCTTTATAAGGTCGGATGCGGCAATATACCGTTCTCCGTATCTGGCTGCCATTATATCTCCCGAAAGTCCGTGGAGCGCCGCCGCGTATCTCGCCGCGGTCAACGGGTCCTTCGCGCTCACCGATATCGCCCCGGTCATCCCGGACAATACGTCTCCGCTTCCTCCCGTGCCCATCCCCGGATTTCCGGTGGTGTTCTCGTAAATCTCGTATTTCCCGCCGCTTCGTCCGGCGATCAGCGTCCCGTGCCCTTTCAGCACCGCCGCGCCTCCGTGAGCGGTCTCCGCCAGCTCCCGGGCGCATTCTTCGCGGTTCTCGTGTACGTATTCCCGCGTCTTCCCCAGCAGCCTGGCGGCTTCTCCTTCGTGGGGCGTTACGATTAGGCGCCCTTCCAGCTTTTCGGCCGCGGCTCTCAGCAGTTCCGGCTTCCCGGCGAAAGGATACAGCCCGTCCGCGTCCAGCACCACCGCTTTAGCCCTTTTTCCGAAGTCCTCCTCCAGAAGGAGCTTTTTTACGAATTCTGTCGTGGCCTCGGCTCTGCCCAGTCCCGGCCCGATCACGATCGCGTCCGCATCCGCGCACACGCGCGCCAGGGCCTCCGCGTCTTCTGCCGTGAAATGATGCCTGTCCGGGTCTCCCGCCGGGATCTTTACAGCTTCCGGAAGGTTGGCTTCCAGCGCCGCCAGGCAGCCTCCCGGCACTATGGAATATACAAGCCCCGCGCCGGAACGTATTGCCGCCGAAGCGCACAATACCGCCGCTCCCGTCATCCCGTAGTTCCCGGCGATCACCGCCACTTTTCCGTTGGCGAACTTGTCCGCCTCACTCGGAAGAGGTGCTGTGAAAAATTCCAGCGCTTCCGCCACAAACGATTCAGTCATTTTCAAGTCGCTTCTCATTGGTCTCCCGGTCGTTGCCCCTGCCGCCGCTCAGTCCGTTTTGAAGTTTTTGTCGCGGTTCTTAAAATGCTTCACAATCATTTCCACTATCCCGCTTAAGACGGACAACGCAGCCAGCGCGATGATGACTATCATGATCACGCCGCCAGCGGAAGAAGTGTTGTTCTTGCCCTCTCCCTCCGGAACTTCGAACTTGATGACGTTGCCGTTGTACGTGGGCACCGGCGTGGCGTTCGGATCCCGCGTGACCTCCGGCGTCCCGGTCGCATCTGCGTCTTCCGTCGCTTCAGGGTCGATTTCGCCCTTCTCTTCCGGGTCGATCGCGCCCGCTTCTTCCGGGTCAATCGCGCCCGTCGCTTCCGGGTCCATCGCGCCCGTCTCTTCCAGGTCCATCGCACCCGTCGCTTCCGCCAGATCCGTCAATACGGTCTCCGCCTGCCCCGCCGCATCGAGCGCGGCAACGTCCGCCATCTCCGCCTCAGCGAGCATGGCAACGTCCGCCTTCTCCGCCTGCTCAGCCTCAGAGAGTGGGGCAACGTCCGCCTTCTCCGCCTCAGCGAGCATGGCAACGTCCGCCTTCTCCGCCTGCTCAGCCTCAGAGAGTGGGGCAACGTCCGCTATCTCCGCCTGCTCTGCCGCAGAGAGTGGGGCAACGTCCGCTATCTCCGCCTGCGGGATCTCGCCGGCCTCGGCAAATACAGGCGCGTGAGCGGCGGCGAGGCACAGCACGGCAATGACGATCAGCGCGGCAATAAATGCCGCTTTCCTGCTGCCGCAATTTGCTGTTTTCCCGAACCAGCGGTGTTTCATAACAGGCACACACCCCCACGGTGGTATTGTACCATCGAAGGCGTTTTTTGGCAAGGATAAACAGACGAAGAACGGACGGAATTCCTCTGTGCAAAGTGATCTTCGCCTGCGGCGAGTGATCTTCGGCCTGACGGCCGAGTGATATTGCGCGGGGCGCAGTGATATTCGCCATACGGCGAGTGGTGTTGCGCGGCGCGAGCAGCTAAATTCGACTTCGTCGAGCGAAATTGAACCCTGACTGTTTAGCGGGGCTTTTCAGGGTTCAGCTAAATGCGACTTCGTCGCGCTAAATTCGTGCTGTCACACGAGCTAAATTCCGCATTGCGAGCAGTGAAATTCGACTTCGTCGAGGAAAATTGATCTTCGGTCGGAGGGATTGATCTCTTCCTTCGCTCATACCAAAGGCCTTGCTCTGTCTCCGAGAGGCAGATGAACGAAAAACGCCCACATTTTACCGCTCCTTTCAAATTTCTGGGCGTTTTGAAGAAGGACGCTCTGTCTATTAGCTTTAAACGAGCGGAAAACGCCCACATTTTACCGTTTCTTTCGAATTTCCGGGCGTTTTGAAGAAGGTGGCGCTGCCTCTGAAGCTTGAAATGAGCGAGAAACGCCCACATTTTACCGTTTCTTTCGAATTTCTGGGCGTTTTGAAGAAGGTGGCGCTGCCTCTGAGCTTGAAACGAGCGATAATATAGCTGGACCCTGACGTGCTCGAGCAAAAAGCCGGAAGGGTCCAATTTAGCCGAAGCAGCAGGCTTCGATTTAGCTGTGAGCGCCAGCGAACAATTTAACTGAAGGCCGCAGGTTCCATTGTCTCTGAAAGCCTGCGGTCTTCAGTTTCACTCGCGCGCCAGCGCGAATTTAGCTCGGCCGTCAGGCCGAATTTAACTGCCGCAAAGAGGCAATTTAGCTTGACGAAGTCGAATTTAGCTGCTCGCCTCGCAAGCAATTTCGCTCGCGCGTCAGCGCGAACATCACTCCGCGAAGCGGAATATCACTTGCCCGCAGGGCAAATATCACTCGCGCGCCAGCGCGAATTTAGCTCGGCCGTCAGGCCGAATATCCCTCGCCGCAGGCGAATATCACTCGGCTCCAGTCTGACGTCAGGCCGAATATCCCTCGCCGCAGGCGAATATCACTCGGCTCCAGTCTGACGTCAGGCCGAATATCACCGCGGCTCCCACCTGCTCCTCAGGCCGCGTTCTTCGTCAGGTGCTCGAACTCCTTCCTCGGCACGCAGCGGGGTTCGACGTCGTCGGTAACGGTCAGCACTTCTCTGTTGACGCTGGCGCTGTCCGCAAAAGAGCCACAGGCATTGCCCACGTAAAACACGTACTCGCCCTCCGGAACGATATACCGGCTGTTGTCCTTGTCGTAGGCCCGAAGCTGCTCCTCGGTCACCGTGACGGTAACCGTCTGAGACTTGCCTGCCTTCAAAGTCTTGGTCTTGGCGAAGCCGCAGAGCTCGTAGGCGGCCATTTCGAGAGTGCCTTCGGGCTTGGAAACGTAAAACTCCACAACTTCACGGCCCGCGGCCTTGCCCGTATTCTTGACCGTGACCTTCAGCTCGTAGGTGCCGTCGCCGTTGTCCTTCACGGAAAAACCGCTGTAGGAGAAGGTGGTGTAGGAAAGGCCGTAGCCGAAGGGGTACGCGGTCCCGACTTCGAAGGTGGAATAGTACCTGTATCCCACGTAAATGTCCTCGTAGTAGATCACTTTGGAGGAATTGCCCGGGAAATGGCGGAACGCGGGAGTGCTCTCGTAGGTCAACGGCCAGGTGATGACGGTCTTGCCGGAGGGATTCACTTTTCCGGACAACACGTCTGCCACCGCTTCTCCGGCTCTTTCGCCGGGATAGCCGCACCATAGTATGGCGTCGACCGAGTCGCGCCAGGAGATCACTTCTATGGGGTTGCCGGTGTTCAGAACGACGATCACTTTCTTGCCCGCGGCGTGGAAGGCCTCGGAAGCGTTCCGGATCATCTCTTCCTCGCGTTCATTCAGCAAAAAGCCGCCTTCCTTTTCGGTATTGTCCGCGCCTTCCATAGAGATGCGGGAGATGACTATCACGGCGGCTCCTGCGCCCTGGGCGCATTCTTCGGCATATTCCCTGCTGACCTGCACGTCTTTGGTGGGATCGGTCTCGGAATGGGCTTCGCACCAGTTGAAAATGTTGAACGCCTTGTCGTATACGGAAAGGCCGGAAGCCGCGTCGATGCCGTCGATGATGTTGACCGTCTCCACCGGGTTGACGCCTCCGGAACCTGCTCCGCCGTAGAACGTGCTGAATGCGCCGTTTCCGAATGCCGCCACCACCGTGCCGGACTTCAGAGGCAGCGCAGAACCCTCGTTCTTAAAGAGCACCATAGTCTCGGCGGCAACTTTTCTGGAGATCTTGGAATGACCGGCGTGATCCACCTCGTGGTTCATCTTGACCCCGTTGTAGGTGGGAGACGCCAATATAGTGTTCAATATGTGCTCGGCGCACCGGTCAAGCGCCTCCAGATCAACGTTGCCCTCCGAAAGGGCCTCGAGCATCTGCTGCATCTCTCCGTAAGATCCCGGCATATCCAGGTCGTTGCCGGCTTTTACCTTATCGGGGATGCTTCCCGCGGCGCCCCAGTCGGACATGACCACTTTCCGGAAGCCCCATTCGTCGCGCAAAATGCCCGTGAGCAGGTCTTTGGTGATGGAAGTGTGGTTGCCGTTCAGGCAGTTGTACGAAGACATCACTGCCATGGGATCGTCGTTTTTGACAACGTATTCGAACCCTCTCAGGTATATCTCCCGGAGCGCTCTTTCGGTGACTTCGGAACTGACGGTACCGCGCCAGGTCTCCTGGTTGTTGACGCAGAAATGCTTGAGGCACGCTCCTGCGCCGGTGGACTGGAGGCCGCGCACGTAGCCTGAGGCGGCAAGCGCGGTGACAAGCGGATCTTCTGAGAAATATTCGAAATTCCTGCCTCCCAGCACGTTTTTATGTATGTTCATACCGGGGCCCAGCACGATGTCGATGCCCTGGGCCAGCGAGTCCTCTCCGATGGCCTTGCCCACTTCATATATGCGGTCCGTGTCCCAGGATGAGGCGAGGTTCATCATCGACGGGTACCAGACGGCATAGCCGTACCGGACACCCGCGGGGCCGTCGTTGACAGTAATGGTGGGGATGCCGTAGTGATCCAGAGAGAAGGTGCCTCCGGAGGATCCCGGTTTGGCCGGATTGGGTTCACCCATCACCAGATTCGCTTTTTCCCTGGCGGACATGGCGTGTACGACGCATTTCACTCCGTCATGGGTCAATTGCGGCAGCCTGTCTATAAGTTTCAACTCCGCTCTGCCGTATTCCTTTCCCTCCAGCGTGTACGAAACGAGCACCGTCAATTCGTCCCAGAGCCTTCCGGGGGAGCATTCCAGCCGCACTTCCTCGGGCGTTTCAGGCAGGTGGTCTATCTCCGCCCGGTCGATCTCCCCTTTCACGTCAGTAAGAGTCACCGTAACTATGCCGCCCGCGATCTCCTCGGAAGCCACCGATCCGCTCAATTTAAGCGTGACTGCTCCGTCGGCGGCAGTCATCTCCCATGCGGTGATGGAGGCCCTGGGCCCGTTGTCCTCTTTAGGGCGGCAGGCGCAGAACAGCGCGGCGGCAAGGACCACCGACCACACCAATAAAAGCGATCTTAACAAAACGGTTCTTTTCACTTTATCATCCTTCTTTTTCGATCAGATACTCTGAGAAAGACAGCCTGGGCGCCGGAACGCGAAGAATGCCGTCCCGTACTATCCCGTCTTCGGCGGGTCCTTCTGTTATCTGCTGATCGTTAAGTCTGTTCATCGAAAGCAGTTCTCCGCCCTTCAAAATGACGCCCCTGGCGATCCCTTCCCTTATCCCGAAGGCGGAAAGGTCTATCTCCACTTCGTCGTCCTGTTCGGAGCGGTTCAGCACGTTAAGCACCAGCGCCGAACCGTCCTTGTTTTCGGAAAGCTGCACGCTGACGGGATCCGTGCGCAGGGCGTGGTAGTTTTCGATCTCAATCGTCCTTGCCGCCTGCGTATTGGCGAAACGGTGCATCATCATTCCCGCGGCGGTAATATAATAGCCTTCCTTGGGCGTCTCCAGCACGGACTGGGAATGGGTATTGGCCAGGTTGTTGAAATTGATGAAGTCCACAATGTCGCCGTGCCTCTGCCACATCATCATATTGGCCGCGGCGTCCAGGGCGTAGGACCATTTGCTGAAGAGGAAGCATTTGTTGTGCCGCATCTCGGAGCGTGGCACCATATTGTACACGTCTGCGCCGTTCAGCGGGAGCCATTCCGTGTTGCAATATTTTAAGTTAGTGCCGTGCTTTTCGTTGTACGCGCGGAGGATGCCGAGCTTGCGCTCCAGGTCCTTCTCTTCTATGCCCCGGTCGGCAAAAAAGTCGATATATTCTCCCGCTCGTTCCAGCATCATTTCCAGCGTTTCGTACCCGTGGCAATATGAGATCATTCCGATCTTTATCGTTGGGTCGACCGCCTTCATCGCCTTGGAATACATGACGCAGGTGTCGGCGTACTCCTCGGCGGAAAACCAGCGGTGTATCTCGTTGTCCATCTCCCAATATTTTACGTTGTATGGCTTTTCCCTGCCGTTGGCCGCGCGCTGCCTTCCGCCTTCGGTGGTGAGGTCGCCGTTGCAATATTCCACCCAGGCTGCCGCTTCCCTGGCGCCCAGTTCCTTGTCCGCGAACTGTTTGAGGTCGCGTCCGTGCCTGGCGGCGGGTATGTTTGGATCGTCGGGATCACGGTCGAAATATTCCTGAGGCACGTAGTCGTAGAACCGCTTGAAGGGGTGGAAAAGGTTGACGCAGATCATGGATTCGCCGCCTACCGCCTCTGCGTAGGAAACCAGCTCGTCGGTGCCTATGTCGTTGTACCTGAAGCCGCCCCAGAAATCCGAATACATGGGCGTCCTGTTTTTGCCCACGCCGTCGCGCCAGTTGTAGAAGGAGGCGAAGCAGCCTCCCGGCCAGCGTATCACTTTCGGGGCAACGTACCTGCCCGCTTCCACCGCGCTCTTTTTAAAGCCGCCTATGGCGTCATCCGGCGTCAACGAAAAGTCGTCGCACAGTATTTCGCTCCCTTCCGGCGTCAACAGCGCGAAAGTGTACCGTCCTTCTTTCGGCACGGCGAGCGAAGCTTTCACTTCGGCGAAATCTCCTTTAACGTCCAGCGGGGCAACGCACACCGGATCCTTTACGGTATTCTCCCTGTAGAGCGCCGCGAAAAAGCCTCTGCCGGAACTGCCGGGCCGGACAACGTCGATCCTTCCTCTGAAGCTGTAATTGACGCCCGGGAAGCAATATTTTCCGTCCTGGGCCAGGCCTCCGTCGCCGCCGCAGTTGTTGACAACCCTCATTGCGTGGGTGCCGTTGACGCCTCCCTCTACGATGCCGATGGTGACGTCGGCGCAGGGCGACTTTTCGATTACGAAGGTGGAATCGTCCCGTATCTCCTGGTATCCGGCAGTGCCCGGGAACGCGAACCAGGCGTTGTGCTCGTAGGAGGAATGGTACCAGTCGAACACGCGCCAGTCGGTCTCGCACCGGGACTGAAGGTCGTTCTCGTCCTCCAGCAGGTCGAACCAGATCTTGTTGATCATGCGGTACGGATAGAAGGGCTCGAAGCTGCGGTTGAAGAACAATTCCGCGGCCATACCTTCCACCTGAAGGCCGTATCCCAGCTCTATAAAGTTGGAAGCCAGCCTGGGGCTTATGGCTGTGGAATGGTATTTTTGAGTAGCTTTAAGTTTCATATGCAGCCTCGCCGAATCCGTCGTCAATAAAAGTCGTCAAGATATGTCGTCAAGTAAGTTCGGTATGGCCGGTCATTTGTAAAGCGGCCCGAAGTTCTTGCAGGCCCGGAAATCGGCGCCTTCCTTGTCCATGCCGAAAGCGTTCCAGGCGGCGGGACGGAATATGTCTTTGTCGGGGACGTTGTGCATGCACACGGGTATTCTCAGTATGGAGCAGAGCGTGATCAGATCTGCGCCGATGTGGCCGTAGGAGATGGCTCCGTGGTTGGCGCCCCAGTTGTTCATTACACTGTACGCGTCTTCGAAGGGGCTGCCGGACCTGCCGTCGCAGCGTGGCGTGAACCAGGTGCAGGGCCAGGTAGGATTGGTGCGTTCCATCAATATATCCGTGACTTCGTCGGGCAGTTTTACGGTCCAGCCTTCCGCGATCTGGAGCACGGGGCCCAGGCCTTTGACCAGGTTAAGGCGGATCATCGTGGCAGGCATTTCGGCCCTGGTGACGAAGTGGCTGGAGAAGCCGCCTCCGCGGAAATTGTCGAAGCCGGCCTCGCACCAGACGGTGGCGGCGGTCATCTTTTCGATGTCTTCGTCGTTGACCTCCCACCAGCGTTTCATCAGGTGATTGCCCTCGGCGTCGGTGGCCTCTCCGCAGGCGTCGAGACAGGCGGCGCCGGAGTTGAGCAGGTGGATTATGCCACCGTTCTCCCTGGCCTTGCCCTGGAATTCGTAATTCGCCACCCGTTTTACGGCGTCGGGAGACCAGTAGGTGCGCACGTCGGCGAATATCTGGGCGCGGCCGGTGAGCAGCTTCATAAAGAGCATCCCCATGCCGTTCAGGATGTCGTTTTCGGTGGCAAGCACGTAGGGCTCCCTGGCGCCTTCAAAGTCGAAGGAGGAGTTCAGCAGCGCCTCGGGATAGTCGCAGTTGGGCCAATGGTCTGTCCACTGGCGCTGTCCCTGGAAGCCGGCGGCGATGGCGTTGTGGCCGGAAGCTTCTTCTTTGAACTGCGGAGGCAGCCGGTCGCTTCCGCCCATGAGGTCGCGGATGATCAGATACATTTTTACGGTGAATTCCCACTGTTTTTTCTTCTGTTCGGGAGAGAAACGCACGAAATCCGGGTTGTCGTCCCGGCCTTCCTTACAATGTTCGAAGGTCCAGGCCAGCGCCCGCTCGTAATCCTCTTTGTTGTATATCCCCTCTTCCATGCGCCTGAGTATCTCAACTTCGTCAACGGATTCCACCCGCATGCCGAAGTAGTCCTCCATAAACGCCTGGTCCATTATCGACCCGCCGATGCCCATCGTCACCGAGCCGATCTGGAGATACGATTTGCCCCGCATGGACGCCGCGGCAACGGCTGCCCTGCCGAACCGCAAAAGCTTCGCGGCAACGTCGTCGGGTATCCTGTCCACGTCTCCCACGTCCTGCACTTCGTGCCCGTATATCCCGAAGGCAGGCAGCCCTTTCTGTGCGTGTGTGGCAAGCACGGATGCCAGATACACCGCTCCGGGCCGCTCCGTGCCGTTGAAGCCCCAGACCGCCTTTATAGTATGCGGGTCCATATCCATGGTCTCTGATCCGTAGCACCAGCAGGGCGTCACGGTCAACGTGATGTCCACTCCTGCTTTTCTGAATTTCTCCGCACACGCCGCGGATTCCGGCACCCGGCCAATGGTCGTGTCCGCCACGATGACCTTCACGGGCTCCCCGTTCGAATAGAAAAGGTTCTCCTCGAACAGCTTCTTCGCCGCCAGGGCCATGGCCATGGTCTGGTCCTCCAGGCTCTCTCTCAGCCTCATTGGCCCCCGTCTGCCGTCAATAGTCGGTCTGATGCCTATCACCGGTTCTCCGCCGATAAGTCGCTGCTTTTTCATATGACACCTCCGGAATGTATTTCGGTTTTTCGTTGGGTCAATTGTACCAAAAAAAGTGGTGGTTGTCCATCGGGAAAAGCGAATGTTGAACCCTGATATGTTGTCAGAAAATTCAGGGTTCAGCTAAATTCGTCCTGACGAACGAGCGGAATTCGTCCTGGCGGGCGGGCGAAATTGCTCGCGTGGCGAGCGGCTCTTGTTTAAATCGTTGTATTTCTTTTTGGAACGTCCGCTTCTGACGAATGGGATGAAATCAACAGGTTTGTAAGAAACGCAAGGCCAAGATCCAGGAATCAAACGCTATTGTCAGCGCTCGATTGACCCTGAACTTGCTTTTCACACCCGCTTGCCGATAAAATATTGACAACGAATGAACGCGCAGAAAGGGCTCGGATATGATCAGGAAGATAGACGTGCCCGCAGAGGCCATGGTGGAATTAAAAAGACGCCGAGATCATAATAACCGGATCGATAATCTACAGGATCAAAACGTGGATACCACCGTCATTCCGGAAGTATCCGATTCTGTTAAAAACCAGTTGAGAAAAGATTTTAAAAAGGACATGCAAGGATATGCGATTTTTTGTCGTCACATTATTTGAAAGGGATCAGGAGACGAAATTATCCAGGGAGAAACAATGACAGGCCTGACAAGTGATATTTACAACAACATAACTGACGAAGAGATAATTGCCATGCTCGAGGGACGGGACGAAATGGCAATGGGATTACTGGAATCCAGATTCCGTAATCTTATACGAAGCACTTCTGTCCGGATCCTCGGGAATGAGCAGGACGCGGAGGAGTGCGTCAATGATGTGCTGCTGAAGATCTGGAACAGTATTCCGCCGAACAAACCATCGAATTTAAAAGCATACGTGGCTGTCGCGGCCAAAAACAACGCGATCGATCGTTATAAAGCGCAGCGGCGCAAGGGCCGGATCCCTCCGGAAAAACTGGAACCGCTGGAAACTGCAGACAACATCGGAGTGTTAGATATTGACCGGGATGATAAAGAAACTGTTGCCGCGCTGATAGCCGATTATTTAAACGGAGTCAGCTCTGAAAAAAGAAAGTGCTTCATTGCCAAATTCTATTTCGGGGCAAAAGATTCCGAGATAGCAAGGAAAGCAGGAGTGCCTGTGGGGACTGTTTCATCGACATTGAGCAGGATGCGTAAGGAACTGATTAAAAAACTGAAAACGGAAGGAATAAGGTTATGAAAAACAAAAAGCTGAAAGAATATATGAAATATTTGCCTCAGGAGATGCTGTCTGAGGCCGAGGAATTTGTTCCGTCCGTCCCAGAAGTGAGTTCTTCATCCGCCGGCAGGGCGAAGAAGTTTTTTGGCTCGACCGCGTTCAGATTTGCTGTCGAAGCTTTGGTGGTCGCGGCTTCGCTGGCTGCAGGGATAATTATTGCTATCCGGTTAAGTAAACCCGACAGTCAGGATAAAGGAAACGAAACGACGATATCAGAGGGGACAGAAGCGCCGACGCAGGCCGGGCAGGTTACTGCTGCTCCGACGGAGATTCCGACGATGCTTCCGGCAACACCGGCTGAAACTACTGCCGCCACGTCAACGACGACAGTGCCTCCTACCGCGACGCCGACGAAATTGCCTTCTTCGGAGACGCCCGTCGAGGTGGTACCCACTGCGACGTCAACTGTAACAACACAGACGACTGTTCCGCCGACAGCGACACCGACAGCCGTACCTCCGACAGCGACATCAACCGCCGCACCGACTGCTTTGCCTCCTACAACTACGCCGACGAAAGCGCCTTATACCGCTGCTCCGACCGCAGTTCCGCCGACCGCGACCCCGACTGCCGCACCTCCGACGACGGCGCCTGCTACAGTACATCCGGACTGGTTTTCAGGACCTGAGGCAACGGTAAGGCCAGACCATATTGCCCCGGAAGGAGCAGCGGAATACATTATATTGCCGACGAAAAACACCAGATCGGAGTTGTTCCCGGATGTTCTTCCGGAATCAGTGAAGCTTGACGGTGACAAAGCATATTTCAACGTCCGCAGCAGGATCGAAACGGTCCTGATAGACGAAACCGGCATGATGTACTTTTTAAAAGGCGAAATGTATATCGACCAGATATACCTTTGCGACGTAACGCGGAACGGAAACAGCATAATACTCACAGCGAAAAGCATACATTTCAGGCTGAAATGCACTTCAAATGAAGATTACAATGCGCTGGTGTTTACGGTAAAATACCAGGAAGACTCAGTGGGCAGTAACGTTCAATGTGTTAAAGAGTTACTTGCCGGAAAGCTATATTACGATTTCTCCGCAGGAAAATGGAATTCGCTGCTGCTCCCGGGACCGAACGTTGTAAACGAATTGACTCTGAACCTCGGCGGTACCGAGGGGTATCCTGCCGTAATCGACACCTCGAACGCATCAGGCGGTACATCCTCAATAACCAGCTTCCGTTATGAATTTGACGGTTCCGGAAAACTCAGCAGTTATGCTAAAATTTTCGGAGCCTGCAGATATGAGCAATATTTTGAGAACGGGATACTTGTACGCGAATATACGGTGAACAGTTCAGACAGTTCGACTGAAAAAATATACAATCTGGAAGGGATCGACCTGTATACACGGATCATTAACGGAGACACCGAGACCGTCCGGGAACGGTACAAAGACCGTGCGGATCTGGTTTATGAGACAGTCAAGATAAAGAAGAAGGAAAGTGATACCAGATCGACGTATACCGAAAATGTATATTGTTATAAAAACGAGAGCCGTACGGAAACGTTTCTGTACAAGAATACTGTGACAACGTATTATTCTAACGAATGGCAGACGGTTACAACTAAAACGTATCGTCCTGACGGCCAGGAGCTTAGCAGTATTACGGATTTTGGCAACGGGTCGTGTTCCGAGATATTGTATGTGTATCGTGATTCCGGTGTGATCGCAGAAAAAACGACCATAATTACGGAAAACGGCCTGCGCAATCGGTATACTCTGCTAAGATATAACGAAAAAGGAAAAGCGATCTATTATTTTGATGAGCTTCGATATTCCGACGACGAATTGCACTACTCCGAAGATCACTATTATGATTCCGGTCGGGCAAGGATCGAAAGAAGATATGCGACCAACGGCGGAATGGATCCGAATGATCCTCCGTACAACTATTACCGTTATTATGACGAGGCGGGCAATATAATCAGATCCGGCGTCGTTGCCTACGTCAATGGCGAGTGGATCGAGGATCCGTGAATTTGATCTTCTTTCGAGAGGGAAACAGCAAATGTTAGTTAAAGGAACAAAAGCGCCGGATCTCACACTTCCGGACCAGAACAAAGTCATTGGTATGCGCGAAGGAAATATTTAGCCGCTCGCCACGCGGGCAACATCACTCCGCGAAGCGGAATTTCGCTCGCGCCAAAGCGCGAATTTAGCTGGATCCGCAGGCTTCAATTTAGCTGAAAACCGCAGGCTCCATTGTCACTGAAAGCCTGCGGTTTTCAATTTAGCTCGGCATAGAGGGCTATCACTTTTCCCTCTTGTCCTTCTCCCTGATCTCCACGCGGCGGATCTTGCCGCTGATGGTCTTGGGCAGCTCGTCGACGAATTCCACGACACGGGGGTACTTGTAAGGAGCGGTGGACTTTTTGACGTGGTTCTGCAGCTCCTTCTTAAGCTCGTCGGAAGCCGTGTAGCCCCTTGCCAGCACCACGGTGGCCTTGACCACCTGGCCCCTGAGTTCGTCGGGGACGCCGGTGATGGCGCATTCCAGCACCGCGGGGTGGGTCATCAGGGCGGATTCCACTTCGAAGGGGCCGATGCGGTAGCCGGAGCTCTTGATGACGTCGTCCTTGCGGCCAACGTACCAGAAATAGCCTTCCTCGTCGCGGTAGGCCAGGTCGCAGGTGTGATAATAGCCGTCGTGCCAGACTTCCTCGGTGAGTTCCTTGTCCTTGTAATAGCCCTTGAACATGCCGACGGGGCGGCCTTTGGAGGTGTTGATCACGATCTCACCCACTTCGCCGGGATAGCAGGAACGCATATCGTTGTCGACGATATCCACGTCGTAGCAGGGGGAGGGTTTGCCCATGGAGCCGGGTTTTTTCTTCATCCAGGGGAATGTGCAAACGAGGGCAACGACTTCGGTCTGCCCGTAGCATTCCCGCATCTCGATGCCGGTGGCCGCCTTGATCTGGTTGAACACTTCCGGATTCAGCGCCTCTCCCGCCACGGTCAATTCCCGGAGCGACGACAGGTCGTAGCTCTTCATATCTTCCTTCATCATGAAGCGGTACATCGTTGGCGGCGAGCAGAAAGTGGTGAGTTTGTAGTCCTGCATCTTCCGGAGCAGTTTGTTGGGATCGAACTTGTCCATATCGTACACGAAAATGGCGGTCTCCCCCAGCCATTGACCGTAAAGCTTGCCCCAGACGGCCTTTGCCCAACCCGTCTCCGCCACCGTCATATGAAGGCCGCCCTCTTTAACGCTGTGCCAGTAACCGGCGGTGATTATGTGGCCCAGAGGGTAGGCGAAATCGTGTATGACCATCTTGGGATAGCCGGAAGTGCCGGAAGTAAAATACAGGAGCATGGTGTCGTCGTTGTGCACCGCTTTCTCCCCCTCCGGCCTGGGGAAAACGTCGGAAGCGCTTTCCACGCCCTTGTCGAAATCCAGCCAGTCGCCTCCCGGGAACTCCCCGTGGCCGCCGGCGGACAATTTAAGCTTCAGCGTGGGCGAGGTCAATTGCGCCTCTTCCACCTGCTTGTAAAAGTCGTGGTCCGTGGTGGCGATGATCGCCTTCACGTCCGCCCTGTTGAACCTGTAATCCAGGTCCTTCGCCGTCAACAGGTGCGTTGCGGGCACGGCAACGGCTCCGATCCTGTGAAGCCCCATCAGCGCGTACCAGAACTGGTAATGGCGCTTCAGCACCAGCACCACGCTGTCGCCCTTCCCGATGCTCAGGCTCGACAGATAATTGGCCGCGCGCATCGACAGCTTCGACATCTCGCCAAACGTGAAAGTCCGCTCCGCGCCATGATCGTCGCACCAGACCATTGCCCTGCCGTCCGGATCCTTCTCCGCCAGCGCGTCCAGCACGTCGTATGCAAAATTAAAATCGTCTGGGACGTTGATCCGCAGATTCGCCTTCATATCCTCGTAAGACGTAAAATCCGCTCTGTTAACGTACTTCTCAAAAAATGCCATCAGAACCACCTTCCATTCCTCGGAGTAAATATGAATCGGACGGAAGTTCCGGGGACAAAAAAACTCGTCTCAGAAACGAGACGAGGTCAATGACTTCGTTATACCACTCGGAATTCTGTCGGATTCGGTACGCCCCGGCCCTTTTCCTGCTGAGCCTCGCGCACTTAAATCTTCCGCCTGTCACGGGACGCCCCGGAGCCGCTTACCACCGTCTCCGGCTTCAGCCGCCCGGCTCAGGAGTGATCTGCTTCCGCCCTTCCTCACCGCATTGCACCAGACTGCGGCTCTCTATAGAGGACAATGGCGGCGCCCGTCTCCGTCAACGCCGTTACGCGAATTATACTCCTCGTTTCCCGGCGGCGCAAGTGGTTTTTTGCTCGGGACAATACGCGGCGCGCGGAAGGACATGGTGCGCATGGCGCGCAGTGATATTGCTCGCGTTGTGAGCAGCGAAATTGAAAACCGCAGGCTCCATTGTCTCTGAAAGCCTGCGGTTTTCAATTTCACTCGCGCGTCAGCGCGAACGCTTACTTCCTCCTCCACAGCCCCGGCGACAATGCCAGGATCAGCGGATATATCTCCAGGCGGCCGAAGAGCATTGACAGAGAAAGCACGATCTTCGAACCCACGGAGTAGAAACTGTAGCCCATATACGGGCCTACCTTGCCCAGACCGGGGCCCACGTTGTTGAGGGTGGCCATTGACGCGGTCATATTCGTTATCATGTCGGTATCGGGTTCGAAGAGGCTGAGCAGCAGGAACACGGAGCCCAGCACGGCGCAATAGAGAACGAAGAAGGAAGTGACGCCGCGGAGGGTGTTGTCGTCCACGCGCCTGCCCTCGAATTTGACCACGCCGACGGAATGAGGATGGACCATGTGCCGAAGGTCGCGGCGGATGATCTTGCCCAGCAGTATCACGCGGGAGACCTTGATGCCGCCGGCGGTTGAGCCGGCGCAGCTGCCAACGAAATAAAGCATAAACAATACCGCCCTGGAAATGCCGGTCCAGGTGTCGAAATCGGCGGTGGCGAAACCGGTGGTGGTAACGATCGAGGCCACCTGGAAGAAGGAGGTCCGGAGATTGTCGCCGAAGGTCTGGTACAGGTTATGCATATGTATCGTAATTATTGCCACGCTGCTGCCGATGATGCCCAGATAGAGCCACAGTTCGCGGCTTTTAAGGGCGGTCCTGATCTTGCCCATTATCACCAGATAGTACAGGTTGAAATTGACGCCGAACATCACCATAAAGATACCTACGACCCACTGGATATACGGGTTGTAATTCGTGAGGCTGGTGCCGCTGAGGCCGAAGCCGCCGGTACCCGCGGTGCCGAAGGTATATATCAGGCTTTCGAACAGGTCCATGCCGCCGAAGAGCAGCATTATTGTCTCGACCGCCGACAGGCCTATGTAGAGCAGGTACAGGATCAGGGCGGTCTTTTTGATCTTGGGAACGAACTTGCCGAAGGTGGGTCCGGGCACTTCCGCTCTCAGGATGTGCACCGAGCCTTCCGTGTCCGAGGGCAGTATGGCCATCATCAGCACGAGAACGCCCATACCTCCGATCCAGTGGGTGGCGCTGCGCCAGAACAGCACGCCCTTGCTCATGGTCTCGAATGACGTGACGACGGAGGCGCCGGTGGTGGTAAAACCGCTGGCGGTCTCGAAAATGGCGTCAATGACTCCCAGTTCCCCAGTAAAAATAAACGGCAGCGCGCCGAACAGCGTCATCGACAGCCAGGCCAGGGCAACGATAACGAACCCTTCCTTGGCGTATATGGCGCTTCTCCGCTTGCGGCAGATCAGCATCATAAGCGAACCCACGGCGGCGGCAACTGCGGAAGAAAGCAGTATCATCGACGCAGACCGCAGCTCGCCGTAGATAAGCGATACTATGGCGGGGATCAGCATCAGCACCGCTTCCGTATCAAGTATCAAACCTAAAGTGTAAAAAACTCTGCGTCTGTTCATAACTCAAACGGGCCTGCTCCGGTCATGCCAGGATATCGGCAATATCCTCGAAACGCACTCCGCTGCCTATGACCACTACGTTGTCGTCCGCCAGGATCATATCGTCGCCGGAAGGTATGATGGCCTTGCGTTGACGGATGATGCCCGCCACCAGCGTGTTCTTCTTGAATTTCATCTCTTTGAGCGGCATGCCGATCACCGGAGAACCTGCGTTGACGTGGAACTCCAGCGCCTCGGCGCTGCCGTCCATCAGGTGGTAAAGCGTCTCGATGTTGCTGCCTTCGGAATTCCGAAGCGCCCTGGCGTACCTGACGATGATGTCGGACACGATCTTCCTGGGCGACACGATTGTGTCAAGGGACAGCTTCTCCGCGAGCCTTGCCATCTCTTCCCTGTTGACTTTGGAAATGACTTTGGGGACTTTATGGTTCGAGGCGAATATGGACATCAATATGTTTTCCTCGTCCATACCGGTGAGGGCAACGAAGGCGTCCTGCTGCTCCAGGCCCTCTTCCATCAATATCTCCTGCTGGGCTCCGTCTCCCTGAAGGACAACGGCTTTGGGAAGCGAGTCGCAAAGCTCCCGGCAGATCTCCCTGTCCTGCTCGATTATCTTGACCTGGTTGCCGGAAGCCAGCAGCATCTTCGCCAGATAAAACGCGGTGCGGCTGCCTCCCAGTATCATGACGTTTCTGGCCTGCTTCTGCATTGCCCCCAGGTTTTTTAGCAGCCTGGCGATCTCGCTCCTGGTGGCGGTGATGCCTATCCTGTCTCCCGCCCGAAGTGTAAAACTGCCGTCGGGTATGAACGCTTCGTCGCCGCGCTGCACGGCGCAGACCAGATACTGGCCTTTGTATTTCTGGCGCATCTCGAACAGCTTCATTCCGTCCAGAGGGGTGTCTGGCCTCAGCTTCAGCTCCGCCATCTCGAAATTGCGTCGGGAAAAAGTCTCCACCTTGGCGGCGGAGGGAAATTTCAGCAAGGTGTAGATCTCTTCGGCGGCCAGCAGCTCGGGGTTTATTGCCATAGAAAGATTCAGCTGCTCTTTGAAGAAACCCAGGCTGGAGTCGTTGTACTCCGGGTTCCTGATGCGCGCGATGGTATGACGGGCTCCCAGCTTTTTTGCCATGAAGCAGGTAAGCATGTTCTTCTCGTCCGAATCCGTGACGGAGGCCACGAGTTCCGATTGCTCGGCTCCCGCTTCCACAAGGGTCTCCCAGTCGGCGCCGTTGCCGCATACCGCCATTACGTCGTACTGATTCGTTATCTCGTCGATGACCTTCACGGAATTGTCCACGACCACCACGTCGTGCCCTTCCCGGACAAGGCTCTCCACGATAAACTTGCCGATCTTACCTGAACCGACAACAATTACTTTCATTTAACAAACACCTGATCTCCCGTATCAGTTGGACGGCCTCTCGATACCGACTCTTACCGTCTTTATGAACTCTTCGTTGCTCTGGGTCTTGAGCATCTTGCTTACGATCATTTCCGTAACGTCCGCGCCTCCGGCATTGGCAATGGCCTTGCGGATGGAATACACCGCGTTCATTGCCGCCTCGGAAAGCAGCAGTTCTTCTTTACGCGTACCGGATTTGTTGATGTCGATGGCGGGGAACACGCGCTTTTCGGAAAGCTTCCGGTCAAGATGGAGCTCCATATTGCCCGTGCCCTTGAATTCCTCGAATATCACGTCATCCATCTTGGATCCGGTGTCGATCAGCGCGGTGGCAACGATGGTGAGGCTGCCTCCTCCCCTGATGTTTCTGGCGGCGCCGAAGAATTTCTTGGGGTTGTACATGGCGCCCGGATCGAGACCGCCGGACAGCGACCTGCCCGTGGGAGTTATGGTGATGTTGTACGCTCTGGCAAGCCTGGTGAGGCTGTCCATAAGTATGACCACGTCGTACCCGAATTCCACCAGCCGCCTTGACCGCTCGAATACCATTTCGGCCACTTTTATGTGGCGCTCCGGCATCTCGTCGAAAGTGGAGGAGACCACTTCGCCTTCGATGGACTCTCTCATATCCGTCACTTCCTCGGGCCGCTCGTCTATCAGCAGCACGATCAGTTTGACTTCGGGGTAATTTGCGGTGATGGCGTTGGCGATCTTCTTAAGGAGCACCGTTTTACCGGCTTTGGGAGGCGACACGATCATGCCGCGCTGGCCTTTTCCGATCGGGGCAATGAGATCGATGAGGCGGGTGGACAATTCTCCGGGCACCGTTTCCAGCTTCAGCTGCTCGTCCGGATATATGGGCGTCAACGACTCGAAGGAGGCTCTGTTCATGGCCTGGTCCGGAGATTTGCCGTTGATGGAGGTGATGTAGAACAGCGCCTGGTACTTGTCGTTGTCACGCTGGGGGCGGCTGCGTCCGGACAATTCGTCTCCTGTCCTGAGGCCGTATTTGCGTATGAAATTCGGGGCAACGAAAACGTCCTTGTTTCCCGTGTAATACTTGTTGGTCCTGAGGAATCCGTACCCTTCCTGCATCACGTCCAGAAGGCCCGTGACTTCTTCCGAATTCTCCTGGAATTCAAGTTTGCGGCCGCCGTTCTGCTCTTCTTCCTGGCGCTCTTTCGCCTCGGGCTCGCAGGGAGCGGAGGCGGGAACCGCGGGAGCAGGTGCCGCGGCTGCGGCTGCCGGAGCGGCTTCCTGAACGTTCTCGCTTTCTTTCGCCGGGGCTTTTCCGGCATTTTCCAGCGCTTTTAAAGCGTTGGGCTTTCTGCCTCTGCGCCCCTTCTGAGGAGCGGTCTTTCCTGCGGCGGCATCGTTTCCGGACGCTTCCGTTTTGGGAGCCTCGGCCGCGGTCTCTGCGGCTTTCCCTGCGCCCTTTTCAGGAACCTTTTCGGGAGCTTTCTCGGGAGCCTTTTCGGGAACATTTTCCGCGGAGGCCTCGGGAGTCGCCGCGCTGCCGTTTTCGGCAGCTTTCCCGGCGTTCTCCAGCGCTTTTAACGCGTTAGGCTTTCTGCCTCTGCGGCTCTTCGGAGGCGTCTCGGGCGCTGCCGAGAGCGTTTCCTTGGTCTCCCATTGCTGACTGTCACCGACGATCATCTTTATCAATTTTGCCTTAGTGCATTTTTCAGGCACCAGCAGCCCCAGCAAGTTCGCGATGGTCTTAAGATCGTCAACGCTTTTGTTTTGGATAGTTTCCAGATCCATGAATTCACCAGCCTGTAAAAAAAATTATGATATTATGATCGGTCCGAACCGATCCGCATAAGTCTTATATCGTCTCCGAGAAGCCGGACGTTGACCGAGTTTTTCAGATCGATAAATCTCGACGCCAGGCGCTCGCCGTATACTTCCTTTATTTCCCTGAGCCCCAGGTTGGAAGTGATCACCGTCTTCCTGCCGGAATCGGTGCGTTTGTCCAGAAGCGTTATGAGATTCTCGAAGCGCCTCTCGGTGACGTTTTCCACGCCCAGGTCGTCTATTATGAGCAAGTCGCAGTTTTCGATATATTCCCGCCGATTTTCGTACGTTTCCCGCTCTTCGTCGGAATTGAATATCCTGTTCTGGATGGCGTCGAGAATGACGGAAATGCTGCCGTAGCGCACGAAAAGGCATTGACGGGCGGCGGCGGTGGCCATACAGCAGGCGAGATGGGTCTTGCCCACTCCCACACGGCCGGTTATGAACATTTTCGTTTTCGAAGAGGGAGAACGGTCTGACACGAAATCCATTGCGGCCCTGTAAGCGGCCACGGCGGTCTTTTCGGGGCTCTCTTCGCTGCCGTACCTGGCTTTGTCCGCCACAGGCGAGTAGATGCCTTTCTCAGGCGGCTCCGGTTCGAACCGTCCCTCGGGTATCCCGGAGGCTTCCAGTATGAATCCTGACAAAATCTCGTTGAAGCACCGGCAGCGTCTTGCGTTTCCCGCTCCGTCTTCCAGATATCCCTTGTCAAGGCACAGGGGGCAATAATATTTTCGCGCTTCCGGGGCTTTGTTTTCCGCTTCCAGCTTTTCAGTCAATGCCTCCAGCCTCTCTTTTTCGGCCAGCAGCGCATCCCTTCTCATAGCGAAAACGTCCGCGTACCTTTCCCCGGCGGTGCCTGCCACCCGGGCGGAAACTTTCTTTCCGATCTCGATGTTGTCAAGGCAGCTGTACACGTATCCCAGCCTGGTCCTGGCCTCCGAAAGTTCGGGCAACGACAAAAGCCGCGACAGTTCCGCCTTTCTGGCCTCAGCCGCAAAAGCTCTTGCCCGGCCTGACAGCTCGTCGCCTGCCAGAGATATGATCCGTTCTCTTTCCGTCATTTTCCGTCACCGTAGATGCTGTCGTAAAAATCCTGTGAATAGTCCCGTTGGTCGTAATTGCCAGAGGGCTTCTTCCCGGTACCCTTGCTGTTGCCCGAAGCGTTTCCGGAAGCTTTTTTTCTGGAATTTACGTACGCCTTAACCGCCTCCGCCGTTTCAAGGCCGTTGTCGTGCCAGTTGGTCAGCATGGCGTCGTAAAGGTTGAAGGAAGGCCTGTTCATTCCGGCGGCTTCTTTCAGGGCAATATCGATCACGTCAAAGCCGTAACCGTACTCGTAAAACCATTTTTCTATGTATTTTTCCTGATAGACGGTCAACGGGTCAATCTTAAGGTTGGAGGCCACCCGGGACCGCACTTTCACGTATACTTCGCGGCGCTGGAGCCAGTTGTTCATCTGCTCTACCGTGTGGATGCCGCGCTCGCCGTAGGCTTCCATGACTTTTTTCATATAGGGGCGGCTATAGGGCTTGTCCTTGTTCTGCTGGAAGATCATAAATACCACTTCGTCGCAGAAGTCGTAGGTGTTGGCCCAGAGCACGATGTCGTTGTACCAGGACTGGGACATCTGGCCTCCGAAGAAACGGTCGCTGATGGCTCTCAACAAGTGGGTGCGGTCGGGAGCGTCTCCCGATTCGGAATTGTCCGGACGCGGCGCGGTGCGGGGAGCGTAATTGTCCCGGATATGCTTTTCCACCAGGTCCTGGAGCACCAGTTCATTGCCCTCGCGGGAGATCAGGCCCTTGGACTCCAGCTCGATGAGCCCTGCGCTGACGTAGGAAAGGTCCATACCCAGGTTGTTGGCCACGGACTGCTCGTCAGCTTTGGCGCCGATCTTGGCGTAGTAGAGCAGCAGCACGTATATCTTCAGCGCGTTGCCGCCTATGCCCGGCATATATTCCGTCACGAACAGGTTGCTGAGATTTACGGTGCCGTATTTTTTGTTGTATTCGCCTGTGATTTTGTAAGCCATAAAAATCGATCACCCGGAAGACCGCGAAGGTCAAAGCATCGGAGAAGATCCGACTTTCACCGCGTGGACCACCAGCCGCCCGTCGGCGCCGTGATACAGCCTGTAGCAGGTGGAAAGGGTCAACACGTCGTCGGTCTTCACCAGGTTTACGTCGGATTTATACATTGACGAATCATTCAGGCCGTTTATGAACGCCAGATAGTCGGTGGGAGACCTGAAATAGGTCTCGATATAATATTCGTCGATGGTGGTTATGTACACGGAGAACACCTTCCACATGGTAACGCTGTCAAGCGAAAGCGTATAGAAATACCTGTGGGAGTTGTAATAATCTTCCTCCAGGTAGTCCCGGAGCTCTCCGAAAATACTTATGTCGTTCATGGTGTGGCCGTAAATGATAGTATGGCCGGACATGGTGGCGGGGTCGCACCTGTAATCCAGGAACAGGCAGCCGGAGCGGTTGTAATTCCTGAATATATCGGCTCTCAGGTAGGTCTCGTTGGTCTCTCCCTGGAGCACGTAATAGCTGATCTCCGAATCGGGCAGGTAGAGCCAGAACTGGAAATCTTCGTTGATGTTCTTATATACCAGCAGGTCTTCCCTGGTCTTGGGAAGCGATTCCGCAGGATATTCTATGCGCTTGGGAGTCTCCATAGGATATTCAGGCACTTCCCTGTCTGGAGTGGCGTAGACCACGGGATCTGAGGTGTGTCCCGTCAATTCCCTCACCGCCTGATGGTGTTCCCGTCCGGCAACGTTGCTCTTGTAGTTCTCGCCGATCTTTGCGATGGCAAACAGCATCACCGCCGTGAGGACCGACTGCACGGCGATATATATGATCTTGTTCCGGCGTTTTTTCTTCTCTCTGGCGGCCACTTTCCTGCGGTGCTTTTCCGGGTCCACTTCCTTGAACCCTTCCAGCTTTTTGATGCCCAGCACTTCGCTGCTGAGGTCCCTGCCGTACTTTTCGGACCAGCCCTCTTTAAGGCCCAGCGCTCCCCTGTCGTTGCCGGGGCGCAGGGAAACGGCGGAATAAGCCGGTTTGTCCTTTATGAGTTTTAAAGTCTTTTTATCTCTTTCCATATCTTCTTCCTCGATGTTGCCTCCGCCGTCAGTTCGTAGATACTACCGGAGTAACGTAAGTGTAGAGTTTATCGGCGTACCTGTTGACCACCAGGAGCGTCAGTTTTTCGCTGTAGCATTCGCAGGAGTAAAGGTGTTTTATGTTGCGCAGGTCCAGCATCTGTATCAGCGTATTGCTGAGCCTGAGATAGGTGAGCGCGGTGTTTTCCGGAACTATGAGGTTGCTCACGGACGTATCGGATATGTCGATGCTCTCCAGCGCCATGAACGAGGGTAACTTCAGCCCCCGGAGCCCCGGATTTTCGGAAGCGATGAGCGTCTTAAGTGCGGGACAATTATCGCCGGATACTTCGTCTTCGTCAAGTTCCGTGCGCGATACGTCCAAATATTCGAGATACGGGAGCTCCTCTTTCGGGAACTTCCCTACCGGCGATCCGGCAAGAATCAGGACTCTCAGCTGGCCGTTCTTGCTGAGGTCCAGGGAGCGGAGCCGGGTGTTTTCCAGGGAGAGGCGCATGAGGGACGTGCAGCCTGAAATATCCAGAGAAGCCAGAGGAGTGTTGTTGACCTCCAGATCCGTCAGCGCGGGATGGTCCGCCAGATTGAGCAGCGTCACGTCGGAATCGTTTATCTTGAGCGACTCCAGGTTGGAGAGCTTTGCCAGATCCGCGTTCAGATCGCCTTTTATTATGGCTCCGCTGAGGTCGAGGGCCCTCACGGCGCCCAGGTCGGAGTTCTTGACGCGGCTTGAGGCGGTATATGAATCGTAGAAGCCGTTTTCGTTGTGCTCCATCAGATATTTTACGGCTTCCTGGCGCACGACGTCGTTGGAGAACACCGCGTCGTCCTGGCTGTTCATTACCGTGTAGTATCCGGAGAATCTGATCTCGCGGTAGGTCACGCATTCTCCCGAGGTGGAATCCGAGAGCACCTGGCCGAATACGTAAGTGTTGTCGTATCTTACTTCGGCGTAGGGAGCCAGCAGCGTGCCCGTGAGCACCGCGCCGCCGAGATCGACGGTCTTTGCTTCGTAGCAGTTGATGAGCACTCTGGAGGCGTACATGTATCCGCTTTCCCGGGCAAGTATGTAATATCCGGACAGGTCCACGTTTTCGCCCGCCAGGTTTACAACCACGTAAAAGCCGTCGTCTTCGGAGTTCAGCCACATGTACCTGAAGTCGCTCAGTTTATAGTCTCCGCCGCAGAGGGCGTCGCTGTCCGTGTCGTAGATGCAGAAACGGAGATTGTCCCGGGAGATGAAATAGAGGCCGCTTTCCTTGCCCTCTTCCACGTCGGCGGCGTCGGTCCATTCGATGCAGGTGGAACCGAGGGTGGTGTAGTTGTAGGAAAGCTCTTTATAGCTGATGACGGGAGACGTGTTGTCGCCCGATGAAGAGGACCCGCCGGACAGGACAACGGAATTGCCGTACGACGTAACGCCGTCGTAGGCCTTCACGGCATTGACGCAGAAAACTATCCCCGTTACCGCGAGGGCAACGGCGATGACGGTCAATATAATACCTTTCGCGCTGAAAAGATATTTCAATTCCCTGTTTTCCATCTGTCTGCTCTTTTCTTCAGATTTGTCGATCCTTACCCAGAAGCGAATACTGACGCTCCTCTATGGCGTCGAATATTTCAGACGAGAACTTCTTCGAGACCGCTTTCTTCAGTTCCGGAAGGGTCTCTCCCAGATCGGGCGCCCTATGCCGCGCTCCGTGGCAGTCGCTGGCCCAGAACACGGTCTTCCCGCGCTTGATAAGTGAGTACATATATTTCAGGGCTTTCCTGTTTTTGAAGGCGTCCGAATTAAACTGGAACGCCGCCCTGGGAACTTCTTCCAGCTCCTCGAGGTCACCGCTCCGGAGCATTCCCAGATACCTGTCTATATGGGCGAAGACAGGCCGTCCGCCGGCTTTTCCCGCCACCAGATCCACCAGCCGGGGCATCCAGCCGTGAAATCCCGAGAACGGCAGTTCGAACAGCATCAGGTCGCTGCCTGATATTTTAAGCAGCTCCGGATCGCTCACGTTTTCGAGGCTGTTCACCAGATATATCTCTGCTCCAAAACGCATCTCCGGCAGCCGCGCGTCTTCTCCGTGCGTCTCCTGCCAGGCCTCCAGGAACCGTCTGTAAGCGCCCTTCGCCTTCTCGGCGTGCTCTGCGGGAGAACAGTCCAGGCAATAATAGTGCGGCGTCGCCACAACGGTGTCAACGTTCTGGGCGATCATCATTTCCATCATTTCAACGGATATCCCGGAGTCGGGCGATCCGTCGTCAATGCCCGGAAGTATGTGAGTGTGAAGATCGATCATATTGTCCGGTCGCTGTCCCTGTCGATTTGCCCGTCGCCGCGTTCCCGGTCAATTCCGGTGGGCGCGGTATTCGTAACTGTAGCTGCTCCCGTACTTGTAATACTTCTTGTAGTATCCCTTGTGCTCGCTCTTGACGGCGATCATGGAGAATCCGATGATGTTGGCGCCTGCCATATCAAGCTGGTTTTTGACTTTCATAAAGTCGTCGCGGCGGGTGGTTCCGTAGTGGACCACAACGAGCACGCCGGAAACGTACTTGGAAAGCACGGCGGCGTCGATGACCATTCCTACGGGAGGAGTATCGAGTATGATGTAGTTGTAATATTCTTCGACTTTGTCAAGGAACACTTTCATCCTGTTGCTGCCCAGAAGCTCCGAGGGGTTGGGAGGGATGACTCCCGCGGGCATAAGGTCAAGGTTCTTTATCTCAGTGTGCACCAGCGTTTCGTTGAGCGGTTCCTGCCCCACCAGGAAGCGGGAGAGTCCGTGAACGTAATCCACTCCGAAGAATTTGTGGAGCTTCGGCTTTCTCATATCGCAGTCGATCAGGAGCACCTTGTATCCGCTCTGGGCCAGCGCCGCCGCCAGGTTCACGGCTGTGGTGCTTTTACCTTCGGACTGGTTCGCCGACGTGATCAGCAGTTTCTTTCCGTTGGTGGGAGCCAGCGCGAAAAGCACGTTGGAGCGCAGTGTGTTGAACGCTTCGCGGATATTGAACGGAGTGTTCTCGTCCACCAGATACTCGCTCTCCATCTCTTCTTCTCCGGCGTTGTTCTTTTTCTTAAATTTCAAAAAGTTCAGATTTAACTTCATTTCGGGAAAACCTCTGCGCCTTTATCCGGCGCCTTATGCCTTATGTATTCGATACCGTCTGCGTTGCCGCCTGTCTATGCGCTTCGCGCGCCGTCAGGTCGTCGAGGTGCCGCTGCTTCCGTAGCCCCTCTGGTATTCGTATTTGCCGCCTTTAAACGATTCGTGGATATCCGGAATGTCGCCCAGATAACGGACGCCGCTGATATTTGCCAGATCCTCGCCGCTCTTCAGGGATGTGTCAAGCATATAGATGGCAAGTATCACCGCCACGCTGGCAACCAGTCCGATCAGGCCTCCGATCAGGCCGTTCCTCACCGCGTTGGATTTGTCCGCGCTCCTGGCTCTTGAGGCGTGGTTGAACACGTCAACGGTGCAGCCGATATACGCGTCTTTTACCATCGTTCCGGCATCTTCCCCTACTATCTCGCAGATGGCGTAGGACAGATCCGGATCGTAGGTGGTTGCCTTAACGTGTATGATCTCCGAAGCGTCGGAGTCCGTGGATACTCTAAGGTATTTGCTCAGCTGTGTAGCCGTGACGCCGGCGTACTTCTCGTCCTGGGCCCTGAGCTTTTCGGCCATGGACCTGAGGCTGTCGGACTTTTTGATCGCCTTTACGTACAGCGCCGCTACGTTTCGCCTTATATTGATCTGCGAGGTGGTGACGGTGGCTTGAGATGACTCGTCGTCCGCCGACTTCATTATCGTATAGAGCTGGATCTCAGAGGTGTAAGTGGGTTTCCAGGTCAGGCGCGTGACAAGATACGCCGCCAGGGCAAGAACGAACGCGCTCAGGATGACCCAGATGATATTGTTCCAGACTACGAGCAATAACTTACCGAGATCGATAGCCGAATCTTTCGATTTTTCTTCCATTACTCTTCTCCGATTTTAAAAACATTAAAAAAGCGATGGCATAAAACCACGGATAGGATTTTACCACATTCAGGGAGGTAAAACAACCCTTTTTTCAATTTGAAAAACCGGCAGATTTGTGCTAAATTTAGGGGCGGGGCGCAGTGATATTCTGCTTCGCAGAGTGATATTGCGCGGGGCGCAGTGATATTGTGCTTCGCACAGCTAAATTACTCGCTTGCGCTCGCAGCTAAATTGCGTGCAGGGCACGCAGCTAAATCGAAGCCGTCCGGCTTCGGCTAAATTGACCTTCGGTCAGCTAAGCTCGGTTGCGGCGAGTGATATTGCGCGAAGCGCAGTGATATTCTGCTTCGCAGAGTGATATTGCGCGGGGCGCAGTGATATTCTGCTTCGCAGAGTGATATTGCGCGGGGCACAGTGATATTGTGCTTCGCACAGCTAAATTACTCGCTTGCGCTCGCAGCTAAATTGCGTGCAGGGCAAATTAAGCTGTTCGCGCCAGCGAACGATATCACTCGGCGAAGCCGAACATCACTCGCACGCAAGTGCGAATATCACTGCGAGTGTTAACGAGCAATATCACTTGGCGTAGCCGAACATCACTCGCACGCCGGTGCGAATATCACTGCTCATACCAGCGAGCAACAGGAGGCGCATGATAATTGGAGCCGATCTGCTTTTCGAATAGAGATCTTGAGAGCATAGAACGCTCCGCGGCGCCTGGTGATTCGGGCGCCGAAGGGCTGCTTATTGCCGTTTTGGATAACGTGAAGCAGAAGATCCGCTCCGGCTCCCCTTTCGAGGAGGAGCCCCATATATTGCTGCGGGAGACCGGCGGGAAAGTCTCGCTGTATACAAATTATTTCCTCCGGAATCAGGCTGCAGGCGGAGGCTTTGCGGACCTGGTCTTTTCTGATGAGTTTCTTGCCGGACTGGCGGAAGAGATATGCGACCGTTCGTTGACGGAACGGGAGCCGGAGCAGGGCGCAGGAGCGGGAACTGCAGAAGGAGAGCTGCCGGACGAAGATATTGCCGCATACGCGGGAAGGATTGCCGCAAAAGTGGCGGAAAAAGAGCGTGAGCAGGAAGCCGCGGAGAGCGCCGGAGGTTTGAGCCGGACGGGCCGCAATATAATGCTCAGGATGATACATTTTTGCGCCGGGAGCGGCGGAAGAGGCGATAAAAAAGGAAAGCTCCTTTCGAAGCTTTCCGTTAACGTTATTGACATGGCCGTGTCCGGATGTTCCGGCGCCCGGTCGAAGGAAGATCTGTCAGTGCTGGACGCCGCGGGTCATTTTCTCGGCATCGTCACCCGTTCATAATTTCAGGATCACCTGAAGGATCCGCGGGACCGTCCGTTGTTCTTTATTTCGTGCCGAACAGCCTGTCTCCGGCGTCTCCGAGGCCCGGAACTATATAGGCGTGGTCGTTAAGTCTCTCGTCGATGGCGGCGCAGAAGATGTCCACGTCGGGATGATCCTGGAGCACTCTCTGGATGCCCTCGGGAGCGGCGATCAGGTTCATAAGTTTGATCCTGGTGGCGCCTCTGGCCTTAATGAAATTGATGGCCGCGGAAGCGCTGCCGCCGGTGGCGAGCATGGGATCGAGCACTACCACTTCCCTTTCCGGAATGTCCGGAGGAAGCTTGCAGTAATATTCTACGGGCTCGAAGGTCTGGGGGTCGCGGTACAGGCCGATGTGGCCTACCTTGGCCATAGGAATGAGTTTAAGCACTCCGTCCACCATTCCGAGACCGGCGCGAAGGACCGGTACGAAGCAGATGTCTTTTCCGTCGAGAACCTTGCAATGAGCCGTTCCCACGGGAGTCTCGACTTCTTTGTCCACAGTCTTAAGTTTGCGCGTGACCTCGTAACACATAAGCATGGCTATTTCAGAGACCAGATCCCTGAAATCCTTAGTGTTCGTGTTCTTGTCTCTCAGCATTGCGATCTTGTGCTGGATCAGCGGATGATCATATGCCAAAACCTGTCCCATAAAACTACCTCCCAAAAATGAATGAATATATTTGTACAGCGTAAAATACTTTTTTGCGGACCGCGCCCGGCAATGCGCAGCGGCTCACCCGAACGCCTTCTCCGTCTTTCCTCCCGCAGCTCTGAACATCCTGTTCATCACGGCGTCGTCAACGCCCTCGCACCCGGTGGATTCGGCGAATATCACGTCAACGCCCCTCGCGTCGAACTGCCTGAGCGAATCGAACAGCGCCCTGGCGTGCTCCGCGCCGTCTTTCGCGGGCCCTAAAGACAGCACCGCGTCAGCGTCCTTATAATAGCAAATATGTTCCTGGGTTGCAAGAACTCCCACCCGTTTTCCCAGGGATTTTTCTTCCGAGATACGGTGCCTGATCGTCCCGGCCACGTCGTCCGCGTTGCCCTCGTAAAGTATCATCTCGGCGCCGGGAGCGTAGTGCCTGTATTTCATGCCGGGGCTGGGAGGCCGGTCAACGGCGCCTTCGTTAAAGCGCCAGTCGAACTCGCCGCATTGTCCCGCCACCCGGGCAATATCTTCCTTCGTCACGAATCCAGGCCGCAGCACCACCGGCTCCGTACCGCACAGATCCACTACCGTGGATTCCACTCCCACTTCGCAGTCTCCTCCGTCAATTATGACGTCAACTCTACCCTTCATATCTTCGATTACGTGCGATGCCCTGGTTGGACTGGGACGCCCGGAGAGGTTGGCGCTGGGAGCGGCAATCGGCACCCCGGCCCGGAGTATGAGCTCCCGGGCAACTTTATTAGCAGGCATGCGTATTCCTACGGTCTCCAGACCGCAGGTGACGCGGTAAGGCACGATATCCTTCCTGTGTATGATCATTGTGAGAGGCCCGGGCCAGAATCTGGCGCCCAGGGCGTAAAACAGTTCCTGCTGATGCTCGGACGAGAAACGACCCGCCCGGAGCGCGGTCTCGTAATTGGCCACGTGAACGATGAGAGGATTGTCCCCGGGGCGCCCCTTGGCCTCGAAGATATTGCCCACGGATTTGGCGTCGAAGGCGTTGGCCCCCAGCCCGTACACGGTCTCGGTAGGGAAAGCCACCAGGCCGCCGTAACGTATCACGGCGCCGCAATATTCCATTTTTTCCGGCTCCGGCCTTGCCGGGTCTATCTTTACGATCTCGGTCTTCATATCTTCTCGGTCTTCATATCTTCCCGGCCTTGATATCTTCCCGGCCTTCTTTGTTTCAGATCATTCTTCCCCCGCGTTGGCGAGCGTCCTCGCCCGGTCGTCCGTGATAAGGGCGTCGATGATCTCGTCCAGATCTCCGTTCAGCACCGATTCCAGCTTGTACAGCGTGAGGTCGATGCGGTGATCCGTAACTCTGTTCTGGGGGTAGTTGTAGGTCCTTATGCGTTCGCTCCTGTCCCCCGTTCCCACCTGGGAGCGCCTCTCTTTCGAAAGCGCCTCGTCCTTGGCGGCGGCCTCCATCTCGTACAGCCTGGAATACAGCACTTTGAAAGCCTTTTCCTTGTTCTTGAGCTGGGACCGCTGGTCCTGGCATGTCACCACTATGCCCGTGGGCTTGTGGGTCAGGCGGATGGCGGAATCGGTCTTGTTAATGTGCTGGCCTCCTGCGCCGGAAGAGCGGAAAATGTCGATCTCCACGTCGTCCGGGTCAATGGTCACGGAAGCCTCCTCCGCTTCGGGCAGCACAGCAACGGTGGCCGTAGAAGTATGTATGCGGCCGGAGGATTCGGTGGAAGGCACCCGCTGCACCCGGTGCACTCCGCTCTCGTATTTAAGCCGGGAGTACGCGCCTTTTCCGTCAACGGAAAACACGATCTCTTTTATGCCTCCAAGTTCCGTTTCGCTGATATCCACCAGGTCAACGCTCCAGCCGCGCCCTTCCGCGTAATGTGTGTACATCCGGTACAGCACTGCTCCGAACAGCGCGGCTTCCTCTCCCCCGGCGCCTGCCCTGATCTCCATAAAAACGTTCTTGGAATCGTTGGGGTCTTGGGGCGTCAGCAATAGTTTCAGCCGGTCTTCCAGTTCCTCCGCCTCCCGGGTCTTCTCATCGAATTCCGTCTTTAAAAGCTCCCGGAACTCCGGATCCGAGGCTCCCGGACCGTTCAGTTCCGAAAGCGCCTCGTCACGCTCCGCCACCGCCTTCTTGTATTGCCGGAATACCGTCACGATCTCTTCCAGGTCGGAATGCTCCGAAAGCAGCGAGGCGTAAAGCGCCCTGTTGCCGATGGTCCCGGGTTCGCTAAGGCGCATATTCAGTTCTTCGTACCGGTTTTCGGCCGCGGCTAATTTTTCCAGCATCATTTGGGCAGGATATTGACGGCTCCGAAGCGCCGTTGAAAGGGATCAGAGCCAGTAAAGTTCTTCGAATATGGACATTGCGTAGGCGTCGGTCATGCCGGCTATGTAGTCGACGGTGATCTGTTCCGGAAGCGTTCCGGGCTCATACGCTTTTTCCTGTATGTACTTGATAAGGCGGGTGTCCAGGCGGTCGGGACCGTCGATGGAAGACATATCGAGGGCGCCGTATGAATCGACCTTGTCCTCCGCCTTGCCGAGCAGAGCGCAGACGCGGTTGTAGACCGCTTCGAAAAGGCCTTCTACGATGTTGTTGGTATTGGCCTCGTACCGCTTGATCATATCGGACTTGTATATCTTTTTGTAGTTCAGCTCGATCATCTCGCGCAGTGCCTGGCCGCACTCGTCGCTGAGGCGGATCTCGTCACGCTGGTAGCTGTTCTCCAGAAGGTCCTCCACCAGGGTGTTGATCATCTGGCCGTTGGTGGCGCCCAGCGTGGAACGGATGTCCTCCGGAATGCCGCTGTAGTCCATCATCTTGGCCCTGATGGCGTCTTCGATGTCCCGGCCCACGTAGGCTATCTTATCCACCAGCCTCACCACACAGCCCTCCATAGTGGCAGGCATCTCCACGCGGTGCTCGCAGGTGTATATCTTCGACGGATCCTTTTTTCTGTTGGGCCGCAGGATGTATTCGTCAACGTTCTCGCCGCAGTGGCTCACGATGCCGTCCCGCACTTCGTACGTCAGGTTCAGGCCGCACTTGGACAATATCTTCTCCTGCGATATGCGGGTGGAAAGGCGGTCAACGACTCTCAGGCTGTGATATTCATGGCGGAACCGCAGCGCCGGATTGACCTTGTTCAGGCACTGATCCAGCTTTCTCTCGCCGCTGTGGCCGAAAGGCGCGTGGCCTATGTCGTGGCCCAGGGCAATGGCGGAGATCAGATCCTGGTTCAGCCCGAGAGTCCTGCCTATGGTGGTGGATATGGAATTCACATACAGGACGTGCTCCATGCGGGTGCACACGTGGTCGTTCTTGGCGTTGAAGAACACCTGCGTCTTGTGCCTCAGCCGCCTGAAATCCTCCGAGTAGAGGATCCTGTTGGCGTCACGCTCGAATATTGACCGAACGTGGCATTCGGGCTCGTCGCTGAGGCGGCCCTTGCTGTCTCTGGCCCTGGTGGCCAGGGGGCTCAGCGTTTCTTCCTGTTTTAATCTTATCTCGCGCCAGGTCTCCGGCATTGGCGACACCTCCTGTTGTTAGTGGGAAACGGGAAATGGCAAGTGGCAAATGGCAAGTGGGAAATGGAAAATGGCAAATGGCAAGTGGGAAATGGAAAATTATATTTTCCTCATTTTCAATCTGCACTTCTCGCTTTGCGTTTTTCAATTTCCGATTTGCAATTTCCAATTTGCAATTCTCAACTGGCAAGTGGGAAATGGCAAGTGGCAAATGGCAAATGGGAAATGATAATATCCTTTTCTCCTTTTCGATTTTCAACTATTCACTTGCAATTTGCAATTTCCAATTTGCAATTTTCTATCTTCCCCTTTTAATTTGCAATTTGCAATTTCCAATTTGCAATTTTCAATTTGCAATTTCCAATTGTCACTTCGCAACTTTTAATTTGCAATTTGCCATTTGCAATTTGCAATTTTCAATTTGCAATTCTCCATTTGCCATTTGCCATTTGCCATTTGCAATTTGCAATTTGCAACTAATCCTCACGCCCACCACATCTCTCCCGCCTGCTCGAATATGAGCACTTCCTTCAGGAATTCGATGGCTTTGTTGAGGCCTTCTTTGGGAGACATCAGCGAATCTTCGTGCTCGATGCTCACCACGTCGTCGTAGCCCACTTTCTTGAGCATGCTGACGATCTCTTTCCAGGTGGCAAGGTCGTGGCCGTAGCCCATTGTGCGGAACACCCAGGCGCGGTGGAGCACGTCGCCGTAATGCTTGGTGTCCAGCACGCCGTTCTTAGCTACGTTGGCGTCGTCCAGCTTAACGTCTTTGCCGTGGAAATAATATACGGCGTCGCCCAGTTCGCGGATGGCTTCCACCGGATCCATCCCCTGCCAGAACAGGTGGCTGGGATCCACGTTGGCGCCGATCATATCTCCTACCGCCGCTCTCAGTTTAAGCAGCGTTTCGGGGTTGTACACGCAGAATCCGGGGTGCATCTCGAATGCGATCTTCTCGATACCGTGGGCAGCGGCAAATTCGGCGGTCTTCTTCCAGTAAGGGATCAACACTTCGTTCCACTGGTAGTCCAGTATCTTCAGGAAATCGTCGGGCCAGGGGCAGGTCACCCAGTTGGGATATTTGGAATCGGGGCAATCTCCGGGGCAGCCCGAGAAGCCTACGATGCGCTTTACTCCAAGCTTTTCCGCCAGCAGTATGGCGTCGATGAAATCCTCGTGGAAGGCCGAAGCCACTTTCTTATCCGGATGCACGGGGTTGCCGTGGCAGGAAAGCGCGGAGATCTCCAGGCCGTTGCCGCAGATGGCGGCCTTGAACTCGTCGAGCTTTTTGGGATCGGAAAGCAGGACCTTGGGGTCCGCGTGAGCCTTGCCCGGGAAGCCGCCGCAGCCTATCTCTACGCACTGCACTCCCTGGCCTGCCAGGTATTTCATGGCGTCCGCCAGTTTCATCTCGCCTAAAACTACGTTAAAAACTCCTAATTTCATATGGCACCGTCCTTATTTGTTTTTATTGAATTCCGCCGCTAAATAAGCGTTTATAAATCCGTCGATATGGCCGTTCATGACCCTGTCCACCATCGTTTCTTCGTAGGAAGTGCGGTGGTCTTTCACCAGCGTGTACGGACAAAATACGTAGGAGCGTATCTGGCTGCCCCAGGCGATCTCCATCTGGACGCCTTTCAGGTCTTCGATGCGGGCAACGTTTTCACGCTGCTTGATCTCGAACAGCTTGGACCTCAGCATGCGCATGGCGGTCTCCCTGTTCTGGACCTGGGAACGCTCGGTCTGGCAGGCAACGGTGATGCCGGTGGGCTTGTGGGTGATGCGCACCGCGGAGTCGGTCTTGTTGACCTTCTGGCCGCCGGCGCCGGATGAGCGGTACGTGCCCACGTCCAGGTCTTCGGGACGGATGTCGATCTCGATGGTGTCGTCGATCTCGGGCATGACTTCCACGGAGGCGAAAGAGGTGTGTCGCCTTCCCGCGGCGTCGAAGGGAGATATGCGCACCAGCCGGTGCACGCCGTGCTCCGACTTCAAAAAGCCGTAGGCGTTGTCCCCGTTGAACTGCACCACCGCGCTCTTCAGGCCAGCCTCGTCGCCGTCAAGATAGTCCACTACCTTGACCTCGAAGCCGTGGTCCTCTCCCCAGCGGCAATACATCCTGAACAACATGGAGCCCCAGTCCTGAGACTCGGTGCCTCCCGCGCCGGGATGTATGGTGAGGATGGCGTTGTTGGCGTCGTACTCTCCGGTGAGCAGCGTCTCCAGACGCAGCATCTCGAATTCTTCGTTATATTTCTCGATGGTCTCCGCCACCTGGGCAGGCATCGATTCGTCGTTTTCCTCGTTGCCCAGCATGATCATCAGCTGGATCTCCTCCAGCATCGATTCCAGATGCTGGAATTTTCCGAGTTTGGTCTTGAGCACTTTAAGGTGCTTCAAAGTGGCCTGGGAATTTTCCTGATCGTTCCAGAAATCCGGCTCGGAAGCCTTATTTTCCAGCTCTTCGATCAGATTTGACATGCCCTCCGTGTCAAAGTGAATCCCTCAGATCATATAAATTTTTCTGGAGCCCGTCGATGGCCTGGGCGTATTGATCCAGTTCAAACATTTTATATCATCTCCTTTGCGGCCTTGCCGCTCATAAAATTATTATATTGCCGGCCGCCCGGTGAAGGCGCGCCGCGTCGGTTCTCTGATTTCGGTTCGGCGTGTTTTACGGCCCTTTCCGGAGGGCCTCTCCCCGCTTCTCTGATTTTATCATATTTTCATCCGAATTGAAACTGTATGCGGCCTGTTTTTTCGTCGGACGAGGCTATCACGACTTCCACCCTGTCGCCGTATCTGAAAGTCCTGCCGGTGAACCGCCCCTTGGCGATGAGCCGCTTGGGGTCGAAGACCATCTGGTCGGGCATATCGGCGTAAAAGAGCAATCCTTCAGCGGAATTGTCCAGCGTGATAAAGAGTCCGAAAGACGTCATGCCGGAAACGGTGCCGACGAATGATTCTCCCAGGAAACCCGCCATGTATTTCGCGGCAAGCTTGTCCGTGTACAGCCGTTCCGCCCTTTCCGCTTCCCGCTCGGCGTCCGATGACGCTTCCGCCGCTTCTTCCGCGTCGGGGAATCTTTCCCTGAGCGTGGCGGGCCTGGCGCCGTAGATCGATTCTTTTATCACCCTGTGTATGTACAGATCGGGATACCGCCGTATCGGCGACGTGAAGTGTGTGTACTTCTCGGAGGCCAGGCCGAAATGGCCGCGGCACTCGGATGAATAAACGGCTTTTCCCATCGACGTCAGCGCCAGCGTCTGGATCAGGCGGCCGGACTTCGACTCTTTGGTAGAGTCGATCATATCGGAGATCGATCCGGGTATCAGTTCCCCCCTGCGGGTCAATAGCGTGTACCCGAACCGGCGGACGGTGGCGTCAAGTTCCTCCAGCTTTTCTCTGGTAGGCGCGGGATGGTTCCGGTATATGAACGGGACTCCCAGCGCTTCGAAATGGGCGGCAACGGTCTCGTTGGCCAGCAGCATGAATTCTTCGATGACTCCGTTGGCGAAAGTGAGTTCCGCGGGATACACACCGTCGGGCTCCCCGTTCTGGCCTATGGAGATCTTGGTCTCGGGAAATTCGAAATCCAGCGCTCCCCGCTTCTTCCTGATGGCGCGCCGGAGCTCAGCCAGGGCCTTCATATCGGTGAGCATGTCTATATATGGCGAATAGGCCTTCCGGAGCTCCCGGCAGCGTGGCTCCGGCCCTTCGAACAGGTCGTAATATTGCTCGTAGGTGATCTTGTAGCGCACGTTCACGACGCTCTCGAATATCTCGTGGGAGACCACTTCTCCCGAAGGGTCCAGCTCCATCGACACGGAGAGCGCGAACCTGTCCTCCCCCACGTTCAGGCTGCAGATGCCGTTGGACAGCTCTTTAGGCAGCATGGGAAGGACCTTGTCCGGGAAATAGACGCTGGTGCCACGGCGGTAAGCTTCGTTGTCCAGGGGGCTGTACTTTTTTACGTAATGGGCAACGTCGGCGATGTGCACGCCAAGGAGCCACCCGCCGTTGTCCGTCCGTTCCAGCGAAACGCCGTCGTCAACGTCCCGGGTGTCCGCTCCGTCGATGGTCACGATCACCTTGTCCCGGAGGTCCCGCCTTCCCTTCGCCAGCTCCGCCGCGATCTTCTCCTCCGTCAATACCTGAGGTATGGCCATGGCTTCCGCCGCTGCCTTTTCGGGGAACTCCCTCCTGGAATAGAGCAGCTCCTCAAGCTCCGCCAGAGGATCCGCAGCCTGGCCCGAACGTTCCCTGCCCGCCGTAATACCGGCGCCGGAAACAGGCCTTGCCCCGGATGCCCTCGCCGCACCGCTGCCGTAAGCCGCACCCTTGCCGGACCGGCCAGCAACGAAACCGCGGCCGCTGCTCCGGCGGCTGCCCCCCGAGCCCGTGCTGCTTCTAGCTTTATGCGCCACCCGCCTGCCCGAAGCCGCAGGTCCCCGGGAACCGGAACGTTTCTTTCCGTAATTTGTCTTCTTCATTTCAAACGCCCCTCCTTAGAACTCATTATCCCGGGAACAGAAAAAAGCCGTGACTGAAAACTGAGCCACGGCCGGTGATTTTAACGTTACGGATGAGCCGGTATTCTTTCAGATACCGCCCAGAGCGCGGATGAGCACGCTCATGACCACGGCGATGACCGCGAAGCTGACGCCCAGAACTATGGTAAGTCTGGCGAGGAACTTGTCCTTGCTGAGATTTCCGCCGCTCTTGGAATAGAAAGAATCGGTGCTCTGTCCGGTAATGGCGCCGCTGAGTCCGTCTTCCTTGGACTTCTGCAAAAGGATAATTACCACCAGGCCGACGCTGATGAGCAGAAAGAGTATACCTAAAATCGTAATTAAAGCTTTCATTAGTTGCTGCACCTCCAAAAGTGAAACATAGGAATTTTACTCACGAAGAGCAGGTATGTCAAGCACTTTTTTGCCGTTGTTCGATTGAATTTTTTAAATTATTGTTTTATAATGTGTGCGCGAATGAGGCCGGGCCTGTCCGGCGCCTCGAAACGGTAGAGACAGCTGGGAAGATAATATGTTTGCCAACCGGAAAATTGCCCGCGTAAACGGGAACGAAAACAGAAGATTCGGTACGGTATGCCGCCGGACCTTATTAGTATTGTCCTCGCTGCTGCTTTTAGCCGCGTTCTTTGCCGCGCCGTTCACGTCGAACGTTATGGCGGACAATAAAAAGAAGATCGATTTCTGCGACGGCACGATGCAGAGCAATCCCCGGCCTTTCAACTACTACGGGAGCGTGGGATTCAGGTTCGAAATACCGGAAGGATTCAAGCTGGATCAGTTCGACCTCCTTGCCTGCCCCACGTGGGGAGAACGGGCCAACGCCGGATTCACGGCGGATATCTACCCCTGGAAGGGCTCCTATAAAGAATCCGTCACCGGCTACCCTCTGGACAGCTGCGTCATTACACAGCACAGGGACAATGCCGGCATAACGCTCACTTACGACTACGTTCCCGCCGGCGAATACCTCATCCACATCTACAAATTTACAGATACGATCGGGACCTGGGAATTCGTGGCGCTCCCCGAACAATACGCTTCCACATGGGCCTACTACCAGGACGGCGTCGAGGAGATCGAATACCTCCCGGGGACCAGCATGGTCGTCAGTTTCGATAAGAACCCTCACGAGGTCTATCCCCGGACTCCGGCGCCCACCGAAGAACCTGCAGGCGACGGCGCTGAAGATGAGCAGGCTACCGACGTACCGGTACATACCAGGGAAAGGATAACCGAGGAGCCGAAGGAAGCGGCAGATGAGAAGCGCTCCGGCGCGGGAGGCATCATAGCGGGAACGGCGGTGGCGCTGCTGGCCGTGGCGGCGACGCTCGTAACGATCGGAATTATTGTCCGCAAAGATAAAAAAGACGCGAACGTTTAATAGTTTAATAGTAATTCGAATAAAAGGAAGGAAGAACGAAAAATGAAAAAAATCTGTGCGATCATTGTCGCGGCAGCGATCCTGCTGGGCCTCTTCGGAGCTGTAAACGCAGGGGCAGCCTCTTCGTACGTCAGCCAGGACGATTTCGACGGTACCATCCGCGGACAGGCGCTGGACATCATCAGAGGCGACGGCGTGGATCTCTACACGCCCGGCCAGACCGGCGACTACCTCGTCAGCACGAAGAACACTATTTACGGACCTTACCAGACCGTTACCATGCGCGGCTGGATCGGCGTTGAAGATACCGAGATCAAGCAGTTCGGATACGTCATCGGCGACGGCGAGCCCGTGTTCAGCGACGATTTCTTCACCGAGACCGAAGCCGCGGTGCTTGGAGCCGGCGGCGACTACGCGCTGCGTTATATGGTGACCATGGACGTTTCCGGCCTGGGAGAAGAAGAGACGCTGCTCATGCCCGTAGTCAAACTTGAAGACGGCACCGTTCTGGCAGTCACCTTCAACCAGATCAAGTACACCACCAAGCCCGAGCCCGTAGAAGAAAAGCCCGTCATCATGCAGCTGAACAACGGCAACACCAGCACGCCCTTCAACTTCAGCGGCCATATAAGCGTAGGTTACAGATTCACCATTCCCGAGGGATACAAGCTCGATACCTTCACCGTGGTGCAGTCCCCCACCTGGAACGGCCCCAACACCGGCATCGGCCTGATCGCCTCCATTTACAGATGGGTCAACGACGATTATGAAGACACCATCGACCAGGATCCCCTCGGCGTATTCGAAGAAGAGGATCACAAGGACAACGCCAACCTGATCGTTTCCTACGACTACATCCCCGCCGGCGAGTACCTCATCGAACTCACCGAATTCACGGGCAACATCGGCGGCTGGATGGCTGCCCAGAAGACCGCCGAATACGAGGATATGTTCCACGCCTACGTTGACGAAGAAGAAGTGGACGACTGCGTGCTCGTCAAGATGTCCATAGTGGTGGACAACGATCCTCCGGCTCCCACGGAAGTTCCCACCGAGAAACCCACCCAGGCGCCTACCGAAGTTCCCACCGAAGATCCCGCCACCGAGGCTCCCACGGATGCTCCCGCCACCGAAGAACCCGCCACCGACGCTCCCGTTGCCACCGAGAAGGCCGACGACGATACGGGCGACAAGGACAATAAAGACGAGACCAAGTCCGGCGCCAATACCGGCCTGATCATCGGCATCATCGCGGCACTAGTCGTAGTGGCAGCCGTCGCGGCAATCATTATCATCTCCAAGAAGAAAAAGAAATGATAGATCTTTTTAAGATCTGAAAACGGAAAGAGCCGCGGGTCCTGCTCACGGCTCTTTTTTGTGTTTGTTCCAGCTGCACGAGCAGTGTCTTCGTGAGGCCCGTGCCGCTGCTCAAAAACAGATTGTTTTTAAATCGCGCGAATGTTAAAATCGCAAGCGTAAGAACGTTAATAAAATGCGCACCAATAATTGATATTGGGCTTCTGTATTATTTTGGTATTGTTAAAGAGGTTGGAGTTGAACCGAATTATTATGATAGTGATACGATTTACTTTGCTGTAACGATAGTGTACTGATGCCTTCAGAAATAGTATAGCATGTTATCGAACGAAGCGAAATGGTTACAAAGGTTTCACAACACAATCGACAGACATTCGCAGAAAGGTTGGGGTATAATAATGAAAAAAATAGTATTAGCAGGATTTATTTTTATAGTACTCATATCTCTGCTTCTCATATTTGTCCTGATAAAAAGCGATAAGAAAGGTAATATAATGAATATGAAAGAGTACTATAGTATGGAAGATTTTGATTCAATTATCATAAAAAAATCCACATATAAAGATGTCTTTGAAATTGCCCCTATTGATTCAATGCAAATAACATCATATGGAGGATTTTGCATATTTCCAAAGAAGGATGGGGGTTACATTCGAATCGATTTCGTGGGAAATGATTTGATTGTGATCAATATTACGGAAGTAAATAGTGACTGCCCAATAACGAAAAGCATCAATTAAGTATTGCAAAATATGTGGATATCGGATCTATATAGGAGTTCTCTCATTTCAAGTTGTCTTCACATTACTTTATTACCAATGGTTAATGCGCGTTACATTAAAGAACCCGTTATCTGCAAGATTGTCTTCCTATCGATTTGATGTCACTTCGGCGGCATAAACTAATCTCAAGCGATGATTCACGCCAAGATTTACGCGCTGGATAGGAGAATGTATTATATTTTTCAACGAGTATATGATCGAACTATCACTATGAAGTCGCCGTTTTTTGACACGAACGACACCGGATTGATGATGCCGGAGGCGCTTACGGAAACGTCATCTGCTCCATGAAGGCGTTGACGAAGAAGCTGTCGGTGGAAAGCTCCAGGACGTTGACCCGGTCGGTGAAAGCGCGGATCTCGTCCCGGGCGGCAGCCGAGAGCAGGAGCATCACGGCGCCGGCAAGGGCGGCATTGCCCGAAACGTGCACTTTACGCACGAGCGCTTCAGGTATCAGGCCTATCTTTCCGGCGTTTTCGACGTTCAGGAAGCTGCCGAAACCTCCGGCTATATGGAATATTTCCACCTCTTCGAGCCCGGTGAGCGCGGCGTGGAGCAGCGACAAAACTCCCGCGTGGATGGCGCTTTTGGCCAGCTGCACGGCCCGTATATCCTTCCGCGTAAGGCAAACCCCTCCGCCGATTTCGGCGCTCTCTTCTTCCATATATCCCGTCTCGTCGACGAGCTCCAGTTCCCTCAGGCAGCTCACCGCGTCCACCAGTCCGCTTCCGCAGATGCCTTTCGCCGTAGCTCCCCTCTCCTGGCCTATCACGTGGACTTGAATGGCGCCGCTCCCGTCGACCGCTGCCCGGTCGATGGCTCCGTCGAAGCCTCCCATGCCCGAGCTGATACCGGCTCCTTCAAATGCCGGTCCCGCTGCGGTAGAGCAGGCAAAAAGTTCCCCTCCCGCGCAAAGCACCATCTCTCCGTTGGTGCCAATATCGGTGAGCAGTTCGCATACCGCGCCGTTCTTCCCCAGATCCGCTAAGGACGCGCACATAACGTCTGCGCCTATAAAGGCAGCGGCGCAGGGAGGCAGATAAATATCCGTATCAGGCTCCAGGCAGGTCAATTCCAGCTGCCTTGCCGCATATGTTTTTCCAAACAGTTCTTTCGGCAGGAACGGAGCGTGAGTGAGAGGTTCCGTGTCAACGCCCGCAAAAAAGCTCAGCATCACCGTGTTGCCCGTAACCACCGCGCCGTCAATATCCCGGCTGTCGATGCCGGCCTTGTCCGCCAGCTCTCTCACCAGCCCGTCGACCGCATTGCGGATGGCCTCCGTCAATTCCTCTCCCGCTCCTTTAAGGGCCGCTTCCATCCTGGACACCACGTCCGCGCCGTAGCTCGTCTGGGGATTTGAAGCGCCTCCGGAAGCGGCAACGGTCCCGTCCGGACGGCATATCACCGCCGCCAGAGTGGTGGTCCCTATATCCACCGCCGCGCCGTACTTTTTAAAGACCGGAGCGCGCTCGAACTCGGGAAGCTCTCCGGATATGCGTATGACTTCCCCTTTGCCGCGGCCGGACCTGGTCGCTACGGCGCAGTCGCCCGTAGCCCTCGTGAGGCAGGCCAGCCGGACTCCCTGCTCCAGCTCGTCGGCGGAGAGAAGTTTCCGCTCCTCTTCCGTAACGGGAGAAATGTCGCCTTCAGTCACTATGATCCTGCATTTTCCGCACTTGCCGTGACCGCCGCAGGCAAAAACCGGAGCGGCTTCCGGGCAGCGCTCTCGCAGCACGTCTCCCAGTTTCCGATCCGGTTCGCACAAATATTCAGTTCCGTCGATCTTGATCCTGATCATATATCGAACAGCACGCCGCTGAAATAAGTGACCGTATTCTGACCGTTGATATATTTCATCCCGGCCGCAGCGGCCAGTTTAGAAACGTTGACGCCGTACGTCTCGAGAGAAGCCATTGCCAGGTCAGGATGGCGGCAGGGCTCGTCCGTCTTCTTTGCGCAGACTTCGCAGACGCGGCAGCCTCCGGCGCACAGAAACAGCTTCCGGTTCACGTTCAGCTTCTCCGTCAGCGCCTTTCTCACATTTTGAGTGAGTTCGTTGTGGTACACAGAAGCGGCCATCATACCCTCGATGTCGAAGCTGTCTTCCAGCTCGTTCACCGACTGGTACACCAGAATATAGCTGTAAGACCTGAGTCTCTCTATGAGCACGTCGATGTCGCCGGCATCGGGAGGACACATCCAGCACCTGCCGTAGTTGCCGCAGGTGTTCATGGCGCAAAGGTCCCTGAAAGAGCGGTCCGTTTCAACGTCTGAGACAGGTATCACCGAGGCCCGGAACGCTCCCAGTTCAAGCGTCAAGTCGCATATCTTCTTGAATATACCCTCGTTTTTCATGCGGTAAGGAAGGATTTGGCCACGTCCGCGGCGCTGGCGGCGTCGGGAGTGTACGCGTCGGCTCCGATCTTCTTGCAGAAGGCGTCGTCAACAGGAGCGCCGCCGATCATGATCTTGACCTTGTCTCTGATTCCGGCTTCCTCCGCCTTCTTGACCACTTCTTCCATCACGCCCATGGTGGTGGTGAGCAGCGCGGACAGGCAGATAAGCTGGCAATCCTGCTCGATGGCGGTGTTGATGAACGTCTCCGGCGCCACGTCGGTGCCCAGGTCGATGACTTCGATGCCCTTGCCTTCCAGCATCATCTTGACCAGGTTCTTGCCGATGTCGTGGAGGTCGCCCTGCACGGTGCCCAGGCAGGCACGGCCGATGGACTGGACGCCGGCTTCTTCGAGGTAGGGTTTCAGCATCTGGGCGCCCTGGTTCATTGCCCTGGCGGCGATCAATACTTCGGGCACGTACACTTCTCCGGCCTTGAATTTGCCGCCAACAATGTTCATGCCGTCCAGCAGTCCCTCGTTCAGTATGGTCTCGGGAGAGATACCCTCGTCCAGCGCCTGCTGTACCAGTTCCTTTACGAGCTTCGCTCTGCCTTTCTGAAGGTTCTCAGAGATGTTTTTTAAAAGTTCGGTATTCATGGTCAGTCTCCTTTATAGTGTCGATACCGTATTTAAATGCGTATTTTCTTGATCTCTTCGGCGTAGTATTGCACCAGCTCGAATTTCGTTCCCGGCATGAGCCTGTGGTCGGGGCAGGGTATGAAGCCTCCCAGCGCCGTCAGGCGTTTCATCCGCTCTATCTCGGCGTCCACCGCAGCCTTGTCACGGCGAAGCGCCGTCTTGTCCATGCCTCCCACGCCCAGCACTTCGTTGCCGAACTGTTTGCGGGCGGGTTCGAACTGATCTCCCCAGACGCCCACTTCTATGGGGAACATGGTGTTGACGCCGTTGCCGACCCACGTGGGCAGCAGTTTCCCCACCACTCCGTCGCAGTCGAGGGATATGATGTCTATCCCGTACTGATGGCAAAGATCGTTGCGCTTTTTATAATGTTTGGCGCAGAGTTCATCGAACAGTTCCGGCGCGATCAGCGGCCCGTTCTTGAAGCATATGTCCTCCCAGTAATGAGCGAAATCGAACTTTGCTCCCGTCTCCAGGATGGCTTTGGCGCACTGGTACTGCATCTCGGCGTAGGTGTCGACGATATCCGCGAACAGGTCCTCGTCTTCGTCGTACATCAGGTAGCTCATGCCGACCACGGTGCAGATGTTCCTGATATTGCCCATGACGGAGCCCAGATGGAGTCCCAGGGGCCTGTCGTAAGGCCGCTCGTCGTTGAGCTTTCTGAACCAGTCCAGGTTGACGCGCTCGGGTTTGAATTCCATGCGGTGCCTGTACTGGGTCTCGAAGGTCTCTCTGTCTTTCAGCAGGTAGTCGTCTTCTGAGGGGATCGAAGTGATGCCGGGTTTTACACGCTCGATGTTGCCGTCGCCGTTCTGCACACGCACGGTGCCGTCGGGAAGCGTCTCCACGACCTTGCACTCGAAGGGAGGCATCAGGTGGTTGGCGGGGCCGGCCATATTCTGCCAGTTAAAATCCCAGCCTATGAGCCGCTCGAGCTCCCGGTCCTTCTCGCTGCCGTCGTAATTGCCCTCGGCCAGTTCCGCAGGTATCTTGCCCTGCTCCGCCCATTCTTTCAATAGCTCGGGCCAATAGCCGAAATGCACCGCCGGAAGCCTGTCCACCGGTTTAAAATGAAGTATATTCAGAGCGCGTTCCCTGTTGGTCATATCTCACCACACTCTTTCCGGGTCAACGTTCCCGGCTCAGCCCAGCACGGCCTTCCTGCCGTACTCTTTCAGCATATCGACGTATTTATGGTATCGCTCCAGCGGGCAATCCGGCGGCGTCTGGTGATCGACGCTGGGCACGAATCCGCCTGTCTTCATAACGGGCAGAAGCCGCTCGAACTCCTGCCGCATGGCCTCGTCGCTCTCGCGCATGGTCATCTTGTCGAAGGCGCCGATGAACAGGAAATCCGGATGGGCTTCCCGAAGGGCCGCCACGTCCACTCCCGCCTTGCGCTCCAGGGGCAACACTCCCTGTATCCCCGCGCGTTTCAGCCAGGGTATCATCTTGGAGATGTCGCCGTCGGAGTCGACAATGACTTTCGTCCCGTGTTCTCTTATGTACGGCACTATCTTGTTGTAGTACGGAAGCAGGAACTCGTCAAAGCTGTCTTCCGAGATCATCGGCCCGTTGTTGTAGCTCATATCCTCGCCGAAAGTCATGAATTCCGGCGTCAGCACGGAGTACAGTTTCTCCAGCGTCCTCATCTGGAATTCCGCCAGATCGTCGAGTATCCGGTGGTACAGCTCCGGCTGGTCGTAGAACGAATAAAGGTGGTTCTCGATGCCCAGGATCGTCCTGGGGAACCAGAAGCCGCCGTCAAGAGAGAACCAGATTGGAAACTCTCCTGCGTCGTGCCTGCCCTTTAAAGTGCGTATAAATTCGATGATTCCGTCGATATCCTTGTCGGGATACAGGTACGGCAACAACTGCTCGTACCCTTCCTCGTCTTCGGCAATAGGTCCTCCGAAGGACGCAGGCTGGGGGCAATCGGCGTTTCTGTGCGGGAACCAGAACTGGTAATGCTGATCAAGCCCGAGGTACGGCGCGATCTCGTGGAACCCAAGTCCCGCGGGGAATCCCTGTCCGACCCACGCCTGGATCGTATCGCCCCACCAGGACGCCCACTCGACTGCCGGCAGCCTGTCGTCCGGCTTCTCGAAATTTAATACCGCCTGAAAACGTTCTCTGTTAGTCAACCGCGTTTCCCCCCTGTCGAACCGACGTTGCTTACTGTAAAATTTTAGCGGTTCGGGCGGGCAAAGTCAAGGGAAAAGTCCGGGTTTTGAACAGTGGATAAAGGGTCAAACCGTGACGAAATAACCTTTTCGTCGCAGCGGCGTAACAAAACAACCGAAAGAATTTCTTCACGAAACTCTCAGAAGATCGAATAAGATCGAAAAAGATGTTGACACGGAATAGTTAATATAATATAATCACTCCCGGCCTGGAGAAATCGCGTAGTTGGTCGAGCGCGCACGACTGGAAATCGTGTAACCGTCAGAAGCGGTTCGAGGGTTCGAATCCCTCTTTCTCCGTACGAAAAAACACCACCCAACCGGGTGGTGTTTTTTCGTACAACCGAGGGGATTCGAACCGTCCCTTCTTCCCCTTGTTGCCGCCCCGTTCTTTCCCGCCTCTCTCCCCGCTTCTTGCCATCTCCCCCTCCGCCATGCTATAATATTGACCGACGAGAACGCACAAAGGCTCACACAGACGCAAGGCATACCCGCTCGGGAAAGGAGGGACGGCGCAGTGTATCATATGTTTTACGGGATATTGACCATCCTGAACCCGGTCACCGTGATCATTTTCGGCACAAAGGTAAAAGACATCGACTTCTACGAAAAAGCGTACGCGTTTCCTAAAAAGGAGAAGCTGCAGATCGCGTGCTTCGTATCGATGATATTGACCATGACCATCCCCTTCTTAATCCTCCCGCTCATACTGGCCCTCCTTTCGTCCGCAGAAGATTCGTCGGTCCACCCCGACACGGCGCTCATCCTGGTCACCGGAGCCATATTGTTGTCCGTGGCGCTGCCGTTCATTGCCGCCGCCATCGCCGAATCCATCATCTTCATAGGCTGGACAAAAGGCTACAAAAAATACATGCCCTGGCTGATGGCAGGGATCGACTACGTAATGATGTTCCTGAGCATGCTCTTGACGCTGCTCGTACTGTCGCTGTTCCTGGGCGAAAAGGCGGTGACCCTCGACATAGCCGCCGCGGCCCGCAGGGCGCCGATCAATATTTCAGATTACACGCTGGTATTCCTGTCGATCGCCATGATGCAGACCGTATCGTTCCTGCTGCTGGCGCTGAAAGAACTGATCAACGGGCTCCTCTTCCGCTGCAGGATCGGCCGGATCATAAAAGAGCTGATCATGGCCGGAGTCAATCTCATCCTGGCCGCCCTTATTTATCTGATCGGGGCAATGCTGGAGCCTGAGCTGCCGGAGGCGCTGGTCTCGTTCATACTTCTCGCGGGCGTCAACGTCGCCTGCACGATCATCCTGTACCGCCTCATCCGCCATGGCCGCCTGGGAGCCGCCCGGGAAACAACTCAGAAAGCCCTTTAAAGGCACGGTCAACGCAGGAGGCATCACGACACCCTCATTGCCGGAAAACCGCTTAAAAGCCGTTCCAGAGGCCTCAGGAAGCGTCCCGCAAAGAGGTCGCGGTCACGAGCTTCATAATGACTCCAAATAACAAAAAAATATGCCCTGCAGGACCGCTCCCGCAGGGCATCTTGCTCAAAGGGCCATTGCCCTTTTCACGTTATCAATAAGCGAAATACTCGTGGATCCCCAGATCTTTGCAGAACCAGCTGGAACCGGGAGCCTCGGACTGGTTGGTGAATCCTTCTCCGCCGCCCAGCACCGCGAACATGCCGTAGTACAGTTTCTCCACGCCGTACTCGAACTCGGCCGCGTCAGCCACGTCGGTAACTTTGAAGAAGTCGACGGGCAGCTTGAACTCTGCGGTAAACGTGGTACCGTCAACCACTACTTTGTACTCGATAGATTCGGTGATATCCACGCCGGCGGCGCTGTCGTCATCCTTCAGGGCAGTCTTGTGGTTGTGCTGCAGGAACGTGAGGCTGTCGCCCAGGACTACGGTGAGGAACAGTCCGGGAACTTCTTCGAGGCGGGCGCCGGGGTTGAAGTTCAACTGCACCATCTCGCCCGCGTTGAGGCCGGTGCCGACGAAACCAACGTACAGGCCGTCTTCCTTCTGGCTCATATAGTAAGTGATCGTCCGCTTGGCCATCTTGGAACCGGTCCAGGTCTTGGCGTTGTTCTTGTCCATCGTGAAGCAGGTATTGTACTCGCCTACGCCGATAGTGCCGTCGATGGCGGCTTCAGCGGCTTCGGGGCCGTCGTAGAACAGCACGAAGGGCGCCGTTTCAAGGTTCAGATAATAAAGTCCGCTCTCGACCTTGGCAACGATCTTGAGCTCGTGCTGAGCTCCGGCCAGGTGCGACACGGGAATGTCTACGCTGAAGCGCTGGGCAAATTCGCCGCCCGCAGCCTTGACTTCGGGCTGAGTGGTCTCAAAGAAAGAGGTGCTGAGCACTACGGGGCCCTGATCGATCTGGTAACCGATGGAGAGCAGTTCTTCTTCTATGAAGCCGAGCCAGCCGCGCATAGTGACGGTATTGGTCTTGCCGTCTTTGCCGTCGATGGTGTCTTCTATGTCAAGCCTGTAGGAACTGACTGTACCGTCGGCAAGGATCTTGCCGTTCTGCTTGATCGTATCGAAGGAGACTGCCTTTATCTCGGCTTCTTCCTGGTCGAGTATCTCGTATCTGTAAGGATCCGGATAGGGCTCGGGAGTGGGTTCGGGCGTAGGAGTGGGAGCTTCCGTGGCGGGCGCTTCCGTAACAACCGGCGCTTCGGTGGCGGCTGGAGCTTCGGTAGCCGGGACTTCGGTAGGCTGAGCGTCTTCCTGAGGCGCCTTGGCGCAGCCTGCGAACAGAGCGGCGGCCAGTGCCAGTGACAACACTATGGCTATGATCTTTTTCATGATTTTTTCCTCCAAAACATTGATTTTTGGTTTGTTCCGGTCAATTATACACCATATTTTCCCTGCGTACAATATATTTATCCGCACGTTTACCGTTCCGTCACCGCGATTCAGCCTCGATCTGCCGTTGACGCCGTCTTTACTCCGCCTCGCTTTTTTGCTAAAATACGCCTGCCAACGGGGCGCGGCGGCGACCCGCGCACGTCAACGGTCGGAGGCCTGTCTTAATGAAAAAACGCGTCATAATAACATTGTCACTGCTTCTTGCCGCCGGGATATGCGTCGGACTGCTGTTCCTGTCGAGACTCGCTCCGGAATTTGTCACCAACTTCTACACCAGAAACGTTTTCAGATATATATCGCTGCCAATAAAATGGCTGGTGAACCTGGTCCCCTTCTCGGTGGCCGAGATACTGCTCATAATTGCCGCGGTGGCGCTGCCGGTGGTCCTCATAATCACCGTGATACGGTGCTTCTACTACAGATCCGCCAGGCCCGCCGCCAAATACGGGCTCCATCTGGTATCCCTTGCCTCGGTCATACTTATTATGTACGTGCTGTTCGGCGGGTTCAACTACAACGCGTTGACCTTTGCCCGGAGGTACGGGTACGACGTAAGGGAGTCGACGGTGCAGGAACTCATGGACCTGTGCGTCTGTCTCAATGAAAAAGCCGCGGAATGCAGGAACGACCTGGCCACAGACGAGAACGGCGTCGTGACCACCGATATGACGGTATACGAGATGATAGAGAAAGCCGGGGCCGGTTACGAAGCCATCAGCGGCCGTTTCCCCGAATTCGGCAGCTTTTATCCCAAGGCAAAGCCCGCGATCCTTTCCGAGGGGATGTGCTACCTGATGATCTCGGGGATCTACCCTTACATAATCCCGGAAGCGGTGGTCAATTACAAGACTCCCTCTGCGGAACTGCCCCACACCATCTGCCACGAAATGGCCCATCAGCGGGGCGTGGCGAGGGAGGACGAGGCCAACTACGTAGGCTATCTTGCGGCGGTCAACAACCCGGACGTTTTCTTCCGCTATTCCGGCTATATGGAAGCGCTTTCATACTGCCTCAGCGCCCTCGGAAGAGCCAGTTCCGTGGCATACGATCAGGTCCGTCCCCTGATCCATAAAGGGATCATGAAAGACCTCTCCGCGGCAAGCGCTTTCTGGAGCAGTTTCGAAGAAAAAAACGAACTGCCGGCGAAGATATCGGCGGCAGTCAATGATACGTATTTACAGATCCAGAACATTCCGGACGGCACCAGGAGCTACGGCAGAGTGGTGGACCTGCTGCTGGCGGAATACCGGGCGGAGTTGTCCGGCGATTCCTAAAGCTCTAAAAACTCCTGATCATCTGATACTCTTTTATTTTTATCCCCCGTACAGCACTTGCCATTTCTCGTTGCACTGCTGCTCGATCTTGGCCAGCGTGTCGCGGTAATCGGCTCTGCCCGAGAAATAGAGCGTGAACACGGAGCCGATCTGGTTCCTGATTATCGAGGCGATGTCCGCAGGCATCAGGCACTCGAACTTGCCGACAACGTCGTTGTCCGGGTAGCTGACGAAGGCGTCGTAGTTGGTGTCGTCCTTGCCGCCCACGCGCCAGAAGCTGTCGAGAGCCAGGGACCTGACGTTGGGCACCGAGCCGCCTATCTGGCCGTTGTACGCGATCTGTCCCTCTTCGGTATAGAAGAACAGCGCCAGCGCGGCCGCGGCGTCGGGATTGTTGGTCCTGTTGTAGACTCCGAATCCGGTGGCTCCGGCGCCTACCGCATGGACGGGATATGCGTAATAATCCGCCACGTTCCAGTCGACGTTGTAGCTCTCGTATTCTTTGGCCCTGTTGGCCACCTCGGGGAACACGCAGGTGTTGAAGACGCAGCGGATGGTGTTGTTGGCCACCCTGCTGTAACGGGAAGCGATCTCTCCGGTGGCGCCGGTGGGAATGATATATCCCTTCTCCATCAGGCCGATTATCTCGCCGATGCCCTCGATCACCTCGTCGGAAGTAAGGTTGATCTTTTTATTGACCGTATCCACCCATTTGCCGCCCCAGCCCTGAAGCACGGGGATGATGGTGGGACCGTAGCTGAAATCGATCTGGGCGCCTACCTGCTCGTAGTAGCCGTCGTCGCCGATTATTGTCAGTTTTTCGCAATAATCCTTGAAGTCGTCCCAGGTCCAGCCCTTCGGAGGATCGGTCAAACCGGCGGAGGTCAATGCGTCGCGGTTGTATATCAGCGTCAGGTGCGTGTGGTCCCTGGCCACCATATAGATGTTGCCGTCAACTCTTCCCAGGTCCATCGTGCCGGAGTAGATGTTGCCGATGTCGATGCCCAGAGGATCCAGGTACTGGGTCAGATTCATCAGGGCGTTGTTGGATACGGCGTAGCTGTAGGTGTCTTCCTCCCAGAAGAAGAACACGTCGCCGATGTCGCCGGAAGCGATCCTGTTGGCGGTGCTGCCCTGGTCCGTGATAGTGATGTCCACGTTGACCTTCGTGCCCGGATAATGGCTCTCGAAAGCCGCGGCCAGCGCCCTTATGGACGTCTTGCCCTCTTCGCCGGCGGAATTGTACGCGGAAATGGTCAACGTGCCCTTGACCGTCGGAACGTAATCCTTTTCGAGTATGCCCGTCTGCACGACTTCGGTCCTGCAGGAGACGCACGAAAACAGAGCCGCGGCGGCAAGGAGCAGCAGCAAAACGATCTTGCATTTTTTCATATGCATATCAGACCTTTCGTTTTAAGAATCAAGGAAGGTCAGGATTTCAAAAAAGGTCAATTGAACACGTCCGGAAGGTAATCCATGGGATCCCTGGTCTCGCCGTCGATACGGATCTCGAAGTGAAGGTGAGGTCCGGTGGAAACGCCGGTGGAACCGACAAGGGCAATCCTCTGCCCGCGATCTACGTAATCTCCTTTTTTAACCAGGAGTTTGGAGCAATGGCCGTAAAGCGTGGTCATTCCGTCGCCGTGATAAATAAGTACGTACCAGCCGTACGAATCGTTCCATTCGGCCTTGGTAACGGTGCCGCTGAGGGCAGCCACGATATCCGTGCCTTCGTCAGCAGCAATGTCGATGCCGTTGTGGAATTTTCTGGTCTTATATATGGGATGGATCCTCCATCCGTAAGGAGAACTGATCCTGCGCCCCTTCACGGCCGGGAACACCATTTTGGATTCGTCTTCGGGCACCCGGGAATTGAGTTCCTCCTGCCTGGCCCTTTCGGCCTCTTCTCTGGCACGGCGCTCTTCTTCCTCTTTCTGCCTGCGCTGCTCTTCGAGGATCCTGTCGTATTCGGCCCTTAAAGCCTTGATCTCCCTGGTGAGTTTTTCGGATTCCTGCTCCAGCTGGGATTCCTGGACTTCCAGGGCCTCGATGGCACTCCTGCTGGCGATCATATCTTCTTCCAGTATCTCCTGGTTCTGCCTGATCTTTTCGATGATGGCTTCCTTTTCGGCTATGGCGGCTTCCATATCCACGGTCATCGCTTCAGCCATTGCTTTCTTGGTCTCCAGGTCCTTCTTCATAAGGACGAGGCGCTCCATCTCGGCCTTGTCGCATTCGAGCATGTTGGACACGAGCCTGGTGAGGTCGGTGTATGTGAAAATGCTCTTGGCTTCGGTGAACAGTTTCAAAGCGCTGTATCCGGAATATCTGCTGGTGACGGCGGCTCTCTTGTAGAACAATGCCAGCGCTTCGTCATACTCCGCCTGGGTGTCCTCTATGACTTTCTGAAGGGAAAGGATCGATTCGTACATATCTTCCAGATCGTCGATCTGAGCCTGGAGCTCGTCGGCGTTCCGCTGCTTTTCTTTCAGCATCCTGGTGTACTTTTCGGTGAGAGCCTCGAGTTCCTCCTGGCGGGAGGCTATCTTGGAATTTACGGCGGCGATCTCGTCGGCCAGATCGTCCTTCCGGTCTCCTTTATCGCCTATCTGATCTTTTATGTCGTCGAGTGACGAAGACAGCACCCTGCTCCCTCCGACTACGAAGGAGGTCAGCAGGACAGCTGCGAGAAGTGTTATGATAATTATATAGCGCTTTTTCATTTGTAGCCTCTTTTTCGGATCGAAACGGGCATTCCGCCCCATGCCTGCAAAGAATCATGGTAATTATATCATCACAGGTCCGAAAGCGCAAATGTATTTTTTGTTACGAAACCGTGTCCTTGTCCCATATACCCCGCTTTACGGCGCCGAAAATGTTGAGGCGCAGCATCTCGTTGTCCATGGGAAGGTTCCGGAGGAGCTCCTTCATATTTGCCCGCTCGCTGGTCTTGTCCGAGGGGCAGGGATTGAACATCACCGGCAGGCCCGCGACTTTGGCATACTGCTTTATGAGTTTTTCTTCTACGTATATGAAGGGCCTGGCCACGTGCACGCCGGCGCGCTCCAGCCAGGTGTCCGGCTCGAAGCAGAAGAAGCGCCCTTCGTAAAAGAGGCTCAGCATAGCCGTCTCGATAACGTCGTCTTTGTGATGGGCAAGGGCCACCACGCTGGCGCCCAGCCGTTTCGCTTCGTTGTTCAGGGCTCCCCTTCTGAGGTTGGCGCACAGCGCGCAGGGGTTCGGCTCTTTTTTTACGTCGAAAACTATTTCAGCGATCCGCGTGTCGACGATATGCAGCGGCACTCCCAGAGAGTCGCAGAACCCCCGTATGGATTTCGGGTCAACGCCTTCGAACCCCAGGGACACGTGCACCGCCTCCAGCGTGAACCGCTTCGGGTAGAACCGCCTCAGCTGCGCCAGCACCGCCAGCAGCGCCAGGCTGTCCTTGCCCCCGGACAATCCCACGCATACCACGTCTCCGTCGCGTATGAGGTTGTATTCCTGCACCGCCCGCCTGGTGAGGCTGAGCAGTCTTCGCATCAGATCTTTTTCAGTCATAATCCTGACCCTTTACCGGCCTCGCGTGCGGGCTCAGCCCAGATATTGATAGCTGAGGCGTCCCATGGGCAAGGACAGGCCGGTCACGTAATAATCCATTATGTCGGAGGGATTTTCCACTCCGTCCGCCAGCTTGAAATAGAACCGGTCGACGCCCTCGTCCATCCCCAGCACGGAGCGGGGCAGCTTCACCTGCATTACGCTGCCGTCGATGATATATTCCGCCTCTCCCGCTTTGGTACCGGAAAAGTCCGCGGACAGTTTTTCCACCGTCAGCTTCCCTTCTCCCGCGTCTGCGCGGCCGATTACGAATTCGTAGCTTTCCCAGCCTTTGGCCTCTACTTTTCCGGTGCCGATGAATATGTTCATCCAGCCCGTATCCCCGTCTTTCCTGGCCTCGATATCCCCCTCCGCCCGGATGAGGAAGTAGAAATTGTCCGCGTCGTGGGCGACTCTGATCTCGTTGACGTTGGTGCGGAAAGCGGCGGTCTCGTAATGGACGGTGGGAGCGGCCCCGTTGCTGTTGCGGGCTTTATTGACCACTATCTGGTTGCGGAACACTGATGCCACGCCGTCCCAGGCGGAAAGGTCGGAAGTCATGGGCACCGTCACGTCCGGGGAGTCGAACTGGCTGCCCGGTCCGATCGCAACGTTTTTGTACGCCCTTATATTCCTGGCCAGCTGCACGTAGAACGCGTCGTTGTAGCCGCCTTTCATCATCTCGATGTCCCGGGAGAATTCCATGTCCGCCAGGTCCACCATGGCATATTCGCCGTCGTAGAGGCTCTTTCCGGCCACCCACTCGTTCCAGCCAAGCACGAACACCGTGCCCGGGTCCTCTTTAAGGGCCACGTCCCAGGTGGACTGGAAGAACTGGCCTTCATATGCTTTTTCGGGCTCGTTTTTGCCGGTCTCCACGTTCCAGCCGCGGCCCCAGTTCTTGTCCCCTCTGGTGATGGAGAAAGACATGGGAATGGCGGGGTGGCTGGCCACGGCAACGTTTATGACGTCGTTGTGCACCGGCGCCGGATAGGTCCATTCGATCCAGGGGAAGCCGTTTTCCTTGTACGCTTCGCTGGGCCACTGGGAGTCGCGGAAGGAGAAGAATTCCAGTATCTCGTCGGACAATTTATTGGACTTGTAGTCTTTCTCTCTCGACCGCACCTCCATATAATCCGCCTCTTCGCTGATGTTGCCGATGATCAGGGGCTTTCCGTCAACATAGTACCACACGTCCTTGTAGGAGCCTTTTTTGTAGTAGCTGTTGTACAGGTTGGTGATGACCCGGTGGGAATAGGCGTTGGTGTAGAAGACGAGCCCCGGGACCTTCCAGCCGGCGTTGATCAGCTTCATGGATTCGTTTATGATCTTGCCCACCACAGTGTCGTAGGTGACGGCGTTGGTAACGTCGAAGGCGATGAAATCCACGCCTGCCATGGACAACAGCGCCAGATGGCGGCGGATGACCCAGCTGTCGGAGGAGTTGTAGTACCCGTACAGCGGCTGGCCCCAGAAGTATCCGGCGCCGGCGGGGGCAATTTCGTTGTCCGTCTTGAACATCAGCTCGATGCCGTTGTCCAGCTTCAATATCTCGGTGACGTCATATATCTTGTCGCCGCCGTGCTGCCCGAGAGTGCAGAAGTAGAAGATGCCTACGTTGCGCTCCTTGTCCTTCTTTTCTCCGGCCGCCGGTTCGACGGTGCGCTGAAACTGGTCGATGCCGACTATATAGTTGTTGGTATATCCGTTCCTGTAATATTCCGCAGGCGTAATATCGCTGATGATCTTCACGGAATCGTCCTCCTCTTCACCGTCGCCCGTGCCGCTGCCGCCGCCTCCGCCTGCGCAGCCTGCAAGTCCCAGGACGCCCAGTGCCAGTACCGCGCACAGTATCAGGCTCAACGATCTTTTTAAAATATCCGAAACGTTAAAACGACTCATTTCTTTCCTCCCGCGTGTACGACCACAGTCTTTCCTCCGGCGCGTATCTCCACGTCGGCTTCTACGGTGCTCTCTATCTTTATCTCAGGGAATTCGTCTGCGCTTTTTCGGGCTCCGGCGAACAGATCCAGCGTGCCGCCTTTGAAAGGATAGCGGCGTATACCGTGGCTCTCGGTGAGGCGCAGATCCCAGACGATCTTTCCGTCCAGGGCATATGGCCTGATGCCGAAAACGTACTCGAAAAACACGGATATCGGAGCCAGCCCGGTCCAGCCCACGAACTCGTCCTTGGCAGGGATCCCCGGTCCGTCCCGCTCCGGAGCGTAATTCTCGAAAAGCGTCCCGGTCTCGTTGAACGTCCTGACGACGCAGCCCAGGTAGTCTTTCGCTATCTCGTGGGCAAGCTTCCCTGCCCTTTCGGTCCCCAGGCCGTCGAGCCCTTTCAGGATCATATAATTGGTGGGCGCCCAGACAGAGCCCAGCCAGTACCCTCCGTCGGGGCAATAATGGGGATCGTCCGCGGACAGCGTGGGCACGCGGTTGTGGCGTTTGAACTCCGCCGGATCGTCCAGGTGGCCGATAAATCTCGCTCTTCTCTCTTCCGGCACGATCCCCGCCAGCAGCGTCCAGTATGCGCCCGCGGACTTGACCCCGGTGAGCGTACCGTCCCGCCGCCTGTCGAAATAGAATCCGTCAACGTCGCTCCACATGGTCCTGTTGATCACGTCTTTAAGGAACTCCGCCTCCCGCTTCAGCTCCCCGGTCTCTTCCTGCCTCCCCAGCAGCTCCCCCATCTGCGTCAATATCCTCGCGGACAGGTATTGCTGTGCGCATGCGTCTATCCAGCTCAAAAAGCCGTGGGACGAACCCGGATCGTACCCCGCTTCAGCCCTCGGCTGGTTGTCCATGCCGCAGGCAAGGCCGCAGCTCCAGTAGGTACCGTCCTGCCAGGAGCGGTGGAGCCGGAGCCAGTTGTGGTACGCCATCAGCGGGTCGAAGACCTTGCCAAGCCTGGAGCCGTTGCCGGTGGTCTGGTAGTATTCCCACTCCGCCCAGGGAAGCACGTTGGGCCCGGTCGATGCGGGATCGTCCCTGGAAAACTGCTCCATGCCGTCGGTCTCGCTTATCTCGCGGCAGATGAATCCGTCCCTGTGCTGATGGGAATAGAAATTGTCCAGCGTCTTCTGGAAATCGAAGGCCAGGACGCCGTACTTGCCGAACATCACTATAAAGGAAGAGTCCCACATAAACAAAAAGCCGTTGAACGCCGTGTCGATGAAATCCGACACGAACCCGGCTTTCCGGTTGGCTTTTCTGAGGTTTTTGAATGCGGTCCGCCAGGCTTTGTCATAGGCGGCCACCGCGTCGCCGTGGCCTTCCCAGAAGGGTTCCGGCAGCAGGTCCTTTACCCGGTCGTATTCGGGAAGAGGCGATCCTTCGCAGGAGGCTCCTTCCGTCAAAAAAACGTTTTTCTGAACGTGTGGTTCAGGCACGTAAAACAGATTTCCGTCGCGTGTAAAAATATCGTGCATCCCGAAGGCCTCCGCATTTGATCAGGTGCCTTTATTTTACATTCGCGGAGCGGGCGTTGTCAATTCCGGCCGCCCTCTGCGGGCTCTTTCTTTTTGTGAAAATAATATCTGCACAGCACGAATATCAGGATGCCGATCTCGGCGGCAACCACCGCGGTGATGATGATATATACGGCGGGATCCGTTTCGTCGGGAGCCTCGAACACGCTGACCGTGACGCTGGAAGCGGTGTCGATAAAGTCGTTGACGCCGTCGCCGTTGAGGTCCGCGGCCCGGAGCGTGGCAGAGACTTCTCTTGTCCCGGGATTGAGGCCGGTGAGCAGGTCGCTGTCGGTAAACACCGCCACGAAATCGCTTTCGTTGGAATAATCCACCGCGACATTGGAGACCTTGTCCGTCCATTTAAGCGACGCCAGGTCTGCGGTCTCGTCCACCTGCAGGCTCACGGACAATCCCTGCACGTCGTATCTGCCGGGCTTCACCGTCAATTTTCCGGGAGTGAAATATATGATATATTCTCCGGTCACGTCGTTGCCCTCTGCGTCAACGATCTGCAGCATCGCCATCGTATTGTCGCTCTCTCCCGCGTACAGCCCGGCGCCTCCTGCCTTGAAGCGTATGGCATGTCCCTCTTTCAGTACGCCGTGAGTCAGCGAATATCCGTCGGAAGTGAGGTACGTGCCGTCGAATTCTTTCTCAGCGCTGTCGCTTTCGATATGGAGAAGCACGTATTCTCTGCCGTTCTCGGCGGTGATATATACGATGCCGTCGCGGGAATATTTGCCCTCGATCTTTCCGTAGTCCTCCGGATCAGGCAGCATGCGGATATGCTCCAGAGGCAGCACGGTGACGGTGCGGGAGACGGTCACTTCGGGTGTATGCACGTCCCTGGGAGAATCTTCTCCGAGGTCGTAGGAGGCAAGATAGGTGTAGCTGCCCGCATGGCTCATTACCAGCTCCGTGACGTAATCCCCTGCCGCGGTCTCCAGATCCCTGAACCGCACCGTTTCGCCGTACTGATCGCTGAAAAGCGCGGTGTCCGGCAGCCTGTCTCCGGTATATGCGGTCCATTCTCCGGTCCCGCCGCCGTCCAGGTCGTTCCGGGTCAACGTCTGGCCCACGTATATCTCCACGGGGTCAAGCTCGATCTCCCTGGCCCTGACTTCGATGGTGCACTTGCCGTTCTCTATCACCTCGTACTCGCCGGTCACGTCGTTGCCCTCCGCGTCGACCACTTTAAACTCCTCGGAGCCCGTGATCAGTTTGCCCACGTTGGTTATGGCGGGAGTCCTGGCAACGATCCTGTGCCCTTCCTGCAATATACCCTGCACGCGCAGCTGAACGGTCTCGGAACGGAGCGGTTCTCCGTCGTAGATCTTTATTGCGCCGCCCATGGTATACACCAGAAGGTTGTATTTCAGCTGAAGCTCTTCCGCCGGTCTGACAAGGCCTTCCAGGTCTTCGGGAGTCTGGTCCTCTTCCTCCCCGGAAGAAGGCGGCGTCACTTCTACGGGGATCCAGCCTATGCCTTCCAGGAGGACTTCCACCCAGGCGTGGGCCTGCTTGAAAGTATAATCGTTGCCGTTTACCGTGTCGGTCACGTTGGCAAGGAATCCGGTGGTATATCTGGCGGGTATTCCCAGGGCGCGGTAAAGGGCGACCGCCGCCGAAGCGAAGTGGTTGCATATGCCCTGCCTGCTCTCGGTGAGGAAATATATGATGGGATCGGCGTCCGAAGGGATCGCGGGGAATTTCATTTTATATTCGCACCGGGAGGTGATATACTCCTGAACGTCCCGGATGACCGTAGGAGAATCGGCCCTTATCCCGGCCTCCGCCAGAAGCGTTTTAGCCGTGTTCAGCACGTTCTCCGGAAGCTCGGTGCACAGGTCCGCGGCCTTGATATAGTAGTTTCCGGTGCCGGAGACGCGGGGCAGCGAGACCAGCTTCGAAATATCGAACTGGGTCACCTGGCTGTAGGTCAGCTCATATCCCGTGTCAAGGTATACGGCATCATCGTCGTAGGAAGCGTTCCTGGAAATGCAGTCGGAGAAACAGGGCACCGCCAGGACGCCGTCGGCAATAAGATCGGTCACCCTGACTTTGTTGTTCTGGATATAACCGGCGGAAATAAGCGTCGAGTAAGTCATAGTGAGCGGAGTCACGGACAGGTCGATCAGATGTTTCTGGTCGTTGACCCAGCTCTTTCCGTTGTAGTCCGTATAGCTCTTCACCCTGAGATATATCTGGCCGGGGCGGTCGCTGACAACGTGGCCGGCTACGTTGTCCGAGGGGTCGAATGATTCGGTGGATATTCCACCGTTCAGCATTTCCTTGGAGCCGGATTCTACGGGGTTGCCTCCCTGGCTTTCTCCTCCGTGGGTATCGGGCTGGCCGTCCTCTCCCGGGATGCCGTCTTCCCCGGTGCCGTGGCCCTTTACTTCTTCGTCGTATCTGATCTGTTCCAGTTCGTCCTTGTCGAATACCACTATGTACGTTATATCGTAGCTGGAATTCCGCATGGAATTGTCCCTGCCGCAATATATATCCACAGCTGCTTTCTTTTCGAACTGGTCGAATGGAACGCTGAAGCCGATCCCTCTCGGTATGATAAAGTCGTGGTCGGCGATGGAGCCTTTAACTACAGCGAAACTGCCCACTTCGTAGGATCTGGTGGTGAGATTAGCTCTGGTGTAATATAGTTTTATGGTGATGGGCCGTTTCGTTATCGTAAAGGTGCCGGTCTCGCAGGTAACGTCGTAGCAGTTGTTGACCAGGCGGCCGTTGTTGTACAGGTTCACGTTGAATGTGTTGCGCCAGGTTCCGGCGGTGACCTTGGAGGCAAATTCAAAATAGCCTATCGTATCCGTTTCCGCCACGGTCCCTTTCACCACTTCGGCGCCGTGATACTCTTTCGCATAGCCGTCGTACACGGTGGTGTCTCCGTCGATGCTGCGGACGGTTATGGGCCTTGGATATATGTTCAGGTCTCCGTATTCGTACGATACGTCGTAATGGCCGGTGACGTTCTTTCCGGTACTTTCCTCGAAAACTTCCGCCGTGATCCTGTTTTTGTACGTTCCTACCACCAGGATCTTTTCGCCGGCGATCTCCAGGCGGTCTCCCTCCAGAAGCGCTCCGGAGGCGATGGAATACTCGCCGCTCTCGAACTCGTACCCGTCGTATACCTTGTCCGTATCCGGCGTGGCCAGTTTCAGTTCGATGGGGTCAACGCGCAGTTCTCCCGGCAGCACGGTAATTTCGTAGCAATAGGTCACGTTGCCCAGAGGCCCTTCGATCTCAAATCCGTCAATTGCGTTTTTATACTTTCCCACTTCCGTATGGCGCGTGTCCGGGAACTTCACCGTCAGCATATCGCCCCCGGCAAGAGATCCTTCCCGGATCTCATATTCTTCCGCCGTGATGGGAAGCCTGTCGTAGGTCTTCCGGGCCGAACCGGTGACGATGGTAACGGGCCGGGGCAATACTTCCACGTTGCCCGCTTCGAAGGTGACTTCGTAGCAGAACGTAACGTCCTCGCCTCTGGCATTGACGATCTTCGCGGTCAATATCTCCGCCTTTCCTGCCCCTGCCGTTTTTACGTGATCTATCTGCGCGAAGGCCAGCCTGTCCCCCTCCGCCAGATTGTCGCAATCTATCACGTCCAGCGGATCGGTCTCATCGCCGTAAACGGTACTGAAATCCGTTATCCTTAAAGTGAGAGGCCGCTTTTCCACCTGGAGCGCCGCTTCCTGGGTCCTGACCATTCCGAAAGGATTTACTGTGCGCGCCTCCACGGAATACTCACCTATAGTCAGCTCCCTGAGGGAATCTACGGCTGCGGGATCAACCGCCACGGCTGCCTGACCGCTCTCTGGGCCCTCTTTTACGCTGTAGTCGACGCCGCTTAAAAACGCCTTCGTGGAACTCAGCCTGGCGTCTCCGTACACGTACCGTCCGGAAGCGAGGGTGCCCAGATAAGCGCCCGTGAAGAACAGCAGGAGAAATACGGCGGCAACCGCAAGTACCGCGGCGACGGTCAAAAGGACGCGATGCTTCTTCAGCCAGTTTTCCATGGCCGTTCTTCTTGCCGCGCGCTTTTTTATTTTTGACACGTATTCGTCGTACATATCCGTTCTCCGTCCGTATCGTCCCTGTGTTTTCTCTTCGACCTGTCGTCTCTGTTCAGTCGTTTTGTCCCGGTCCTTCACCTGCGGCCCGTTATTTTCATAAACCTGACCGCCTTAATAACGGCCTGTCCTGTCGTCGCTGCGTATGATCCGCGTGCCCTCTCGACCTTCCGAGTCCTCCCATATCACCGTGACTTCGGCTCTCAACTCGCCCATGCCCTTCAGAAAACTCAGATCCGTCTCAAGCATTTTAGCGCTCAAGGGCTGAACGGTAAATAATTCACCCAATATTCCCGAATTTATCAACTTGTCGTCTTCCGTATAGATGCGGTAGAACGCCGAGAGCACCTTTACGGCACCTTTTTCGGTATCGTTTTCGTTGGAAACGGAGACGCCCAGTTTGTAATGCTCTAATTCTACGCCCTCGGAGTACCCGGTACCGACCAGACTCAAGAAGCAGTACCCGGAAACCTCCGCTTCGGAAGGGGCGTATGGCGTTTGCGCGGGAGGGACGGTGTTCTCTCTGGGAGGAGCGGTAAATTCCGGCCTGACCGTGGCGATCTCCCTGGAGGATTCGACTTTGAACACGCCCGTTTTAGCGCATATCACCAGCACGAGGCCCACCAGCGCCAGCGCGGCGATCACTCCCGCCAGCGGCAGCACGATCCTGTTCATACCGGCTTTTTCGCTGTCACGCATCAGACCTCACCTCCCCTGAACCGCTCTAAGAAAGCGTGGGAGCGCTTCATCTCTTCCTTGCCGAACAACGCGTCCAGCATACGGTCAAGGCCTTCCGCCTCTCTGCGGCAGACCACGGGATTCAGGCCGTCCATCCGGCGCAGTATCTTGTTGGCCACCACCGCGTCAACCGCGTCGGTCTCGCTGCCTCCGGCCGCCTTGAACACGGGCACGAAGCGCAGGAACTGCTTCATGGTCCTGTTGCCGAAGGTGATGCCCAGGTGCGCTCTTAAGTACCTGTCAAGCTCTTCCAGCCTGTTCTGCTGCTCCTGTGAAAGCGGATCCGCTGTTACCGCCGCGTCGAACAGCCTGCTCAGTTCCGAAGCGGAGATGGGCGCTGGCCCGGTGGGGGGCGCCGCAAAAGGCTGGCTGCGGCTGTTGAGGGAGATCACGAAGGCCCTGTCGTACACTTTGTCCGAGATGGCCAGGGTGGAATCGTCGTTGTTGGCGGTGCCTGCGAACCAGACGTTGTCCGGGAGCTTCAGGGTGCCGCCGGTGAGCAGCGGAGGGTCCGAGGGCCTGCTGTCGGAAGTCACCCGGAGCCTTCTTGCCTCGGTGTCCGGCAGCTCCAGCAGGGACAGGAATTCGGCGAAATAATATTCCACGCGGGCGATGTTCATCTCGTCCAGGACCACTGTATACACTTTATCGGTGAGATTGGCCTCGTACAGTTTGCACAGCAGTTCCGTCTCCGTGTACGCGCCGGTGAACTCGTTGTAGTAGCCCAGCAGGTCGGTGCGGTCTTTCCAGGAAGGCTGCACGGGAGTCACCACGGAAGTGTTGCCCACGTATTTCCCGAAAGCGTATGCCAGCGACGTTTTGCCGGTGCCGGAAATGCCCTCCAGGATCGTCAGCTTCGTTGACGCCATGCCTGCGATATACGCCCGGATAACGTCCGGTTCGTAGTACAGGCCGCACTCGTAAGCCGCGTAATTCCTGAAACCGGAGGCGAAGCTCTTGAGAGACGCGGTACCGGCCGCTGCCGGGACGCCGGGCTGCTTCTGAATCTTCTTGCCGCCGTAAGCCTTCTCCACGTCTTCGAGCCGGGAGAACCTGGGCTTTTCTGCCTTTTTGGATTCGGCTTTATGGATCTTATTCAATCTGACCGCGGACACGGTCAATGCTACGGCCATCGCCACGCAGGCCACGTCAAGCAATATGAGCACGGCCGCCACGGCGATCGCGGCGTTTTTTGGCATCATCAATACTTTGCTCCAGCTCTCGGCGCTCTCGACGGCGTCGTGTCTGGCCAGGGCAATGCACAAAACAAATCCAGCAGCGGTCACGAAGGCCGCCAGGATCGAACTCAATATGGCAAATACCGCAACTTTTTTCAGATCCCGTCACCTGCCTTCTCGTCGGTACCGGATGCTTCCGGCGCCCCTTCTTTTTTCGCTTTCCGCCTCTGTGAATATATCTCTTTCTTTATGCGCTTCTTGTTCTTTTTCCACTGGCCTTCGAAATAGCCGTCGAAAGCCTTTTTCTCGGCTTCCAGCCTGATGAAATCCTCCCGGTTGTCCACCTCCGGCGCCGCGCCGTCTTCTCCTGCGGCAATGCCCGCGGCCCTCAGCCGGGCGCTCAGCAGGTCGATCTTCTCCTTATATTCGGCATTGATCCTGTCTATCTCGGCGGCGTGCAGGGCGCGTTCAGAATCGAGCCGGTCTTCATATTCTTTTCCGATCCTGGCGGTCTCCCTGTCGATCCTGGCAAGGGCGTCGCTTTCCACTCTCCGAAGATCTTCTTTCAGCCCCTCGTTTTCGGCCTTCAGCCTCTCGTTGTTCTTCTGGGCCTCCTGGCGGTCGCCCAGCAGCCCTAACCGCTCTTCCGCCGCGGCTTCCAGTTCGCCGGAAAGGGAGACGTTCTGCTCCTCTAAGAGCCGCATATAATCGTCTTTACCGGCAGCCGCCACGGACAAAGCGGCCTTCATGCGCTCCACCGCGGCCCGGCGTGAATCCAGCTCCGCAATGATCCTTTCGTTGTCCTCCAGCCGGAACTGCTCTTTTATCTCGTCCCAGCTGCGGAACGCGGACTGATAGCCGGTGAAAAGCTGCAGGACGGCCAGTTCCCGCATCGTCCCCAGTTCCGCGCCGGTCAATACCACCGTTCCGCTCTCTTCTTTCGTCACCCTGTAGCCCTGCCCCGGATCGGAGCTGATGAACGTGTACAGCTCGAATGCCTTCTGGAAATCCACGTTGTTCTTGATAACGTTGGTGCGGACAACGGGCGGTATCAGCCTGGGGGCGTCCGCCACTCTAACCATAAGCTGATTGGCCAGGAATCCGTCAACCGCCGCGGCAATATCGTCCAGCCGCCCCATCACGGCCTCCAGCTCGCTGTCGACCGCGCCTGTGCCTTCCACGGAGGATTCGGATATCTCCGAAAGATAATCCGCCTTGCCGCCTCCGCTTCCGCCTTTTACGTGTATGCTGATCCTGATCCCGCTGCCCGAGGCGGCCTTTTTGATCTGGGAATACCTCAGTGCCACGAAGGCTCTCAGCTCCGTCAGCGTCAGGTACAGGAACCGGTTCTCGTATATGCCGAAATCTTCGTCGTTTTCCGTGACGTATATCTCTTCCGGCAGCACCTTCCCGCCCTCGTCCACGCGCTTGATCATATTGCTGTGCCGTGACAAATGGCTTACGGACTCCCGGGAGAATTTTTTGGCGCGGTCGATGCGCACCACTTCTCCGTCTTTTTTTATCAGGCTCCTGGCCTGTTCGATGGCTTTTTCCAGGTGCGGCAACGCTGCTTCCACGGTGTCGATCCAGGCCGTGTCAACTTCGCACTTCTGACGGACGGCGGATACCATTGCCCGGGGAGCGTCTTCTTCTCCTTCGGCGGCAGGCAACGTGCCGGTGGAACTTGCGGCGGTCCTGAAGGCGCTCTCCAGCCCGGGAGACACGGTAAATCCCCGCGTACGGGCGCTCTCTTCAAGCTCTTTTATCAGCCTGTAGAGTTCCGACCCCTCGCTGTATTTAAAAACCGTTGTCCCGCCGCTGTTTATCATGATCTAAAACTGCTTTCTCGTATTGCCCTGACGGTCCGCCGCGCCTGACCGTTCCGTTCGTTTGCCCCATTTGTCCGCTTACCGGTCCGCCGCCTGCCTCCGTCTCAGTTCCTTACGTACCCGCTTACGTACGCCTTGCACAGCGGAAGCGCGTCTTCGCCGAACAGCCCGTCCATGGTCTCGATCAGTTCCCTCGCACCGGCGCTCACGTAGACCGGGTTCTGGTTTTCCAGTTTTCTAAGCACTTTTTTGCACAGGATCAGATCGATGGCCTCGTTTTCAGTGCCTCCCGCCGCGATATAGACAGGAACGAACTGCTCCGTCTGCTTCATCACGCGGTTTCCGAAAGTGACGCGCATGCGCGACGTCAAAAATTCGTCCAGCCTGGCGATCTTGAGCCTCGCGGAATCAGACAGCGAATATGCGCTGCGCGCGGCCCGGAACATTTCCTCCAGCCGAAGCGCCGATACGGGCTCCGGAGCCACCGCGGGTGCCGTAAAAGGCCTGGCCCTGTCGCTGAGCTCCAGCACCATTGCCCTGTCGTAAACTTTATCGGAGATGGCCATGGTGGAATCGTCGTTGTTGGCCGTTCCGGCGAACCAGATGTTTTCGGGTATCAGTAGCTTGCCGTCGGTCAGGAGCGCGGGGTCGTTGTCACGGCGGGACGATACCACTTCGATCTTTCGCGAAGCGGGATCGGGCAGTTCCAGCAGGGACAAGAATTCCGCAAAATAGTATTCCACCCGGGCAATGTTCATCTCGTCCAGCACGGTCATGTACACGCCGCCCCGGAGGTTGGCCTCGTACAATTTGCACAGCAGCTCCGTCTCGGTGAACGAATCGGTAAATTCGTTATAATAACCCAGCATATCCGTCTTGTCGCGCCAGGAAGGCTGCACGGGAACGATCACGGCGTCGTTGGCCACGAATTTGCCGAAAGCGTAGGGCAGCGAAGTCTTGCCGGTGCCGGAAATGCCCTGCAGAATGATCAGTTTGGTGACGCTGAGGGAGGATACGAAGGCCCTTATGGTGCGGTGATCGTAATAAAGTCCCATGGTTCCGGCCGCGAAATTGCGGAAATCATCGCAAAATTGCTCCAGCGCATCGGGACTCGAGGCGGCGCGCTTCTCTTTGGCCTTTTCTTTCTTCCAGCCCTCGGCGGCCTCGTCCATTGCCGCCAGCCTGCTGAATCTTTTCTTTTTTAGCTTGTTCTTTTTCTCCGCTTCCCGGGCTTTTATGTCCCGGCCCGTCCTGACGATCATCAATATCATTATGAGCAGGATCGCGGCAAGCAGTATGATCAGATACGTCAGGATAGCGTTTCTCGAGGTCAATTTGTCCCACAGCCCCGTATCGGCCGGGACCTGTTCGCTGTAAACGTACGAGCCTTCCGCCTCGGCTTCGCTGCCTCCGCGGATCACGTAGTCGGTATATTCTTTTAATCGCGTCAACTGGTCGATAAATAAAAGCCTGGACATATCTGATTGCTCCGGTTCCACGTATTTGTCGCTGAGATTATACCACAAGGGGCGCCGTACCGCAACTTTCCCGCCTCCGAGTCTCTCCTGCCTTCCCTATTACAGTAACGTTTTTGTGCATTATCGTAACGGCCGGACAAGGCGACCGTCCGCAGCAATCGGGCGCGGCAAACGGTTGCGGCAAACGGCGGCGGTAAACGGACGCGACAGAAGGCTGCGGTAAACGACCGCGTAAATCGCTCGCGCCAACCGGCGGCAATAAAAAAGGCCTTCCGCGCTCACGCGGAAAGCCTTTTTAAAATTATCCTGTTATGCCGGACGTTTCTCAGGCCAGTTCAAGGATGGCCATGGAAGCGGCGTCGCCCCTGCGGGTGCCGGTCTTGTAGATGCGGGTGTATCCGCCCTTGCGGTCCTTGTATTTCGGGCCGATCTCGTCGAACAGTTTGTTGACGACGCGGTTCTCTTCGCCGTTGGCATTCTTGGTCTTGTAGACCCACTCGGATGCGCGCTTTCTGGCGGCAAGCCTGGAGGGTTTGTCGACTCTCACCAGTTCGGTGGAAGTGACACGGTCGGCAAATTTGGTGAACTTGCGGCCGTTCTTGGACGTTACGACGACAGTCAGCTTTCTGCCCTTGGAATCTACGGGCACTTTGCTCACTTTGACCTGCTTGGACTCGAAATTATCCGCTTCCTTGACGGCGGAAGAGATGAGACGCTCCACGATGCTCTGCACTTCTTTAGCGCGGGCCTCGGTGGTAACGATCCTGCCGTTTTCAAGGAGACCGGTTGTAAGACTTCTCAGGATGGCTTTTCTCTGATCGGCTTTGCGGCCTAATTTTCTGTATGCCATGGTTTATGTACCTCCAATATTACTCTTCGTTCGTCTTAAGTGAGAGACCGAGAGAGTTAAGTTTAAGAATAACTTCTTCAAGTGACTTCCGGCCAAGATTCCGGACTTTGATCATCTCATCCTCTGTCTTATTCACCAGATCGCGAACGGTATTGACGTTGGCTCTCTTAAGGCAATTGAAAGAACGCACGGAAAGGTCAAGGTCTTCGATGCTCATGTCGAGGTTGCTGCCGTCGATCTCCTGGTTCCCGTTCTCGGACGCCTTCTCTTTGAGAGGCATGGGAGAATTGAGATCCATGAACAGCTGCAGCTGGTCGACAAGAATCTGGGCGCTCTGCCCGATGGCTTCCTTGGGCGTGAGGGCGCCGTTGGTCCAGACTTCAAGGGTGAGTTTATCGTAATCGATCATGTTTCCCACGCGGGTATTTTCAACGTAGTAGTTGACCTTCTTCACGGGAGAGAAAATGGAATCGATGGGAATGACTCCGATAGCCATATTGTCCGTCTTGTTCTTGTCGGCGCTGCGCCATCCGGTGGCGGTCCCCACTTCCATAACGATGTCCAGTTCTCCGTCGCCGTTCATGGTGCAGATATACTGGTCGGGGTTAAGGATCTCCACGTCGGAGCCGCACTCGATATCCTTTGCAGTAACGATACCGCGCTTGTTCGCCTTGAGGGAGACTGTCTGGTTGCCTTCGGAATAGAGCTTGAAACCTATATTTTTAATATTAAGTACAATTTCCGTTACATCTTCCACAACGCCGGGAATAGTAGAGAATTCGTGACTTACACCTTCAATCTTTACGTTCAGAGCAGCCGATCCCGGAAGCGACGACAAAAGTATTCTTCTTAATGAGTTACCCAGTGTGATGCCATAGCCTCTCTCGAGAGGTTCCACGACAAACTTGCCGTAAGTTTCCAGTTCATCGGTTTCCACACATTCAATGTTTGGCTGTACCTTATCGCTCACAGATTACTCCTCCTTTTGTAATGAAATGAAGATGAATATTACTTGCTGTACAACTCGACGATCAGATGCTCCTGTACAGGGAAATCGATGTCTTCCCTCTTGGGCATATCGACCACTTTACCCTGGAGGGCTTCCGCGTCAAACGTGAGCCACTGGGGAAGGAGTCTTCCTGAAGTCTCGTCAACGATGATCTTCATGGCGCTGTTGCTTCTGTATTTTTCTCTTACGGCAACAACGTCGTCCGCGCTGACAAGATAAGAGGGAATGTTTACAGCTTTACCGTTGACGGAGAAGAATCCGTGGGTGACCAGCTGGCGCGCCTCTCTGCGGGTGCGGGCAAGTCCGAGACGGAAAACGACGTTGTCCAGACGGCGCTCGATGGTGGTGAGAAGGATCTCGCCGGTGATGCCTTTGGTCTTTGCCGCTTTTTCGTAGTACATCCTGAACTGTTTCTCGAGGATGCCGTACACGAATTTGACTTTCTGCTTCTCGTTCAGCTGATTTGCGTACTCGCTCTTCTTATGTCTCCTCTGTCCGCCGGGATTGCGCTTTTTGGACTCGGTCTTAGATTTTTTCGTATAACCCATAACTGCGGGAGAAATATCCAGCGCCCTGCAGCGTTTTACTATGGGCTGCATATTCTTTGCCATAATAAAATTCCTCCTTTACCTGATCAAACTCTACGTCTCTTGGGCGGTCTGCAGCCGTTGTGCGGGATGGGCGTCTCGTCTTTGATCATCGTGACGTCCAGGCCTGCGACCTGCAGAGCGCGGATGGCGGATTCGCGACCTTGACCGGGGCCTTTTACGAAGACCTCGACAGTCTTGAGTCCGTGCTCCATAGCGGCCTTTGCGGCAGCTTCCGCGGCAGACTGAGCGGCGAAGGGTGTATTTTTCTTGGAACCGCGGAATCCGAGGCCGCCTGCGCTGGCCCAGGAGATCGTGTTTCCGTTCATATCGGTGATGGTAACTATGGTATTGTTGAAGCTGGAGCGAATGTGAGCCTGGCCGTTTTCAATATACTTACGCTCTTTTTTCTTGCCTCTGACAGCTCTTTTCTGTCCCTGTGCAGCCATGATTCATTCCCTCCTTATTTCTTCTTACCGGCGACCGTCTTGCTGGGGCCTTTTCTGGTCCTGGCATTGGTCTTGGTGCGCTGACCGCGTACGGGGAGACCCATTCTGTGGCGTCTGCCTCTGTAGCAGTTGATTTCAATAAGGCGCTTGATATTAAGCTGAGTCGCTCTGCGAACGTCGCCTTCAACAGTATATTCTTTATCGATGACATCCCTGAGTTTACCGATGTCGTCTTCCGTCAGGTCCTTAACTCTGACGTCGGGATCTACGCCTGTTTTCGCAATGATCTCTTTGGCTTTGGTACGGCCGATGCCGTATATATAGGTAAGTCCGATCTCTATGCGTTTGTCTCTGGGTAAATCCACACCTGCAATTCGAGCCATGTGTTTGTACACCTCCAAAAATATTAAACCTTGCTCAAGTTTCTATATCGACATTTTGAGGTTCATGTCTATGCATGCAGCCGCACCGCAAAATGAGAATATTCAAAAAACCGCACACTGCACCCGTTTTTTACGGGATGCAGTGCGATAATTATTAAGTTCAGCCCTGCTTCTGCTTATGCTTCGGATAAGCGTCGCAAATGACCATGACTTTGCCTTTTCTCTTTATGACCTTGCATTTATCGCAAATAGGTTTCACAGACGGTCTTACTTTCATTATTTTTGCCCTCCCCTGCTTGTATTCTCCGGTAGTCCGCCAAGGTCCGGTATCCGGTACCGGATCATCTTCTGCGGACGATCCTGCCGCGGCTCAGATCGTACGGAGACAGTTCCATGGTCACCGAGTCGCCTTTGACTATTCTTATGTAGTTCGTTCTGATCTTTCCGGACACGTGAGCGATAACTACGTGGCCGTTTTCCAGCGCAACACGAAAGACGCAGTTAGGTAATACTTCCTGCACTACGCCGTCAACTTCGATTACATCCTCTTTCGACAAGCTTTGATTCCTCCAATGCGCAAAGAATGCTTACAGTGTGGTTACGATGGGCTCTCCTGCCGTTATGATGACAGTGTTTTCATAATGGGAGCAGAGCTTTCTGTCTTTAGTATATACAGTCCATTTGTTCGGGGCCACTTCCACGTCGTACGTGCCTTGATTTATCATAGGCTCGATGGCGATGGCCATTCCGGGCATAAGCCTGGGACCTCTTCTGGCGGTCCTGAAGTTGGGCACTTCCGGATCTTCGTGCATCTCCCGTCCTATCCCGTGTCCGGTGTAATCCCTGACAACAGAATATCCGTTGCTCTCAGCGTAATCCTGTACCGCTCCGGATATGTCGATGATCCTGTTTCCGGCAACGCACTGTTCGAGTCCTTTGAAGAAACATTCTTCGGTAACTCTGACCAGTCTGTCGGCTTCGGGACTCACGTCTCCGACGCGGTAGGTACGGCAGGCGTCCGCTTGCAGACCTTTAAGAACGGCTCCCACGTCAACGCTGACGATGTCCCCGTTCTTAAGTATTCTGTCCCCCGGAATGCCGTGGATGAGCTCTTCGTTTACCGACGCGCACACCGCTCCGGGGAAGTCGATCCCGCCGAAATAATTGGGTACGCCGAGAAACGACGGAAGCGCACCATTCTTTATTATACACTCTCTGGCGATTTTGTCAATATCTTTTGTGCTGATTCCGGCAATTATTTTTTCGGAAAGTACAGAAAAAACCTCCTGAAGCACTTTTCCGGCATCTATCATCCTGGCGATCTCGCCGTGAGACTTGATCGTGATCATTGATCGGCTCCTTTTATGCCCAGGGCGGCAAGAACGTTGGCGAAGGTGTCGCTGACGACTTCCTCGCTGTTGACCCGGACCAGTTTCCTCTTGCCTACGTAGTAGTCGATGAGCGGTTCGGTGTCCTTGTGATACGCAGCCATCCTTGCCGCGATCACTTCTTCCTTGTCGTCGTCCCGCATAATGAGGGCGCCGCCGCAGGCCGGACATACGCTGTCGTTGATGTCGTGGACCTTGAGGTTGTATGAAAGCTTGCACACCGCGCAGATCCTGCGGTTGGTGAGGCGCTCCACCAGTTTGGCTTCGCTGAGGACGATGTCGACCACCCGGTCGATCTTTCTTCCTTCGGACTCCAGATATTCGTCAAGTGCCGCAGCCTGTTTAAGGGTGCGGGGGAATCCGTCAAGAATGAATCCTCCGGCGCAGTCGGCTTCGGACAATCTGGCTTTCACCATTCCGATGGTCACGTCGTCCGGAACGAGGCTCCCCTTAGAGATGTACTGCTCCGCCAGTTTGCCCAGCTCGGTGCCCGTGGATATATTGTTTCTGAAGATCTCTCCGGTAGAGATGTGAGGGATGCCGAGCAGGCCGGACAGCTTCGTGGCCGCCGTTCCCTTCCCCGCTCCGGGAGCTCCGAGAAAAATCAAGTTCATAAAGGTTCTACCTCTTTCGTACAGACCTTAAAAAGGCTGAAAATCAGACAGAACATCCGCTTCTCGCATAAGGGAAGCGGATGTTCCTGAAAAATACCATCAGTCAAGGAATCCCTTGTAGTTTCTCATAAGGAGCTGAGCTTCGAGCTGCTTCACAGTCTCGAGAGCAACACCTACGAGGATCAGGATGGTGGTGCCGCCGAATCCGATGCTGACAGCCGCCACGTCCTTGCTGAACAGTCCCGCGATCAGTTTGATGACGTTGGGGAAGATAGCGAGTACGGCAAGGAAGATGGCGCCGAACCAGGTCAGTCTGCGAGAGGAAGTCTTGATGAAATCCGCCGTGGGCTGGCCGGGACGAATGCCGGGCACGAAGCCGCCGTTCTTCTTGAGGTTGTTGGCCATATCGTTAGGATCGAAGTAAACGATATTGTAGAAGAACGTGAAGGCGATGATCAGCAGGGCGTACACGATCACGTAAGTGACGGAATTGCCCTCGGAAAATCTGTTTATCCAGCCGGCGAAACCGGTTTTGGCGTCGGACTTCTGCATGAACGCGACGATAGTGGCCGGGAACTGCAGCATTGACATGGCGAAGATGATGGGAAGCACTCCGGAGGAGTTGACCTTCAGCGGGATGTGAGTATTCTGTCCGCCGTAGATCTTGCGTCCCACGACGCGCTTCGCGTACTGTACGGGGATCCTTCTCTCTCCGCCTTCCATCCAGACGACCGCTATAATGACGGCCAGGAAGATGACGATGAGGCCGACCACGACGCACACGTTAAGCACGGTGCTGTCGGAAAGCCTGCCGGCATCTTTGGAGCTGGCGAAGATGTAGTTCCAGAGGGTCTTGGCAGCGTTAGGTCCGTTGGCCACGATACCTGCGAAGATCAGCATGGAGATACCGTTACCGATACCGACTTCGGTGATCTTTTCGCCGAGCCACATGAGCAGCATGGTGCCTGCGGAGAAGGCTATGACGACTACAAGGAACGTAAGGAGATCGAAGCTTCCGCCGGTGGCTCCGGTGGTAACATTAATGGTCGCGCTCTGAATGTTGAAGTAGAGCATTATGGACTGGAAGACCGCCAGACCCAGCGCAGTGTAGCGGGTGATCTGGGAGATCTTCTGCCTGCCCTCTTCGCCGCCCTCTTTGGAAAGTCTTTCCAGAGCGGGGATGGCAACAGTCAGAAGCTGAATGATAATCGACGCGTTAATGTAGGGGCTGATACCGAGGGAGAACAGGGATACCTGCTGGAAAGCGCCGCCGGTAAGCAGATCCATGAACTTGAAAAGTCCGTTGCCCGCGAGATCCGAAAGAGCGTCCGAAGACAGTCCGGGAACCGCGATGTGGCAGCCCACGCGGAAAATAACGATGAGCAAGAGTGTCATAAGTATCTTCTTCCTGAGTTCAGGGACCCGGAATGCGTTCTTAATAACCTCTAAAGTCTTCATCTCAGATCACCTCGGCCTTTCCTCCGGCCTGGGCAATTTTTTCAGCTGCGGATTTAGTGAAGCGCGTAGCCTGTATGGTAACTTTCTTGGTGAGATCGCCGTTGCCCAGGATGCTGAGTCCGTCGAATTCCTTGCGGACCAGGCCCTTGGCTGCGAGGGTCTCGAGATTCACGGTATCGCCGTCGGCAAAGTTCTCGTCGATGATATGGAGATTGATCTCGGCATACACGTCTGCGAAGCGCTTGCGGTTGAAGCCCCTCTTAGGCATTCTTCTGTAAAGAGGAGTCTGGCCGCCTTCGAAGCCGGGACGTACGCCTCCGCCCGAGCGGGCGTTCTGACCCTTGTGTCCCCTGCCGGCAGTTTTGCCGTTGCCTGAACCGTGTCCGCGGCCTTTTCTGTAAGCCTGGCGGTTTGCTCCCGGTCCGGGTTGTAATTCATAAATTTTCATCAGTAAGCCCTCCTGTCAGATCTCTTCAACTTTTACCAGATGAGACACGACTTTGATCATGCCTTTAATCTGGTCGTTGTCGGGCTGAGTAACGGTGCTGCCGATCTTCTTAAGGCCGAGAGCCCTGACGGTAGCTTTCTGTTTCTCAACAACCTTGTTAGTGCTTTTTACCAGTGTGATTTTCAGTGCCATTGTCGCGCCTCCTCATCAAAGAATCTCGTCAATGGCCTTGCCGCGGAGGGCAGCCACTTCTTCGACAGTCTTGAGAGACTTCAGCGCCTGAACGGTAGCTTCGACCATATTGTGAGGATTGTTGGATCTCAGAGATTTGGTACGGATGTCCTTGATACCCGCCAGCTCTACCACCGCGCGCACGGGGCCGCCGGCAATGACGCCGGTACCTTCGGCAGCGGGCTTGAGCAGAACGCGTCCGGCTCCGAACTCACCGATGATCTCGTGAGGGATCGTGGTGCCTACCATAGGCACAGTGATCAGGTTCTTCTTGGCGTCTTCGGTGCCTTTGCGGACAGCTTCGGTCACTTCAGCGGCCTTTCCAAGGCCAACGCCCACGCGTCCGTTCTCGTCGCCGACAACGACCAGCGCGCTCCATCTGAAATTACGGCCGCCTTTAACAACCTTAGTCACCTTTCCGAGGTGTACAAGCTTCTCTTTGAATTCACTTGCGTTAGCATCTTTATGTTCCATATTGCTCCTCCTTGTGATTAAAAGTTGAGGCCGGCTTCGCGGGCTGCGTCAGCAAGCGCCTGGACTCTGCCGTGATACGGATAACCGCCGCGGTCGAACACCACGTCTTTGATCCCGGCTTCCAGGGCCTTCTCGGCGATCCTCTTGCCGACTGCTTTCGCTGCGGCAACGTTTCCGCCGAATTCCACTTCGCTCTTCAGATCGGCTTCCAGGGTGGAAGCGGAAACGAGCGTCTTGCCGGTGGTATCGTCGATGACCTGAGCGTAGATATGGGAAAGACTTCTGAAAACATTCAGCCTCGGGCACTCGGGAGTACCGGAAACCTTGCGTCTCACGCGCACGTGTCTTCTCTGGCGGACCTGATTCTTACTAAGTTTTTTTGCCATTTTGAGTCAACCCCCTTCTTACTTCTTCGAGGCGCCGGTCTTGCCCTCTTTGCGCCTGATGTGCTCATCGGAATACTTGATGCCTTTGCCTTTGTAGGGCTCGGGAGGCCTCTTGCCGCGGACTTTGGCGGCAAACTCACCTACGACCTGCTTGTCGCAGCCGCTGATGGTGATGTGGTTCTGATCGGGCACTTCGATCTTGATCCCGGCGGGCGGGACCATTTCGATATTGTGGGAGTAGCCGAGGTACAGCATCAGGTTTCCGTTCTGGAGAACCGCTCTGTAACCTACGCCGTTGATCTCGAGCTTCTTGGAGAAGCCTTTGGTCACGCCGTCAACCATATTGTGAATGAGGGACCTTGTGAGTCCGTGCAGTGAGCGCTCGAATTTGTCGTCGCTCGCTCTCTCGACCGTGATATTGCCGTTGTCAACGGTGATCTTCATCGTGGGATGGAACGTGCGGGTCATTTCGCCGTTGGGTCCCTTAACGGTGAGAGTGTTGCCCTCCGCCAGCTTTACGTCAACGCCGGCAGGAATGGCGATAGGTTGTTTGCCTATTCTTGACATTTATTTTTCCTCCAATCTTAAAATTCAGAGCTTCGGCCCGGGATGGCGGGCCTGGAAGCCCTTTTCAGATTTTTACCAAACGTAAGCCATAACTTCTCCGCCGATTCCGAGCTTCCTGGCCTTCTTATCGGTCATGATGCCCTGAGAAGTGGAGATGATAGCGATTCCGAGGCCGCCCAGAACTTTGGGAAGGTCGCTGGATCCGGCGTAAACGCGCAGACCGGGCTTGGAGATCCTTTTGATACCGGAGATGACGGACTTCTTGTTGGCCGTGTATTTAAGCGTAAGGCGGATGACGCCCTGCTTGTCGTCCTCGATCTTCTTGACCTCTTTAATGTAGCCTTCTTCTAAAAGGATGTCGGCAATCGCGAGCTTGATATTGGAAGCCGGGATGTCCACGGTCTCTAATTTTGCTGTTCCGGCATTGCGGATCCTGGTGAGCATGTCGGCAATTACATCTGTGATTTGCATGGCGATTCCTCCTTTACCAGCTGGCTTTCTTCACGCCCGGGATCTGACCCTTGTATGCCAGTTCACGGAAGCAGATACGGCAGATACCGTATTTTCTGATGTAAGCGTGAGGGCGTCCGCATATTTTGCATCTGTTGTATGCTCTGGTGGAATATTTGGGCTCTCTCTGTTGTTTAAGCTTCATTGCTAACTTTGCCATAATTTACCTCCGATCAGTTCTTTTCAAAGGGCATACCCATCAGCTTGAGCAGATAGCGGGCTTCCTCGTCGGTCTTAGCAGTGGTGACGAAAATGATGTCCATTCCTCTGACCTTGTCGATCTTATCGTACTCGATCTCGGGGAAAATGATTTGCTCTTTAAGTCCGAGCGCGTAATTGCCGCGTCCGTCGAAAGCGTTGGCGGGAACACCGTGGAAGTCGCGGATACGCGGAAGCGCGATGTTGATCAGCTTGTCGGCAAATACGTACATGCGCAGATCGCGAAGGGTAACTTTGCAGCCTACGTTCATTCCGGAACGTACTTTGAAGTTAGCGATGGACTTCTTGGCTTTGGTGACTATGGGTTTCTGGCCGGTGATCTTCATAAGGTCGCCGCAGGCAGACTCGATAGCCTTGGGGTTGTCTCTGGCTTCGCCGAGACCCATGTTGATGACGATCTTCTCGAGTTTCGGGATCTCCATCGTGCTCTTGTACTTGAACTGCTCCATCATCGCGGGGGCAATCTCGTTTATATACTTTTCCTTAAGTCTTAACATAATTCAGCCTCCTAAACGATCAGCGGTCGATGGGCGTCTTGATGTCGGCGCCGCACTTTTTGCATACGCGGACCTTCGTCTTCTTGTCGCCGTTAACGACGATCTTGTGTCCGACTCTGGTGGGTTTTCCGCAGGAAGGGCAGATGAGCATCACGTTGGAAACGTGCACGGGGCCCTCTTTCTTGATGATACCGCCCTGATCGGCAGCGGATCTGGCCTTCACATGCTTGGAGATCATGTTGTAGCCTTCAACGGTAACGGTCTCGTTCTTAACGTCTACAGCAAGGACCTTGCCTTCTCTGGCTTTGGTGCTGCGGGTACCGATCACGTAAACTTTATCGCCTTTTTTAATATTCATAAATTTACCCTCCTGTACATTACAGCACTTCAGGTGCCAGAGATACGATCTTCATGTAATCGTCGTCTCTCAGTTCTCTTGCCACAGGGCCAAAGATACGGGTGCCGCGGGGGTTCTTGTCCTCTTTGATCAGCACCGCCGCGTTCTCGTCGAAGCGGATGTACGTACCGTCGTTTCTGCGGATGCCGCGCTTGGTGCGCACGATAACGCATTTAACGACTTCGCCCTTCTTAACCATACCGCCGGGAGTGGCAGTCTTCACGGAGCAGACGATGACGTCTCCGATGTTGGCGTAGCGCCTTTTGCTGCCGCCCAGGACCTTGATGCACATGAGCTCTTTTGCACCGGTGTTGTCCGCCGCTTTAAGCATTGTCTGAACTTGAATCATAACGTACTACCTCCTGTGCCTCAGCGAGCCTTCTCGATGATGGACACCAGCCTGTAACGCTTGTCCTTGCTGAGAGGCCTGGTCTGCATTACTTCGACGGTATCGCCTACGTGGGCTTCGTTTGCTTCGTCGTGAGCTTTCAATTTGTAGGTTCTCTTGATGACCTTCTGGTAAAGGGGATGCTTTACACTGTCGGTAACGGTGACAACGATGGTCTTGTCCATTTTATCGCTGGTGACAACGCCGACCATGGTCTTTCTTAAATTTCTTTCAGCCAATTGAATTACCTCCTTCGCGAAGCATTACTGCTCGTTTGCAGCCTGGAGCTGCTTTTCTTTGATGACGGTCCTGACGCGGGCGATATCGCGCTTGATATAACGCACCTGCACGGGATTGTCGATCGGAGTGGTGGCGCCTTTGAAGCGGAGCCTGAAAAGCTGGGCCTTCAGTTCCTGCTCTTCCGCCCGAAGTTCTTCAACAGACATCTTACGGATCTTTTCTTTGTATTCTTTTGCTTTCATTATGCGTTCTCCTCCGTTTCTGTCTCTTCAACTACGGCTTCGGCAGCCTCTTCTTTCGCGATGATCTTGCACTTCAGCGGGAGCTTGTGCATCGCCAGTCTCAGCGCTTCCCTGCTCTGCTCTTCGGGTATTCCGCCGATCTCGAACAGAACTCTGCCGGGCTTGACCACGGCTACCCAGTACTCGGGAGATCCTTTACCGGAACCCATTCGGGTCTCGGCGGGCTTCTTCGTGACCGGTTTGTCGGGGAAGATCTTGATCCATACCTGACCGCCTCTTTTTACGGAACGGGTCAGAGCGATACGTGCCGCTTCGATCTGGTTGCTGGTGATCCAGCCGCATTCCGTTGCCTGAAGGCCGTAATCGCCTTCGTAGACTTTATTTCCGCGGTATGCCTTGCCTTTCATGCGGCCTCTCTGAACTTTTCTATGTTTTACTCTTTTAGGCATTAACATGATTATTCAGCACTCCCTTCTGCGGCAGGGGCGGCCTTTGCGACGGGCAGCACCTCGCCTTTGTAGATCCAGACTTTTACGCCGATCTTTCCGTAAGTGGTGTTCGCTTCGGAGAAACCGTAGTCGATGTCGGCGCGCAGAGTCTGCAGCGGGATAGTTCCTTCGTGGTAGTGTTCGGTACGGGCAATTTCGGCGCCGCCGAGTCTTCCGCCGCAGGCCGTCTTGATTCCCAGAGCGCCTGCGCGCATGGTGCGCTGCATGACCGACTTCATGGCTTTTCTGAAGGAAGTCCTCTTCTCAAGCTGAGCGGCAATGTTCTCGGCGCAGAGCTGCGCGTCAAGGTCGGGATTCTTGATCTCGAAAACGCTGATGTTGATGGCCTTTCCGGTGAGTTTCTCAAGTTCGGCCTTGAGCTCGTCTCTGACCACGCCGTTCTTGCCGATCACCGCGCCGGGCTTGCCGGTCTCGATGTTGACCAGAACTTTGTTAGCGTTGCGCTCGATGACAACTTTGGAAATTCCGGCGGTGTACAGTTTCTTTTTGATATGCTCGCGGATCTTGTGATCTTCGATCAGGTAATCTGCGAAATTCTTTTTATCGGCATACCACTTGGAATCCCAGTCTTTAATGATTCCTACTCTAAGTCCGTGAGGATTAACTTTCTGTCCCATAATAAACCTCCTCAGTCTCTTTCCTTAAGCACAACGGTGATGTTGCTGGTTCTCTTGTTGATGCGCATTCCGCGGCCTCTGGCTGCGGCTCTCATTCTCTTGAGGGTAGCGCCCTGGTTCGCGTAGCACTCTGCGACGTAGAGTTTCTCGCCGTCCAGCTCGAAATTGTTCACCGCGTTGGCCTCTGCGGATTTGAGAAGCTTGTAAATAAGCTCGGAAGCTGCTTTGGGAGTGAAGCGCACGATGGCGTATGCCTCTTCGAGAGATTTGCCGCGGATCAGGTCGAGAACGATCTTGACTTTCCTGGCGGAGATCCTCGCGTAATTCAGCGTCGCCTTGCCCTGGTCTCTTCCGATGCCGAGCACCTTGCGCTCGCGTTTGGAAAGGATGACGGGCTTGTTGGCCTTGCGGCTCTGCGCGTTGTACATCTCTATGAGCTCTTCTCTTCTGTCTAAAAGCTCCTGGCTGCTCATTATTTTACGTTCCAATGAAAATCCCTCCCCTTATCAGCGTCTTACAGAGCTGGAATTTTCGCTCTTGTTGGTGTGGCCTCTGAACGTTCTGGTAGGCGCGAATTCGCCCAGCTTGTGTCCGACCATTTCTTCGGTGATGTATACCGGAACGTGCTTTCTGCCGTCATGCACCGCGATAGTGTGTCCCACCATCTGGGGGAAGATCGTGGAAGCGCGCGACCAGGTCTTGATAACGACTTTCTCGTTCTTCTCGTTCATCGCAAGGATTCTGTCCAGAAGACGCTTTTCAACGAAAGGTCCTTTTTTAATCGATCTGCTCATAACTTACCTCCTACGATTACTTTCCGTTTCTTCTTCTGACGATCATCTTGTCAGAAGCTTTCTTCTTATGCCTGGTCTTGTATCCCAGAGTGGGTTTGCCCCAGGGAGTGACAGGGCTGGGCATACCGACGGGGGATTTGCCTTCGCCGCCGCCGTGGGGGTGATCCACAGGGTTCATTACCACGCCGCGTACGTGAGGACGGATGCCCATCCATCTCTTGCGGCCGGCTTTGCCGAGGCTGATGTTCTCGTGATCGGAGTTGCCCACGGTTCCGATAGTGGCCTTGCAGCCGATGGGGACCATGCGGACTTCGCCGGAGCCGAGACGTACGGAGGCGTAAACGCCTTCCTTGGCCATCAGCTGAGCGCTGGCGCCGGCGCTGCGGACGAGCTGCGCGCCTTTACCGGGCTTCATCTCGATATTGTGGATGACGGTACCTACGGGGATGTCGGAGAGCGGAAGGGCGTTGCCGGGTTTGATGTCGGCGCCTTTGCCGGACTCGACGGTGTCGCCTACGTTCAGTCCCTGAGGATGAAGGATGTATCTCTTCTCTCCGTCAGCGTAAACGAGCAGGGCGATGTTGGCCGAGCGGTTGGGATCGTACTCGATGGAAGCGACTTTTGCGGGGATGCCGTCTTTGTTGCGCTTGAAGTCGACGATCCTGTACTGTCTCTTGTTGCCGCCGCCGTGATGACGCACCGTGATGCGTCCGTAGGAGTTCCTGCCGGCGTTCTTCTTTACGGAAGACATGAGCGTCTTGATCTCGCTCTTGCCGGTGATCTCTTCGAAAGTGGAGACGGTCATCTGCCTTCTGGCAGGTGTGGTCGGATTATATTTCTTAATACCCATAATTCACGTCCTCCTGCATCACTGAGCAAAACCGTAATCTTCGATAACGGATTTGTACTTCTTGGTCTTCTTCTCGCCGTCGACGGTGTATTCAAGCGTCTTGGGATCGGTGTCGATGCGGACAACGGCTTTCTTCCACTTGGGAGTGTATCCGATGATCGCTCCGCCGCCGCCGTTCCTGGTGCGCTTCTTGCCGTCGTAGCGCGTGGTGTTGACGGACAGCACCTTTACGCTGAAGATCTTCTCTACGGCGTTCTTAATGTCAATCTTTGTGGCAGCGTTGTTGACCACAAACGTGTACTGTCCCAGAGCCGCTGCTTCTGTGCTTTTCTCAGTTATGTGCGGACGGACAATGATATCATACTCGTTCATGCGTACACCTCCGAAATCTTGCTGAGTGCGTCGACGGTAACAATGAGCTTTTCATGGCGGAGTATGTCGTACACGTTGATGGTGTTCACATACGCGGTGTCGAAAGCCGGAATGTTGGCCGAGGACCTTACGACGTTCTCGTCTCTGCCGGGGATGACCAGCAGCGCGGAATCGTCAACCTTAAGGTTGTTCTTTACGGCAACCATGTTCTTGGTCTTGTGGCTGTCAAGCTTGAGATCCTTGACAACGATGACGTTGCCGTCAATGGCTTTGGTGGTAAGCGCGGATTTGAGGGCGTTCCTCTTCACCTTCTTGGGGATTGTGAAGCTGTAGTCACGGGGAGAAGGTCCGAAAACGATGCCGCCGTGTCTCCACTGGGCGCTTCTGGTAGAACCCTGACGCGCGCAGCCGCCGCCCTTCTGGCGTCTGGGCTTGCGTCCGCCGCCGCTGACTTCGCTCTTGGTAAGAGTGGAGTGCGTTCCCTGACGGGCGTTGGCCTGCATGCAGACGAGCGCAGCGTGCATACAATAAGTATTTACTTCTAATCCGAAAATATTCTGGTCGAGCTCGATCTCGTCCACGATATTTCCCTGCATATCGAATACGTTAACTTTAGACATTTATGCTTCCTCCTTCCGATCAGGCCTTGACCGATTCGGCGATCTCGAGAAGAGCGCCCTTCGGACCGGGAACCGCGCCTTTGATAAGGAGCAGGTTGCGTTCGCCGTCAACTTTAACGACAGTCAGATTCTGTACGGTGACCGTATCGGAACCCATATGTCCGGGCATGTGCTTGCCGGGCATTACGCGGCCGGGGTCGGTGTTGGGACCCATGGAGCCGAGGCCTCTGTGATACTTGGAACCGTGGGTGATGGGGCCGATCTTGTTGCCGTAGCGTTTGATGGTGCCGGCATAGCCCTTGCCCTTGGAAGTTCCGCGCACGTCGACGGCGTCTCCGTCGGAGAACATCGCGGCAACGGAAATTTCCTGTCCGACTTCGAATTCGTCAGCGTTTTCGGCTCTGAATTCTTTAAGATGTTTGTAGCCCTTCTTCATGTCAAGCTTTTCGAACACGCCGCGCTCGGGCTTGTTCAGCTTGTTGAGCTCGGTCTCGCCGAAGCCGATGCGCACCGCGCAGTAGCCGTCGGTCTCTTCGCTCTTTTTCTGTACCACCGCGCAGGGGCCCGCCTGCACGACGGTAACCGGAGTGCAGGTACCGTCTTCCGCGAATATCTGCGTCATTCCGATCTTAGTTCCTAAAATAAACTTCTTCATCTAATTACCTCCCTGGTTATTGGTTCCGCCGCTCCGAAGCTTTCCGCCCGGGCGTCTTCCGGAACATGACCGGCTCTGTCCGAACTAAATGACAAAGCCTTTTGAAGAATCATACCTTTTCTTGCTGCTAACTTTCTTAGCTGTCCTTTGCTGCCGCTTACTGCTTCACTTTGATCTCGATGTCCACGCCTGCGGGCAGGTCAAGTCTCATCAGAGCGTCTACGGTCTTCGGAGAAGGCATAAGGACGTCGATAAGTCTCTTATGGGTCCTCATCTCGAACTGCTCTCTCGCGTCCTTATATTTATGAGGAGCGCGGAGGATGGTGACGATCTCTTTTTCCGTGGGAAGCGGAATGGGTCCGGAAACCATAGCGTCGGTCCTTCTGGCGGTGTCGACGATCTTCTGAGCCGCCTGGTCAAGGAGCTGGTGATCGTACGCCTTAAGTTTGATCCTGATTTTCTGCTTGTTTGCCATACATAATCCTCTCTTTCGCGGCGTCCCTGGCATTGGACGCCCCTGTATTTTTTTGTTACGTATAACAGCCGGCACATCAGATCAACCACTGCTTCGTGCGTTTCCTAACTGTCCCGTAAAAAAATCCAAATTGAAATATCCGAACTGTTACGGATTTCAAATTGGGCCACACGGTAGACCGGACACGTGAGTGTCGTGAGCTGTAGTGCAAGGACTTGCCGCCCGGTTTCTCGAACCGGACATTCTCCATCGAAGTTACCTGCCTTTTCTCCGGCAGCAATCTCCGACTTCACAGTCTGTCAAGCCGCAACGGGCGAATTCTACCATACCCCGCAGGGCAATTGCAAGCACTTTTTTATATTTTTTTAAAAATTTTTTTCGGGGGAAAATCAGGGGCGATTTGGTGTCAAAAAGGGCGTAAAAAGGGGGCCGAAGGGGGTGAAAGGGCAATTTCGGCGGCGGCGAAGGCGGGAACGGGAGCGGCGGATTCGGTGTTGTGGTAAACGGTGGCGAAGGGGCGGCAAAGGCTGCGTAGGGGCGGCAACGGGAGCGGCGGATTCGGTGTCGTGGTACGCAGTGGCGATGAGGCGGCGAAAGCGGCGGAGGGGCGGCAATACAGCCCAGGGGATCGTCGCCGTGGCACGGCTCTGCCTGTGAGCCTTAACCGAACGCAAAACGCCCTAATTTTACCTCTTATCCCCTATTCCTGGGTGTTTGAAAGAAGGCCGCGCTATCTTCAGGCCGGAAATGAGCGCAAAACGCCCTGATTTTACCTCTTAACCCGGATTTCTGGGCGTTTGAAAGAGAGCGGCGCTGTCTCAAAGCCAGAAATGAACGCAAAACGCCCTGATTTTACCTCTTCCCCACGGATTCTGGGCGTTTGAAAGAGAGCGGCGCTGTCTCAAAGCCAGAAACGAGCGCAAAACGCCCTGATTTTACCTCTTAGCCCGGATTTCTGGGCGTTTGAAAGAAGGTGGCGCTGTCTCGAAGCCCGAAATGAGCGCGAAATACATAAAATATCCCTCCTTTTCCCAAATCTTATGTGTTTGAAAAAAGGTCCCGCTTCCTGTCCGCCATCTCCTGCCACCGGGCAATATATTCCTCCACGCTCTTGACGTTGAACGCCCGCCGGATCACGCCCGGGGCAACGAATTTCGACACTCCTCCGGCTCCTGCGGCCAGTATCGTCTGATCCTCTTCCATAATATGTATATTGTACGGGCTCTCGTACCCGGGCAGGCAGTAGGCAACGTTCTCGTGATTGCCCAGCATGTTTTTCTGGCGGTACATATAATAGGGGCGCATTCCCCGCGCCGCGAGCCTTGCCGCAGCCGCTTCCACCATATTGCCCACGACGGAACTTTCCAGCATGTTCCTGCGCTCGTCCCTCTTAAGATCGGCGGCGCGCTTGACGCTGAGCGTGTGCACGGTGACGGATTCGGGGCCCAGCCGGGCGATCTCGTCCAGCGTATGCGAAAACATTTCCATATCTTCCCCCGGGAGGCCGCAAATGATATCCGTATTTATGTTGCCGAACCCGGCGGCCCTTGCCGCATCGAAGGCGTCAACAGTCTGCGCGGCGGTGTGCCTTCGGCCGATGAGCCTGAGCGTTCCGTCGTTCATAGTCTGAGGATTGATGCTGATCCTGCCGACTCCCGCGGACTTCATTGCCGCGAGCTTGACCGCCGTAATGCTGTCCGGGCGCCCGGCTTCCACGGAAAATTCACGCAGATGCTCCGAAGGCTCAATAAAGATCCTGACAACTTCCGAAATGAACCGGGAGAATTGACCCTCGCCCAATGACGTGGGAGTGCCTCCGCCTATATAGACCGACTCGACTTTGAGAGCATTGTCCCGGATGATCTCCGCCGTCGCCTCCATCTCGGCCCGCAAAAGGTCAATATAAGTATCCACCGATTTTTTGTATTTTTCGATGGAATTGGACGTGAAGGAACAATATAAGCAGCGCGACGGACAAAAAGGTATTCCGATATATACGCCGATGCGGTCCGGATCCGCCGCCTGCATATCCAGGAACGGCTTCTGCCCCAGGGCGGTCTCCAGAGCCAGGGACGCTTTCTGCTCCGACGCCAGGTAGAACCCGGTGAGTTCCCGCATCACTTCGTCACGGGACAAGCCCTCCGACAGCAGCTGGTTCACTATCTTGGTAGGGCGAACGCCGGTGAGGCAGCCCCAGGGGGAACTGTAGCCGGTGATATCGCGCATCAATATATAGATATACCTCTCGAGGTCCTTGCTGTCGGAAAAGACCGGTATCTCTTCCCGAACGCCTTTCGCGCCGGTCCCTTCGGCATCTGCGCGGCCCTCGGCGCCTTCCGCAACGTCCTCTTCCGCCCGCAGCCACATAGTCTCCTGCCACGGCACGAATTCAGGCATACCGCATGCGCCCCCGAATATCTGGAGCGCTTCGTAAGCGTGATAGTCCGGCTGATCTCCCGGATGACCGAAATACAGTTTCATATCATATAAAGGATGGGATTTTCCAGCTTCTCGCGGCCGATGGTAGTGGCGGTGCCGTGGCCCGGATGGACCCTCGTTTCATCGGGAAGTTCGAACAGCCTGTCGATGGACCTTTTAAGCGTCAGCATATCTCCCCTGCCCAGATCCGTGCGGCCGAAGCTGTCGTAAAACAGCGTATCGCCGGAAAACAGGTGATCGCCCGTCAGCAGGCAGATGCCTCCCTCCGTGTGCCCCGGAGTGTGCAGGACCTTGACCTCCTCGCCGCCCAGCCGCAGCGTATCGCCTTCGCTTAGCATCAGCTCCGCCCTGGGGAAACGGCATTCGGACCCGAACAGCAGCGAACAGTTCAGCCTCGGATCCTCCATTATGGCGTCGTCCAGCGGGTGTATTGCCGTCAATGCCTCCGGAAACGCTTCGGCGTGTTCATCTATATAGAGCACGTGATCGTAGTGGGCGGGGGTCAACACGATATATTTCACCCGGAGCCCGCGATCGTTGGAAAACGCCAGCGGCCCGTCGGGAGGCCTGCCCACGTCGATCACGCAGGCCTCTTTCGAAACGTCGTCGTACAGCAGATATGTATTCGAGCCCAGCAGCCCGTCAGTAAATCTCTTAAAATTTATCATAGCCTGTCCGTGTCAAGAATGATTGTCACCGGCCCGTCGTTGACCAGCGACACCTTCATGTCCGCTTGAAATATGCCCGTCTCTATATGGAGGCCGCGCTTCCTTAAATTGTCCACGAAATATTCGTACAGGGGCCTGGCGGCTTCCGGCGGCGCCGCGTCGATATAGGAAGGCCTGTTGCCGTGGCTCGTATCGGCGCACAGCGTAAACTGGCTGACCACCAGCATCTCCGGCTTCATGCCTCGGGCGTCGCAATAATCGGGCAGGCTGAGGTTCATAACGCCCCTGTCGTCGTCGCAGATCCGGAGCGCCGTGAGTTTTTTGGCAAGCTTGTCCGCCTCCGCCTCTCCGTCGGAACGGCGTATGCCCAGGAGCACGGCGAATCCCTGCCCTATCTCCCCCACGGTCTCTCCGTCCACTTTAACGTCCGCGCAAAGCACGCGCTGCACCACGGCTGTCATAGCAAGTCCTTCCCTCAGTTGGCGCTTCTTCCCACGTCCACCACGTTCTCGATCCGCCTGATGCGCCTCACCAGCCTGTCAAGTTCGTCTCTTTCCGTGATCTCCACTTTAAGGTCAACAAGTTCGTAATTGTCCCTGGTCTTTCTGGCGTTGATGGCGGTCATCGACAGGTTGCAGTCGGCAACGGTCTTCACGATGTCCATCAGCAGCGTGCGGCTGTCAACGGCCTTGACCCCGATCTGCACCACGTACGAGCTCTTCACTTTTTCAGCCCAGCGCACGTCGATCATGCGGTTGTCCCCCTCGGACAACGACACAATGTTGGGGCAGTCGGTCCTGTGCACCGAAACTCCTCTGCCCCGGGTAATATATCCCACGATGGAGTCTCCGGGCACCGGGTTGCAGCACCGGGACAGGCGCACCAGGCAGTTGTCAAGGCCCTTGACGATGACGCCTCCGGAACCGGCTCCGTACTCGTCCCCTGACCTGGCCGCCTGCTCCGCCTCCCGCTTCGCCGCGGCTTCTGCCTTTTTCAGCGCCCCTTCGTCTTTATCGTTCTGCTCTTTCTGATACTCGCTGTACAGGCTCCCCACGAACTTCTGGGCGGAAACGTCTCCGAAACCGATGACGTTGTACATATCGTCCATAGAGCTGAAATGGTGGCGCTGGAGATGGGGCTGTATCCACTCGTCGCGCATCACCTGGGCATTGCTGACGCCCAGGCGCTTGAGCTCACGCTCCACGGCTTCCTTTCCCCGCTCGATGTTCTCCTCACGGCGCTCCTTCTTGAACCACTGCTTGATCTTGCTCTTGGCCTCTGAACTTTTTACGATGTTCAGCCAGTCTCTCGAAGGGCCGCGGCCGGGAGCGGCGGAGGTTATAATCTCCACGAAATCGCCGGTCTTGAGCTTGTAGTTAAGCGGCTTGATCTCGCCGTTGACCTTGGCGCCGGTCATGCGGTTGCCGATGGCGCTGTGGATGGAATAGGCGAAATCGATGGGCGTGGAACCGGTGGGAAATACCTTGACCTCGCCTTTGGGGGTGAACACGAATACCTCGTCTGTGAAAAGGTCCATCTTGAAGGTTTCCGCGAATTCGCTGGCGTCGTCGATGTCCTTCTGAGTCTCCAGCAGGTTCCTCACCCACTCCAGCTTCAGGTCCGTGTCCGTGGCCTTGTAGTCCATATCCTCCTTATATTTCCAGTGCGCCGCGATCCCGTTCTCGGCCACTCTGTGCATCTCCCAGGTGCGTATCTGGGCCTCGAAAGGCTTGCCCCTGGGGCCGATCAGCGTGGTGTGCAGCGACTGGTACATATTAGGTTTGGGCATGGCGATATAATCTTTAAAACGCCCGGGAATAGGTTTGTAAAGTTCGTGGATGATGCCCAGCACAGTGTAGCATTCCTGCACCGTGTCAACGATCACGCGGATGGCCAGCAGGTCGTATATCTGCTCCAGCGTCTTGTTCTGGGTTATCATCTTGCGGTGGATACTGTAAAGGTGCTTGGGCCTGCCGTCCAGTTTCGCCTTGAGCCCGGCTTCGTCCAACTTTGCCTTGATCTCGGACAGCACGTTGGAGATGTAAGCTTCCTGCTCTTCCCGCTTCTGGTTGATCTGCTTTTCCAGGGAAGCGTACGCTTCGGGCTCCAGATATTTGAAGCACAGATCCTCCAGTTCCCACTTGATCTTGGTCATACCGAGGCGGTGAGCCAGGGGGGTGTATATCTCCAGCGTCTCTCTCGCCTTGGTGATCTGTGAATCGGTATTGACGTACTGGAGGGTGCGCATATTGTGCAGCCGGTCCACCAGTTTTATGACTATGACGCGGATGTCCGACGCCATCGAAAGGAACATTTTGCGCAGGTTCTCGGCCTGCAGTTCCTCCTTGGTGGTCATCGGTATGTGTTTTAATTTGGTGACTCCGTCAACGAGATAGGCTATGTCCTGGCCGAATACGGCGGCCACCTGTTCGATCGTAACGTCCGTATCCTCCACGGTGTCGTGGAGCATTCCGGCAATTACGGTGGCAAGGTCCATATCCATATCCGCCAGCATGGACGCCACGGCAACGGGATGTACGATAAAAGGCTCTCCGGACTTGCGCTTCTGGTCGTGATGGGCCTCGTCCGCCAGTTTATAAGCTTTTTCGAGCAGGGCAATATCGGCATTGGGATTATGCCTGAGGACTCTTGTTTTCAGGATCTCATACTCTTCGTTGACCGTCATGTTTTCACTCCCCTGCCGGGCGTAAGATCGTTGCCCGGAGCCGCTTCAAAAACGCGGGAGTCAGGGGCGGTCTCCGGATCCCTCCGGCGTTCCGGCGGCGGGTACCGTCACAGCTTCCGTCATAAGCGAGCGATACGTCCGGGAAGACTCCAGGTCCGTCTTGGCAACGCTTCTGTCAAGCGCGAATTGCGTCTTGGAACGGCGGATCAGAAGTTTCAGCTCGGTAAAAATATCGATGCAGCATTTGAGCCGGTACCAGGAACAGTACGAACCTTCTCCCGTCAGCCTCGCCCGGAGTCCGATCAGGTCGTTGAAGGTGAATTCGTCAGGCAGTTTCGAGATACCTCTGTATACGGCTCTCATGAATTCCGCGTCCGGCGCGAAACTCTCGAAGGTCGTATAGGGTTTATTATACATACAAAGGCGCCTTTTTTCAACATCGAGGTCGAAATCGTGAAGGTCGGTGACCTGAAGCGAAAGCTGGTCGGGCCTGAATCCGTCCCGCTTGGGAGTGCACAGCGCGGACACCCGGCCCATGTGGCGCACGGTCTCGTAGAGATTGCCGCAGCGGAACGCGATGCCGTCGATCCTGAGAATCTCTCCTCCGGGGCCTGTGGCGGAGAACGAGAGCCTTAGATGGGCATTGTCCGCGCCTATCCTGGCGGCGCTTACGAGCGTCAGGCCGGTGACGATGATCTGGGGAGGACGGTTGCCCTCGCCGAAGGGCTCGAAGGCATTTATCATATCCGCGAAAGCCACGTCCACCATAGAGGCGTGCATCATCAGATCCGCCGTGTACTCCTGAACGTTGCCGGCTTCCGCAGCTCCCCTGTCGACGTAATATTTGTTGAAGGCGTCGATAAACGGCCTCAGGTTCGACCGTTTTATGGACAATCCCGCGGCTCTGGAATGGCCTCCGAACCTCTCGAAAAAGGCGGAGCAGCTCAGCATAGCGTCGTATATGTCGATGCCTTCCACGGATCTGCCCGAGCCTTTATAGATAGGATCCTCCCCGTCTTCCTGCAGCGTCAATACGATCGCAGGCCTGACGAATTTTTCTGCCAGCCTTGAGGCGACGATCCCCAGCACGCCCTGGTGCCACGTCTCCCCGAGGCTCACTACCAGCTTGTCGTCGGGCCCCGTCAGCATCCTTTCGGGATTCAGGGAGTCGTTGAATATTTCCTGCTCAATGTTTTTGCGAAGGGCGTTGTCGTCGGAAAGCTTCTGGGCGGCTTCCGCGGCCTCGTCGTCGGTGTCAGAGAGCATCACTCTGATGGCGTTCTCGGCGGAACCCAGGCGGCCCGCGGCGTTGATCTTGGGGATGACTTTAAACGAAAGGTCGTTGGCGGTGAAATTACTGTCGCCGTAAATGCCTGCGGCGGTGAGCAGCGCCCTGATGCCCGGGCCGAAAGCCGTCGACTCTTCCTCTCCGGAGGTCCCGGATCCGAATCCCGTGCGGCGGATGGCCCTTCGCATAGCCTCAAGGCCGAGGCGTACGTAGGTGCGGTTCTTGTCCTTAAGAGGCACGCTGTCTGCCACAGTGGCAATGGCGGCGCACATCAGATAGCCTTCGGTTTCCCTGTCGCTGATGCCCAGCTCCCGGGCAATGGCTCTCACCAGCGTGTACGCCACTCCCGCGCCGCATTCGTCCCTGAACCCGAACTCACTCTCTTCGAGATGGGGGTCAACGATCACCGCGCAGCCGGGCAGGTCTCCCGAAGGCAGGTGATGGTCCGTGATCACCATGGTGATGCCCAGCGCCTCCGCCCTGGCGGCCGCAGCCACCGCGGTGATGCCGTTGTCCACCGTAACGATCAGCTCCACGCCCTGCTCGCACATCCGGTCAACCGCTTCAGGCGTGATGCCGTATCCTTCTCCGAACCTGTCGGGAATGTGATACTCCGCATCGGCCTCCAGGTAGTTGACCAGGAAATGGTATATGATAGCCGTGGCGCAGATGCCGTCGCAGTCGTAATCTCCAAACACGGCGATCCTGCCGCCGTCCTCGGCAGTCGACATTATAAGTTCCGCAGCCGCCAACAGCGACGGATCCTCCGGCACCTCGGGAAGCACCTGAGGCACGAAGAACGAATTGACCTCTTCCGGGGCAACGTTTCTGGCGCGCAAAAGCAGTTCCTCCGCTTTTTCCGCCGCGGAGGAAGGATCTCCTGCCTCTATTATATTTCGAGGATCTATGATCCATCTTCTGTCAAGCATTTTTCTCCGTTCCGTTCTGTTCCCGCACCTTGACGGTATCCGCGCGCCGTCGGTTCCCGCGCTGCCTCAGGCCACTCCGCCTCCCACGAAATCGAATATAAATTCCGTATCGCCGCCTGGCACGCTCCGCACCGAGATGCCTATCCCGTGGCGCACCGCTATCTGCCTGGCGATCGAAAGCCCCAGCCCCGTGCCGTTCTTGTTGGTCTCGGACCTGGTGCGGTAAAATCTCTCGAAAATATAAGGCAACTCTTCAGCCTCGATGCCTTTTCCCACGTTCTTCACCGTCAACGTCCCGTTCTGCAGCGCCACGTTCACCGGGTTCGACACGTCCTCCGTAAACTTGACGGCGTTGTCAAGCACGATCAGCAGCATCTGGCGCACTCTGTCGTAGTCGCCCTTGAACGGGAACTCCGTGGTATCGAACTCGAAATCCACTGCCAGCTCTCTGGCGTCCGCCACCCGCCTTGCCGAACGCACCGCGTCCGATATGGCGTCGTAGAGATTGAACTGGGAGATGTTCATGGAGAAGTCCGGATTCTGCAACCTGGAAAGATCCAGCAGGTCGTTGACCAGCCGCTGCATATATTTGCTCTCCTTCAGCATCTCGCCGTGGTAGTTCCTGACCAGCTCCGGATCCTTTACGACGCCGTCGCACAGCGCCTCCAGCGAGCCGCGCATCACGGTCACGGGCGTTCTCAGCTCGTGGGAGATGTTGGCGATGAAATCCTGCCTCAGCTTCTGCAGCTTCTCGCTCTCCGCGTTGGCCTTCTCCAGCTTCTCGCCCATATTGTCGACGGTCTCGGCCAGCACGCCTATCTCGTCGTCCCGCCTGACTCCCGTCCTGGCGGTGTAGTCGCCCTCGGATATCATCGTCGCGGCGTCGTTGATCTTTAAAAGGGGCCTGGTGAAGTTTCTCGACATCAGCATCGCCACCAGGAAACCGATCCCCAGCGCGCCTACGATACTGACCGCCATCGTGATCAGACCGCTCTTCATATCGTCGAGAATGCCCAGTGACGAAGCGTGAATTACCACGGCTCCTATAGTGGTGCCGTCCCGCTTCAGCATCGGTTCTCCCACTGAGATCGTGCCCTCGGAAAACAGGTTTCCAAAGATCCTCGTGGTGCCTTTATTGCCTTCGAACAGCATCTCTATGAACTGCTTCTGCGACTCTCCCAGATGTTCGAATTCCGTGTCAACGTACTTTTCGTTCCGCATCAGGAACAGCATGTCGTATCCGTCGCCTGTTTCGTTGGGGGCAATGAGCCACACGGTGGCGTTGGTCAATTTAGATATCAGTCTGGCAAGGATCGACACGCTGAGCCGCACCTCGCCGTCGGGCATGAATCCGCCGCCGAACTCTCCTCCCGCCTGATCGGACTGCCTCTCCCCGTCCTCAGATTCCGCCCGGTACGGGTCGTTCCCCTGATTCTCGGGCCAGCCCAGCGTAAAAGTGCCCTGTCTCTGGGTGATGGAAAGCACCATCTCGCTGATACCGGCGGCAACGCTGCCGAGGTTGTTCTCGTATGCGTTTTTGGAATTGATATAAAGCAGCGACGAGAAGACGGAACCGATCACCACCACGAACAACAGCAGGCACGTAGTGATATAAACGGTCAATCTTCTCGCGATCCCGAATTTTATGTTGCGTTTCATAAAGGTCCGTTTCAGCCGTTGGAAGCGGTCTCGGCAAATTTGTATCCCACGCCCCAGAAGGTCTCGATCTCCCAGCCCTCATGGGGGAACTCGTCCAGCTTGGCCCTCAGGCGCTTGATGTGCGAGTCAACGGTCCGGCTGTCTCCGTAATAATCGTAGCCCCAGATCTTGTCCAACAGCGAATCTCTGGAAAAGACCTTGTTTTTGTTGTTGGCCAGCAGCCACAGTATCTCGATCTCTTTTTTAGTGAGTTTGACGACGTTGCCCCCGACTTCCACCACGTAATTTTCCAGGTTGATCTCCAGGTTTCCGCAGGTGAACACCTTCTCCTGGACCGTATTGACCGTGATGCGCCTCATAATGGCTCTGACTCTGGCCATGACTTCGTCGTTGGCGAAAGGTTTGACTATATAGTCATCGGCGCCTATGTCGAGGCCCATGATCTTCTCGAAATCCTCTCCCCTGGCGGTGATCATGATGATGGGTACGGAGGACTCTTTTCTGATCTCTCTGCAGACCTGGAAGCCGTCGCGCTTTGGCATCATAACGTCCAGCAAAATGATATCCGGCTTGTCTTTGCGGAAGGACTCCAGGGCCGCTTCGCCGTCGTGGGCAAGTATCACGCTGTAGCCTTCGTTTATGGCGTACTGCTCCAGCACCGAGGTGATCTGAACGTTATCGTCGGCAATTAACATTTTAGGTCGTGTCATCTGAAAACCTCCGTTTCTTTTGCGTAATTGTAGCATAAAAAACGGGCGCGAACAACCGCCGCGGCAGATCGTTTCTCGGACGTTTTTTTGACGAATCTTTGACGGAGCGGCCGCGTTCAGGGCAATGAGACCGGGGCGGAGAGCAACCGGGCGCGGCTAATCTTTGATCTTTCCGGCCTTTTTCAGCATATCCACCGTTTCTGACAGCCACTCGTTGTAATGATCGTATTCAGGTCCAGTCCACCAGTCTAGTAGCTTGTTAAGCGCTTCGCGGTCTTCCTCGATATCGGAACATCTATACTGATCCGGATCTCTGTTGACGGTCACAAGGTGATTCCCGTCTTTTTTAAATTCGATGACGTATATGCAGAAACCCGTCCAGCTCCGGTGAGCGAACAAAGTGTCGTTCTCCATATACCAAAACCATTTGTCTTCCATCTCCTGGGGGATATTGCCTCTCCGCAAGGCGTCCATCTGGTCAGCCGTGAACGTTCGGGCAAGAACAAAAGTGTCATGGCTCTCTGGCATTTCCAGGGTATTCCAGTCTTTTTTATCCGCTATCTTATATTTCGAAGCGCCGGTTTGCCGGAACGCTTTTATCCCGTTCGACATCACGCTCTCACTCAGCACGGCAAAAACGATGTCGATATGCACTTCCGGGTGCTCGTCAAGGAACGTTCCGCATGCCGTCAACGCTTCGAACCAGGCGTCCTGCTCCGGATAACCGAAAATGCCGGATGAGATCAGAGGAAATCCTACGGAGCGGCAATGATTACTGACGGCAAGATCCAAAGCGTTTATATAAGCGCTTCTAAGGAGTTCCGGTTCCCCTTGCCTTCCGCCGCGCCAGATCGGGCCAACGGCATGAATGATATATTTGGATCTGCTTTTAAACCCCGGCGTGATCACGGCGTCTCCGACGCTGCAGTGACCGATGGCATCGCACGCTTTTTGCAAGTCATTGTATCCGGCCGCTATGAAAATAGCTCCGCAAACTCCTCCGCCTGCGGCAAGTCGTTCGTTGGCGGCGTTGACGATTGCGTCGGTGTCTAATTCTGTAATACTTTTTATTTTGATTTCTATCGTGCTTTTCATAGTATCTTATCAATTACAGTTGCTTAGTAGACTTTTATGCCTTAATTTCCTCTCATACCCTGCCTCTCACTCCCCCGCCTTACTCTCTTCCGCTATTGCCGTGGGTTCAAGTTGTTGCCTGGGCTTGATCATGAAATCGAGCCGTGACAACTTGTTCAGCGCCAGCGTGAATGGCTTCAGGGAGCAGATGAAAGTGATCGCCAGGGAGATGGCGACGCAGGAGGCCAGGAGTACGTAATTCTTGCCCAGGTAGTTGTCCAGGCCGGTGCGCGTGATGACATCCCGGATGAGGCGGTGCAGGACGTATATTGCCAGGGTCCTTTCGCCGATATAGGTGAAGAATAGCCGCCTGCGTGGGATCAGGCACATCAATGCGAACAATACGATCGTTGACGCAACCAGCCAGACCGGGCGGAATACCAGCCCTTCTTTGTTGGACAAGCCGGTGAGGCTGAATGCTCTTGTCCCGAAAACGACCTTTAAGAACGTTGACAGTTTGTCGAAGAACAGGAACAGCGCTACGGTGTACGCGGCGAATAGGGCGCCGCCTGCGGCCCGGACCCAGGGCTTTATCTTTTTGATCAGTCCCCCGTCGAAATAAAACCCGGCCAGGAAGAACGGGAAGAATACGATGGCTTTCTGCAGCACCAGGAACGTCCCGCAGTCCTTGAAGAGGCCCACCGCCACGGACAGACCGGCAAACAGTGGAAAACTGTATATGGGCTTTATCCGGGAAACGAACGGAATGAGCAAATGCCACATAAACATTGCCAGCATATACCATGTGGCGCTGCTGGTCTGAAGCAGTGAATCGGGACTGAAACGGTGCGTGAATATCAGATCTATGATCCAGATACAGACGGTATATGCCACGTACAAAATAAGGAATCCAACCAGTTTCTGTGTCTTTCCGTCTTTCCGGACGTAGCTTTTGGAGAAGTACCCGGACACGAAAACGAATGCGGGCATATGGAAAAAGTAGACCCAGTAAAGGGTCTCACGGACGGCATCCCCTTCGTCCATAACGACAAGTAGGAAATGGCCTAAAACGACAAGGAAGATCAATACGGCTTTGAGGTTGTCCCAATACGCGTCCCGCGTTTCTTTCATAATTCTTTGCACCTCTGGCAATAAAGCGGCATCTCAGTGGAAGCCTTCGGCTGCGGTTATATTAATAAAATACAGCATGTTACAATTAAAGACAACAAAAATCTTTAAAAAAGCACAATGCATCACACTTTTTTCGAAAATCACGAAAAACGTTATGGTGCTGTCCTTTGACGCCTTATTTCCGCTCTGTTCCGGGAAGCGACGATCAGTCTTTACTCAGCCGCGAAAAAGTGATAAAATCTCCCGGTAAAACTTTCCCAAGGGGAGATGTATGACCATGCAGAGAACAGCGATAAAAGAATTGTTCGAGATTTTCAAAAACGGAGCGGAAGGCCTTGACGGCAGGAACGTCACGGTCTGCGGCTGGGCACGCACGGTGCGCGCTTCCAACGCCTTCGGATTCATTGAGCTCAACGACGGCAGCTATTTCACGTCGCTTCAGGTGGTTTTCGAGAACGGAAAGCTTCCCAACTACGCCGAGATCGCCGCGCTGAACGTGGGTTCCGCCGTCATCGTTAAGGGCAATATCGTTGTCACGCCCCAGGCCAAGCAGCCTTTCGAGATCCACGCGGAGGAAATACAGATCGAGGGCGCGTCAACGCCGGATTATCCCCTTCAGAAGAAGAAGCACTCCCTTGAATACCTCAGGACCATCGCTCATCTGAGGGCGCGCACCAACACTTTCAGCGCCGCTTTCAGGATCCGCAGCGCAGCGGCCTTCGCGATCCACAAGTTCTTCCAGAGCCGCGGCTTCGTGTACGTGCACACTCCCATCATTTCCTGCTCTGACGCCGAGGGCGCCGGAGAGATGTTCCAGGTGACCACGATCGATCCTGCGGAAGTTAAGGGGCCGGTGGATTATTCCGAAGACTTTTTCGGGAAAAAGGCGTACCTCACCGTGTCCGGACAGCTGCAGGGCGAGGCCATGGCAATGGCTTTCGGCAGCATATACACCTTCGGACCCACCTTCCGCGCAGAGCGTTCCTACACCCAGCGCCACGCCGCCGAATTCTGGATGATCGAGCCCGAGATCGCATTTGCAGATCTCAGCGACAATATGGAACTGGCCGAAGCAATGATCAAATCCGTGCTGGGCGACATACTTGACGGATATATGCCGGAGCTGGAATTCCTGAACAGATTTTACGACAACGGCCTCATCGAGCGGCTTCGTTTCGTGAAGGACTCCCCCTTCGCCCGCGTCACCTACACCGAGGCCATCGAGATACTGGAGAAGGTCAACGACCGTTTTGAGTACAAGGTCCACTGGGGTTCCGATCTGCAGACGGAGCACGAGAGATATCTTACGGAAGAAGTGTTCAAGCGCCCGTTGTTCGTCACGGACTATCCCAAGGAGATCAAGGCGTTCTATATGCGCCTGAACGACGACGGCAAGACCGTTGCCGCCATGGACTGCCTGGTCCCGGGCATCGGCGAGATCATCGGCGGAAGCCAGCGTGAGGAGCGCATCGACGTGCTGGACGCCAGGATCAAGGAGCTGGGGCTCGACCCGGATTCTTACGACTGGTATATGGATCTGCGCAGGTACGGCGGCACAAACCACGCGGGCTTCGGCCTGGGCTTCGAGCGCCTTATTATGTACCTTACCGGCATCAGCAACATCCGCGACGTGCTGCCCTTCCCCAGGACAACCGGTTCGGCGCTGTTCTGATCAGTTGGTTCGGCGCTGTTCTGGTCCGCCGCGTTTGCGACCGCTTGTAAAACCGTTTTTTAGACTGCGAAGGAGGTCAACGTTATGAGAAAAGATCTTGGTGTTTTTCCGGCTGTATTCCCTATGCCGGTGCTGATGATAGCCACCTACGGAGAAGACGGCAGCGTTGACGTTATGAACGCCGCCTGGGGCACCGCCTGCGGCATGGACAAGGTAGCGCTCTGCATCTACGGGCACGAGACCAACAAAAATATTGACCGGAGCAAGGCCTTTACGGTGGCCGTGGCGGATGCCGCCCACGTTGCAGAAGCCGATTTCTTCGGTATCGCCAGCGCCGGAAAGCTGAAGGACAAGTTCGCCCGCACCGGCCTGACCGCCACCAAGAGCAAGTGGGTCAACGCTCCGGTCATCGAGGAGTTCCCCATCACGATGGAATGCGAATACGTGGAGACGGTCAATACCGAAGGCGTCCGCTGCGTCGTTGGCCGCATCGTCAACGTGACGGCTAAGGAGGAAGTGCTGGACGACAAGGGCAAAGTGGATGCTTCCAAACTGGACGCGATCCTGTTCGACCAGTTTGGCCGTAAATATTTCAAGATCGGCGAGGAAGCCGGCGGCGCCTGGCAGGCGGGAATGGGATTGATGAAGTGATCGAAACGGCGCTTCACTCTGGCCCTTAAAAGTCGGCAGCTAATTGAAACAACTAAAAATAAAACGGTATCGCCTCCGTGGCAATACCGTTTTTTTTGCGTCTTAAAATCGATTTCAATGCGTTTAAAACAGGTCGAACAGCGACATCTGGTTGCTGTCGGGAAGCCCCTCCAGGCAGCCCTCCGCCTTCAGCACTTCCACCACTGCTTTGTTGGCGCCGGTGGTGGCCTGGAAGTCGTCGATGGAAATGAATTTCTCGCCCCTCGCCTTGCGGGCGCGGCTTTCATTGACGATGCCTTCGGCAGCGGCGGAACCGATGCCCTGGAGGCAGGCCACGGGAGGCCTGATGCCTTCGGGTGTGGGAACGAAAGCGGTGGCGGCAGATTCGTAAATGTCCACGGGCAGGAACTTCAGGCCCCTGGCGTAGAATTCCACCAGCAGGTAATAAAGAGCGGCCTGGCTCTTGTCCTTGGCCGTGAGGTCGCCAGGACCCTCGTCATCGTCGCCGTCGTCGGAATCGTCCGCTTCGATATCGTCGGAAGCGGCCCCGTCGCCCAGCAGGTTCATTGACGCCATACGGCTGTACATCCGGTCAAGACCGTGGAGCATATTGACCCCGTCGAAATCGTCGATCTTCAGTGAGAACCTGGCGGCGTAGTACGCGTCCGGCCTGTACACCTTGAACCAGGCGATCCTGAGGGACAGGATGACGTAGGCAACGGCGTGCGCCTTGGGGAACATATATTTTATCTTGTTGCAGGACTCGATGTACCATTCCGGCACGTCGTGGGCCCGCATCTCCGCCTCCCACTCAGGCGTAAGGCCCTTGCCCTTTCTGACCTTTTCCATGATGTTGAAGGACATCTTTTTATCCAGGCCTTTTTTGATCAGGTAGAGCATTATATCGTCGCGGCAGCAGATGGCTTCGGACAACGTACACGTGCCGCTCTGGATCAGCGTCTGGACGTTGCCCGACCACACGTCGGTGCCGTGGGACAGGCCGGATATCCTGACCAGCTCGGACAATCTCTTCGGCCGCGTCTCCATCAGCATTTTGATGACGAAATTGGTGCCCAGCTCAGGCACGCCGTAGGTGCCCAGAGGCATGCTGATCCTGACCTTGTTCATATCCATCCCCAGCGCGTCGGGAGAACTGAATATGGTAAGCATGTTCTCGTCGTTGATGTCAACGTTCCGGCTGTCGACGCCCGTATAGTTTTCCAGCAGCTTCAGCATTTCCGGACCTTCGTGCCCCAGTATGTCCAGCTTCAGGATCGTGTCGTGGAGATATTTGAACTCGAAATGGGTGGTGATGATGTCCGAATCCGCCTTGTCTGCGGGATGCTGTACCGGCGTGAAATCGTGTATGTCCTTGTTTCTTGGAATGACGATGATACCTCCGGGATGCTGGCCCGTAGTCTTTTTAACGCCTTCGAAACCGGACGCCAGCCTGTCTATCTCGGCGTTGCTGGCGGTCTTGCCGCTGCGCTCCAGGTACTTCAGCACGTAGCCCCGGGCGTTCTTTTCCGCCAGGCCCGAGACCGTACCGGCGCGGAACACCTTGCCCTTGCCGAAGAGCACTTCCGTGTACTTGTGGGCGTTGGGCTGGTCGTCGGAAGCGAAGTTCAGGTCGATATCAGGGACCTTGTCCCCTTCGAATCCCAGGAACGTTTCGAAGGGTATGTCGTAACCGTCTCTTATAAGTTCCCTGCCGCATTTGGGGCATTTCTTCTTGGGCATATCGAAGCCGCAGTCGTACCCTTCGTTTTCGTGGAACTCGAGGTAGCCGCAGGGGCAGCGGTAATGGGCAGGAAGGGAGTTGACCTCCGTTATGCCGGCCATGTAGGCGGCCAGCGAGGAACCGACGGAACCTCTGGAACCCACCTGGTATCCGTTGCGCGCGGACTCGGCCACAAGTTCCTTGGCGGTGATGTACATTATAGAGTAGCCGTTGCCGATGATGGCGTTCAGCTCTCGCTCCAGGCGCTTTTCGACTATTTCAGGCAGCGGATCGCCGTATATACTCCTGGCTTTTTCGTAGGCGGAAGTGCGCAGGAGCTCGTCGGAACCGGGTATGTCGGGAGGATAGAAGCCGTCGGGCACCGGTTTGATCTTCTCGATCATTGACGCGATCTTTAAAGTATTGTCCACCACGATCTCCCGGGCCCTGTCTCCCAGATAGTCGAATTCCGCCAGCATCTCGTCGGTGGTGCGGAGGTACACGGGAGGCTGGTTCATATAGTCGTCGTAGCCTTGCCCGGCCTGGAGCACGGTGCGGTAGATGGCGTCCTCGGGCCTCAGGTAGTGCACGTCGCAGGTGGCCACCACGGGCTTGCCCAGTTTATCGGCGATCTCGATCATCTTGAGATTGCACTTCCTGATCTCCTCTTCGGAATCCAGCGTGCCTTCCCGGACCAGATACATATTGTTCCCCGTGGGCTGTATCTCGAAATAGTCGTACCAGGAGCCGATCTCCATCAGCCTCTCGTCGGACTCTTTATTGATCACCGCATCATAAAGCTCGCCCAGTGAACAGGCGGGAGATATGATGAGCCCTTCCCTGTGGGCGTCGATCTCGAACCGGGGCATCCTGGGCCTTTTATGGTAGTAATCCAGATTGGACTTGGTTATCAGCTGATACAGATTTTTAAGGCCGACGGTGTTTTTCACCAGTATTATACAGTGATAAGTAGGCAGCTTTTTCGCCTCTTCCGGATTCATATCGGGAGTCTGGTGGCAGAGGTACGCCTCGCAGCCGTAAATGAATTTGAAATCCGGATTGGACTTGGCGTATTTGGAATTGTAGATGGAAGTGATCTCTGAATAGCCCTGGACAACGCCGTGGTCCGTTATGGCGCAGGCGTTCCATCCCCATCTGATCAGCGTCTCCATCAGCTCGGAGGGTCTGGTGATGGCGTCAACGGCGCTCATCAGCGTATGCAGATGGAGCTCCACCCTTTTTACCTCCGCGCCGTCGCTTCTCTCTTTATGCTCGTCTCCGGTGATCGCCCGGGCCATCACGGTAAGCTCGTGGGAAAACTTGTCCAGCGCCGCTTCGCCGTAAAGGCGGATGTATTTGTTCTTTTTGAAATATTCGTCAACGTAGTCCTTGTCCTCGGGCTGGAAGAAGAATTTCGCCACCACGGAGTAGCTCTCGTCCGTTACGGAGACGAGGGCAATGAACGACCCGCTGCTGAGCTTTTTCGTGTCGTACTTGAACACTCTTCCGCGAAGGGCAACGAATCCGGAGTCCGCCGTCAGGTCCGCCATCCGCAATTCGGGCTGGTCGAAATCCCGCCCTATAAGTATGGTCTTCCCGAACCTGTCTTTTGGCGGCTCGGCGCCTTCGGGAGGCGTTATCCTGGTCCTTTTATTGCGCTTGCCGTCGCCGCGGCCGTTGTACATTCCGGCGGCGGGATTCGAGGAGCCTCCCGGGAAATACCCGCCTCCGAAGCCTTCCCGGCGGCGGTTCTGAGAGTCTGCGCGAAGCAGCGCCTCCTGCTCTTTTTCATATTCTTCTTCGGAAAAATCCACCACCACGGTGTCGCCCAGAAGATCGGTCTCGGGCAGCGCCGAAGCTCCGTTAGGGCCTGATTCGGAAACGGCAGATTCGAAAGATTCGGATGGTCCGGAAAACTCGGATCCATCGGCGTTTTCAGAGGCTTCCTCGGATCCCGTATTGTCGCCCGGTTCCGGAGGTTCGGGAGGCAGCGGACTGTCGGCGGGGTCGCTTTCTTCGGCTTTTTCGCCGGTCTCATCGGCTTTTTCGGCGGTTTCGGCAGCTTTTTCGGCGATTTCCTCCCCTTCGGAGGCCTTTTCGTTCATGAAGACTACCTTAAGTTCCTGGAAACCCGACCGCTTCCTGAGCAGCCTCTCCGCGTTTTTCTTGTCCTCTTCAGAGGCATCTTCCGGCGCGTAAAAACAGTACGCGGTAATGCCGCGGCTGGCTTCTGATATCTCAACTCTGTCTATTCTTATTCTGAAATCGGAACTCATAAACGAACCCCCGGAAAGATGTCATGGAATGTTTTTTGATTATAGCAGAAACCCCGCCGGAATAAAAGTGAAACATCACCGTTTTTTGCACGTTTTTTGTCCCGTTTTTGACCGCCGGGCAGGGCCGTTTTCCTCCGCCCCGAACAGCCGTCTTTCTCCGCCGGGGCAACAAAAGAGCCCGGCCTTGCCGGATAGCTCCGGCCCGGTCGGGCAACCGCTAAAGAAGCCTCTAACAAAGGCTCATTTTTTCTCTTTCTTTTTAGGCAGGTACCTGAGCGCCTTGTCGTATTCCGTGTCAATAAAGTCGAGATACAGCGATTTGCCGTCTTCTCCCGCTATCTCCAGGATCCCGGCATCGGGCCTGATCTTTCCGCCCGAAGTGTTGACGGAGGCAGGATAGGCGGAGAACCTGCCGAATGAAACTATATCGTCCTCGCCGCACCTGATCTCGCCCTGGGGATTGGCCCAGTTGAAATCGAAGAAAACGTACTCGTTGCCTTCTTTTTTCATATAAAGCCTTGCCCGCTGCTGGGTGAAAAGCTGAGGCACGGAAGTGATGAGGCGGCAGACCGGAAGATCCGGATTGTTCCTGCGGGTGAGGTCGTCGTAAACGTCTTTAAGGGCGTTCTTCAGCACCTCGTCCTGTTCCCTCAGAGAAAGCTTCTTCACCTGGTCCTGGAAATCGCCTGCCAGCACCTTTTCTCCCAGTTCCTCTTCGGTACCGAAAAGCGAGAAATATTCGTTGCGCTTTTCATTGATGGTAGAAGGCCTTCCGGCAGCCTTAAGATAGGCGTTCCTGGTCTTTATGTACTTATAGATCACGTAGATGAGGATGGCAACGGCCAGGCCTGTAAGCACGTACCAGAGCACCGCTTCGGAGGCGTAGCTCCTGGCCGTAAACAGGAACATGCCCACCAGCATCACCATACTAATGACGGTGCACACCAGCGTCGCCGTGTCAGGCGGGACAGCTTCCTGGGTATCCGCGTATCTGGCATAGCTCCTGGAGAAGGACTCGCTGAGCAGCGCCTTCGGTTCCACGTTGTATTGATCGGTTTCTGAGATCTTGTACATTTTGATTTATCCCGTTCTGTAAGATATACTGCCGCTCTGGGGACGAACTCCCCTGCGGCGCCTTTCGGGCGAAGGTTATTATAACCCAGCGGCGGCAGATAATTCAAGCGGATGGTCAACGCTTTTTATCTTCCCCGTCAATCGTTTTTATCTTCCGGTCTGTCCTTTTTCTTTTTTCCGGCGATCAGCACCGCCGCCGTTGCCGCCACCGCCGCTCCGGCAACTCCTATTCCGATCCAGGCGTATGCCGGAAGCCCGGAACCGCTCTGCTTCGAATCATTGCCGGACCCGCCGGGAGTCGCCTCTTCGGCGCCGCCGGGAGTGGCGTCAGGCTTCTCGTTTTCAGAGACCTTTTCAGAGTTGAACACGAATGTGAAGCGGCCGCCGGGGGCAACGTCTCCTGAAAGGTAGAAGTCCATCACGTCGCCGTCCGTTTGCATATTGTCCGACCACTTGAATTCGAGATTCACGGCTTTTTCGGAGAGGCCCAGCAGCGCCCGCGGGATCTCAAGCTGAAGAGCGTTGCCCCTGATCCTGTATCTGACGGTGCCAGCGGTCTCCCAGTTCCAGCCGCCGGTGCTCTTTTCCAGCGTGGCGGTGCCGAGGCCCGAGCCGTCGGGAGCCGAAGGAGAAACTCTGTTGACGATATAGTCGAAGCCTTCCCAGGTCTCGCCGCCGGAGCGGGTGCGGAGCAGGAGCCTCATCCAGGCGGGGCCGTCGGGCGAAGTGAGCTCATCGGCGGTCTTGACGAGGAAATATACGTTTTCATCGTCGTAGGCCACTTTGGAGAGCACGATGTCGTTTCGCATGGTGTCGGATTCGTACTTAAGGCCCTTGTAACCGGCGGCGCTGCGCTTCATGGTGCTGCCCGTGTAATGCGCGTACCCGGCGGGAACGGCGTCCCATTCTTCGAGGGCGGCGTCGACTCCCACGGTATGCTTTTCGGAATAGATCCTGGCCTCGGGCACTCCTTTGTAGCGGCGCACGTTGGTGACCAGCTGGTAGTAGTAATAGTCTTTCAATATGCCTTTGGAGGGCTCGATGTCGCGGCTGAATTCGTCGGTGTACTCGTCAGGGAAAGCGTTCTCGGTGATGGCGGTGCCGCCTCCCCAGGTCTCCCAGCGCCCCGCGATCCACTCGTTCCAGCCTGTGACGAAAACGATATCCGGATCGACCTCTATTGCCCGGTCCCACTGCTGCTGGAAGTTCAGGCCGTAAAGCAGCGCGTCGGGATCGCCGGTGCCCACGCTCTTATAGCCGCTGTCGGTGAGGTAGGAATACGAATATTGTCCTTCGGTGAAAGCTCTGCCGTGGACGGTGCCTCTGGGGTCGTTCATTGCCGTGAGGCCGTATTTCTGATCCGCCGAGCCCTTCATACCGAACTCGTTGGCGTTCTGGGCCACGCCCACCGCCATCTCTTCCACTGAGCCGTCGGAACGCACTCCGTAGCGGGTCTGAGGATAGACGGAGAGCCAGCCCCAGATATTGTCGCCTATCTTCGTATCGGCGGTGAAGAAGGAGTCGTCGCTGCGGCGGAAAGTGTAATATTCAAGCAGGTCGCCGTCCTTGCCCGGGTCGAAACAGTCCGCGGGAGACAGGACCAGGGGCTTACCTTCCCAGTAGAACCAGAGGCCTTCTCCCACGCCTTTTTTGTATATCTGGCGGTAGAGCTGCCTGAGCTCTATGGGGTTGTTGTCGTAAAGCGTGTTCGGGTTGATGTTCAGCATAAAAGCGAGTTTCGGAACGTTGACGCCCTGCTCCGCCGCTTTTTCGAAGGCGCTCACAATAAGTTTGAACTCCGAGAGGTACGTTTCCGTGCCGTTGGTGCAGTCCAGGAACAGCACGTCGATGCCCGCGTCCGCCAGCAGTTCCGCCTGCTTTCTAAGCACGTACTCGTCGGAGGTAGAATAGTAACCGTAGATCGGCTCGTTCCAGAAATAAGGCGTGCCGCTGTCCCTGCCGCCCCAGGCCTCATGTTTGAAATCGTTGGCCGCTTCGGGATGGGCCGCGATGATCTCGGTGACGTTCATAGGTGCGTGCACGCTGAAGAACCGGTGCCAGTCCCAGAAAAACATACCTACGTAACGGCCTTTTTTGGGCCGCTCCGCGTTAAGCGTATTGCTGTCGGGCAATACTCTTCCCAGTCCGTCAACGCCTCCGTACAGCTCCGGTTCCGCTTTTCCCGCATCGTTCTCCGCCGCCGTCGCCGCACACACGCTTCCGGTCAATATAGCCGGAAACAGGGCGCAGATCAGAAATATCCTAATGAACGTTTTGAATATCTTTATACCTCTCATGTCAGATCACCTTTCTTCATACCGTATGCAGGCCTTCTTCTGCGGATATGTTTTATGTTTCAGCCTGACCTCTCTTTGCCCTGAAAACCACACCGTTATTCTCGGAATAAACCTTTTCTAAGACGCCGGTTTTATAAAGGCTGCTCACCGCTTTGGCAAGCTTTTTTGTAATACCTTTGTAACCCATTTCTTTTGCGATCTCAGTCAGGTTCAGTTCTCGGTTTCCGAGAGCAGAAAGTATCCGGGAACCGTATTCACTGCCGTTTGCATCTTCCTTTTTCAAGAAAACCGGATGAACGGGTATTTTTACCGTAAGATATCCGCGCTCGGCATCCATCTCAAACGACGGCATGCCGGAACCGTTTTCACGAAGTGCGTTAAACGCGGTGGGTAATCCCGTATTCCGTCCTTCGGTCAACTTCAGTTCCTTCAAAAAATCTCCGATCCTCCTGTTCCTGTATACCATCGAGCGTATATCAAGCAATCTGATCTTTTCATCCGTTATGCTTCGGTCAAACCCCGGAAAACTGGTGATCTCGATCGAGGCAGGAGTTATTCTTACGGTTATAGGTTCGTTGATCTGGTATGACCTGTGATAAACGGCATTGGAGAGGATCTCTTCGATCGCCGCGTACGGATAGTTCATAACTCTGTCTGCTTCCGCTTTCTCACTGCTTTTTATCACGGCCTCTTTGATCACGTAATTTTTTATATACAGAAGCGCTTCGGAAAGCTGTCTCTGGATCGGACCGGTAAAAATCTTTTCGGTCATATTCATTCCCGTCGGATCAGGTATGTCTACGACTTCGATCCTGGCATATTTAAAATACTTTTCGGGATGCTCGGAAAACATGAGAAGTCCGACGTTCCTTGGCTTCCTGTATTCGGATGGTCCGGATACAAGCTGCATATCCTCGGCAAGACGGTTAAGATCTTGAGCAAGAGAATAGCCATAGAGATCACTTCCGACTTTTTTCAGGTGTTCACGAATAAGGCCGAGATCAAGGTCTGTTACGTCGGCGGCAAGGTTGGGTCTGTCATCAAAAGGAATATCCGAAGAAACGTAATACAACTGTTTTTCTTCCTCCGGAGAAGCAACGACGGTGCTGCTCGCTTTCCGTATGTAATATTTTTTTTCCGAACGACGGTCCGACAAGGAGATCGAGGCTTTATACGGACGGGAATATCCGCCTGAGACCCAGATAACGAGAACATGTCTGCCTTCAAAAAGGAACGGCTCCGCGACAGGCTGGTAAAATGGTTCAATATAATGACAACATTCGCGCAATTTTTTCTCAATACCGTCGATCCGGTCCAGTTCAATACCCTTTACCGGCAGGACAGGCACTCCGTTTTTCTCTTCGACACCGACAACTATATATCCGCCGCCCATATTGTCGATATCATTTGCAAAAGCGCATATAGTATGAAGGATCGGTTCCGGATTCCAGTCGGATTTGAATTCGATCCTGGTAGATTCGACAACTGTCCGGTTTATAAGGTCATTTATGTTTAGAGGTATTGCCATTTTAACCTCCCCTTGGTCATTCTGCGTATGTATTATATTGCTTCTTTTCAGTCTTGTCAAGTCACTCGACGCAAATTTGTCGAGCGCCTCGACAAATTTGCGTCGAACGTGTCGAGTTGCGCCGCGGCCTGTATTGTAGTAAAATTGATGTCAACGACACGGACCGGGAGATATGGATATGATCAGATTGACCGCACCTCGAGAATGCAGGATCGAACCAGTCGGAGAACTGGGAGAAAGGCTGGCGCTGAACGGAGCGAGATTGTCCTCGCCCTGCTACAGGCCGGATGCCATTTATACGGCGGACCAGGCGGGATGGCCGGGAGACTGGGAAGGACGCACGCTGCTGGCGCTGGTGTCATTGTGGAACGCCACGGGGGCCAAGCCTCCTTACCTGGACAGGATCATTGAAGACGTACCGAACCACCTTAACAGTGAAGGATATATCGGCCCGGTGAGAGGCCCCGGGGACCTGATCAACGAGCAGCAGCTTTCGGGCCACAACTGGCTGGTGAGAGGCCTTACGGAATATTATCTGAGCACCGGCGACGGCAATATCCGTGACGTGGTGCTCCGGATGGTGGAAAATCTCTACCTGCCCCTGAGGGGCCAATACAGGGACTATCCGCTGGACGCGGGTTCCAGGTCCGGAGGAGGCAGCTACGCTGGCAATATCGACGGGGCGGCGGGTCAATGGAGCCTCTCCACCGACGTGGGCTGCGCTTTTATGTGCCTTGACGCGCTTTCTCAGATATACGCGGTGTTCGGGCTGCGGGAGGTCAAGGAGCTGCTGGAAGAGATGATCAAGGTGTTCACGGGGATCGACCTGGTTGCCGCGGGCCTGCAGACCCACGCCACGCTGAGCGCCACGAGGGGCATATTGACCTTTGCCCAGGCGCTGGGTGCGGACAATCAGGAAGGCAGCGCTTATCTCCGGGCCGCGGAGAAGGTGTTCGACGTTTACGTCCGGTTTGGAATGACCGAGAATTATGCCAATTTCAACTGGTTCGGGCGCCGCGACACCTGGACGGAGCCCTGCGCCATAGTAGATTCTCTCATGGTGGCCATGGGGCTTTTCAGGCTCACGGAGGACGTGAAATATCTCACGCTTGCAAACAGGATAAGGTACAACGGCCTGGGTTACGCCCAGCGGCCCAACGGCGGTTTCGGCACAGATAAATGCGTTTTCGACGGAGGCGTTGACGGGGCGAATCCGGTCCTCTCCCCTTCGGGCGAAGGCATTTCGGAAGCGTTCTGGTGCTGCACCATGCGGGGCGCGGAAGGGCTTGCGGCCATCGCGCGAAACTCCGTGCTCATATCCGGCGGAGCAAACGGCGCGGATGGTATGGAGAAAGTCTGGCTCCCCTTCTGCTCCGATCTCAACGCGTTTTTTGCAGATTTCAGTATTAAAATCCGCTCGGAGCTCCCCTGCGAATGCAGCTTCTCCGTAGAAGTACAGGCGTACGCTTCGCCGGTGTCAACGCTTTTGATGATCTATACTCCCGCCGGCATCGAGCGCGTCAACGTTGACCTGGCTCCCGGGGAGGCCACCGTGATCTGCCGTCAATTTCCTCTGGAGGTCTCGAAGGTTCGTTCCGGCAGCGGCAGGTTCTTCAAGTATATGAAGGGCGATCTGATACTGGGCGAGAAACTGCCGTACGGCGATGCGGACAGCGGGGCGGCAGGATCCGGCAACGAAGACAGCGAACAGGAAAAAGAAACCGCCTCTCTCGCTCCGCTCACCGTTATGCGGGATCTTACGCTTGAAGAAGCGGGAAAAGACAGGCGGAAGATATTGTTCGAATAAAACGATATATTTATGTAAAATTTAAATGCCGAAGCAATGAAAAAGCCGCGTCACAGCGCGGCTTTGATCGCCTCCAGCAGATCTCCGAATTCGGTAAAAGCAGGAAGATCCGGATTGTCCTCAATTATCCTGGCGGTGCTCCTGAACAAGAAGCCGGCTTTGCCCGCCCGGATCATGCCCAGGTCGTTGTAACTGTCGCCCACGGCGATGGTCTGAAAGCCCATTGCCTGAAGTCCCCGTACCGTGGTGAGCTTCGTATTTTCGCACCGGAGTTTGTAGCCTGTGATCATGCCTTCTTTGCCTACTTCTAAGGTGTTGCACAGCAGCGTGGGGCGTCCCAGTTTTTCCATAAGCGGCGCCGCGAACTGGGTGAAAGTGTCGCTGAGGATCACCGCCTGGGTGACCGAACGGAGCTCGTCAAGAAACTTTTTTGCGCCTCTGAGGGGCTTGATAGTCCCGATGACTTCCTGGATCTCTTTGAGCCCCAGGCCCCGTTCCTTTAATATTTTAAGGCGATATTTCATCAATTTGTCGTAGTCGGGCTCGTCTCTGGTGGTGCGGCGAAGTTCCGGTATTCCGGTGACTTCGGAAAACGCGATCCATATCTCGGGCACCAGAACGCCCTCAAGATCCAGGCATACTATGTTAATGTCGCTGCTCATTGTCCGTCCCCTGTTCAAAAAATGTCGCTGCCGGTCATTCGGCCGTCCGCTGTTCAAAAAATCGTTGCCGGTCCGCCGATTCCGTTTCGCCGGTCAACGCCTGCGCCTCCTGCGCTCAGCCGCTTCGTCCCATTCCCGCTGCTGCTCTTCGGTCTCGAGCTCCAGGCCGGGCACCGGGCAAGGCGTTTCGTTCTCGTCGATGGCCACCATCGTCACGTATGCCGTGTTGATGAGCCGCCGCGTTCCGTCAAGATTTTCTACGTACGTTTTTACGCATATCTCCATAGAAGTACGTCCCACCCACACGATGTGGCCGCACAGCAGTATCGTGTCGTTGGCGTACGCGGGCGCCTTAAACACGAGCTCGGACACGCACACCGTGGTAACGTTCCGGTTGCTGTGCCTGCGGGCAACCACCGCGGCAACCACGTCGATCCACGCCATGAGCTGTCCACCGAACAGCCTCGAGTAGCCGTTCAGGTTGCTCTGGGTCAACACCTGCACCTGTTCCGTGTATGATTCAGATACCTTCTTATTCATTGCCGTCCTCCGGGCGCTGTGATCCTGGGCGTCTGCCTGCTGCCGCGGGCTCGGTTTACGTCCGCCGCCGGTGCGTTTGCCGTCTGCCGCGAGGTTATTATAGCACAAGTTTGGCAAAGGTGGAATGAGTGATATTGAACCCTGACGGGAAAGACAATATTATCAGGGTTCAGCTAAATTCGGCCTGACGGCCGAGCGAAATTGTGCTTCGCACAGCTAAATTCGCACCGGCGTGCGAGTGATATTCGACTGGAGGCGAGTGATATTAAGTCTTAAAGTGAGTGATATTCGCCTGCAGCGAGTGATATTGCCGCGTTGCGAGCAGTGAAACACTTTCTTCGCTTGTACCTAGGGCTTTGCGCTGTCTCGAATGGCGAGGCGAGGAAAAAACGCCCATTTTTTTCACTTACCTCCGGATTCCTTGGCGTTTGGAAGGAAGCGGCGCTGTCTCTGAAGCCGCAGATGAGCGAAACACCCGGAATTTACCGTTTGCCCCGGATTCGTAGGCGTTTGATAAGATGCAGCGCCGCCTCTATAGCCCGAAACGAACGACCGCAAGACAAACAAAACCGCCCGATCGACCGCCCGCCGGCCCAGCGCAAAAAAATGCGTAAAAATATCCTCCAAATGACGCTATTTAGTTAAAAAACCGATTGACAGACGGGGCGGCAAAATATATAATCACAACAGTCGGCGCGGAGCCGGTGCATTGCCCGGAACGGCGCGTGACGGAGGTAGAACGGACGCATGAAAAATTACAAAATAATGCTGAAGACCATTGACGACATTAAAGTCTTTGCAGCGGCGGCAGCAGCCTGCGAAGACGAGCTGGATCTTTCCAGCGGGAGGTACGTCGTTGACGCGAAATCGATCATGGGAATATTCAGTCTCGACCTCAGCAGGCCCATCACGCTCTCGGTGCCGGACGGATTTGACGGACGCGAATTCCTCAGCAAGATCGAAAAATTGATAGTTACAGAATAAGAGCCCTCTTTCAGGGCTTTTATTTTTGTGCTTATAAACCATTCATTCATCAGGAGGGAAAACATGAAACTCATCTACAACGTGAAAGACCGTCCGCCCATCGGCCAGACACTGGTCTTCGCACTCCAGCAGCTGCTGGCCATCTTAGCGGCGACCATCGCCGTGCCCAGCATCGTCGGCAACGGCATGAGCCAGTCCGCCGCTCTGTTCGGCGCAGGCGTAGGCACGCTCGTCTACCTGCTCTTCACCAAATTCAAAAGCCCCGTGTTCCTGGGTTCGTCCTTCGCCTTCCTCGGCTCTATGTTCGCAGCCTTCGCGGGCGCGGGCAGCGCTGTTGCCCTTGGATTCCTGGGACTCCTCGTCGGAGCGATCTTCGCCGGCCTCGTGTACGTTGTCATCGCGCTGGTAGTTAAATTCGCGGGAGTTGCGTGGATCAGCAAGATCATGCCTGCCGTCGTTATCGGCCCCACGGTTGCCATCATCGGATTGTCCCTTTCCGGCAACGCCATCGGGGACCTGTTCACCGGTAAAGTCACCCACGCCGTCACCGAGCAGGTGGCCGTGATCACCGAAGAAGGCACCGCAGCCATCGAGGAAGTGACAAACCAGGTCCAGAACGCCAACCCCTACCTCTGCCTGATCTGCGGTCTCATCACTCTCGCAGTCACCATCATCGCCTCCGTTTACGGCAAGAAGATGATGAAGCTCATTCCGTTCATCATCGGTATCGCCGCCGGCTACGCGGTTGCCGCCATTATGACGGTCATCGGCAACGCCGCCAATATCCAGGCCCTTCAGATCATCGACTTCTCCGCTTTCAGCCATATGAGCTGGCTGCCCGACTTCACGTTCCTCAAGGCTTTCAGCAAAGAGAGCTTCGACGCGCTTAAAGAGAATCCCGCATTCCTCGGCACGATCGCTGTGGCCTACGTTCCCGTGGCCTTCGTGGTGTTCGCCGAGCACATCGCGGATCACAAGAACCTCTCCACCATCATCGAGTCCGACCTCCTCAAGGAACCCGGCCTCTCCCGCACCCTTCTTGGTGACGGCGTTGGCTCCATGGCCGGCGCGTTCTTCGGCGGCTGCCCCAACACCACTTACGGCGAATCCGTAGGCTGCGTAGCCATCACCGGCAACGCCTCCGTCATCACGATCTTCTGCACCGCCATCATTGCCATCGTGGCATCCTTCATCGCTCCTTTCGTTACCCTCCTGGCAACGATTCCCAACTGCGTGATGGGCGGCGTCTGCGTGGCCCTGTACGGTTTCATTGCCGTGTCCGGTCTTAAGATGATCCAGCACGTCGACCTGGGCGACAACAGCAACCTGTTCGTGGTCTCCGTTATCCTCATCGCCGGCGTCGGCGGCATGACCCTCACCTTTGGCAACGTCACCATCACCGAAGTTGCCTGCGCTCTCATCCTGGGCATCCTTGTGAACCTGCTGGTCAAGAAAGGCCGCAAGTCCGAGGACAAGGTCGAGGCTGCCGTGGAAGCTGCCCCTGCCGAGGCCGAAGCCAAAGAGGAATGATAACAACGCCGACAACAACGTTGAAGCGGCAATTGAACGACGATGTCAACGACGTTGAAACGGCAACAAAAATGACGCGTTACGCGGCCTTAAGGGAGCCTGAGTTTCCCGAAGCCGATACGTGAAAACGAAAAGCAAAAAGCACTTCCGGCAACACCTGCCGGGAGTGCTTTTTTGTAAAGCGAAAGTTGTTTTTTCCTCCCCTATGTGAAGCGATGATTTCGATAAAGGCACAGGGCCTTGCCCTGCGCTGTCTCGAAGAAAGAGATGAGCGCAAAACGCCCTGATTTTTACCTCTTACCCCGGATTTCTGGGCGTTTGAAAGAAGGTGGCGCTGTCTCGAAGCCCGAAA
>JAEFAM010000013.1 GCA_016287565.1 Clostridia bacterium
ACGGTCGGAAGTATGATCATGGCGTTCCTGACCTGCGCCTTCGGCTCCCTCGTGGTGGCCTTCGCGCTGAATCAGGTGCTGAAACCCGCGGGATTCTCTCCCGGCGGCGTCACCGGTCTTTCCGTGCTGGTGAACAAACTTACCAACAACGTGGTCCCCGTGGGCGCGGCCCAGATCGCCATGAACATCCCGCTGTTCATACTCGGGTACAGGACGCTGGGTAAGGAGTTCATTTTCCGGTCCATAATGGGCACGCTGATGACGTCGATATTCGTTGACGCGCTGAGCTTTACGGCGAACTACTGGGTGCTGGAGACGGAACCGATATTGTCCGCCGTATGGGGCGGCGTGCTGCTGGGGGTGGGATACGGCATCATATTCCGCACAGGCGCCACCACGGGAGGCACGGACATTGCCGCCAGGATATTGCAGAGGAAGATGGGCTATCTGACGCTCGGGCAGCTCCTGCTCTTCTTCAACTTCCTGTTCCTGGTAGTGGTCGGACTGGTCAACTGGTCCGTCAGCGCGTCGCTGTACACCGGCATCACCGTGTTCATTTCTTCCAAAGTGGTGGATCAGGTGGAAGGCGGCGTCAATTACGCCAAAGAGGTGCTGCTGGTGTCGGACAAGGCTCAGGAGATCGGTTCGGACGTTATCAGCGAACTGGGCCGCGGGGCAACGATCCTTCACGGCCAGGGCGCTTTCACCGGCAAGGAGCATCCCGTGCTCTGGGTAGTGGTGTACAACAGGCAATTGCCCAAGCTCAGGGAGATAGCGGCCCGCCACGATCCCGGCGTTTTCATCGCCATCAAGGACGTGCGGGAGGCCAAGGGCCTGATGAAGACCGGGCGCTTCTGATAAAAACGAAAACAGGGCCGGATGACCTCCGGCCCTTTCTTATTTGGTCTGTCCGCTGCCGCGCTTGCTTCAGCTGGCGTTCAGCGTATCTCTTTCAGCAGTTCGGGCGTGTATGGCGGAATGGCGCCCAGGTGTTCCACCACGTAATTGGCCAGCTTCGAAGCCCTCAGCAGGCATTCCTCTACGTCGACGCCGTTCAGATAATTGTACAGGAAGCAGGCGGAAAGGGAATCGCCGCCGCCTACGGTGGACACCAGTTTGACGTGGGGAACGGGGGAGTAATAGAGCTTGTCCTCCTCCGCCGAATAGACCGCCGCGCCGTCTTTGTCCAGCGTCAGCAATACCAGCTTCATATTGGGATATTTTCTGGTGAGCGCCCGGCAGAAAGCCAGGTGGTCGCCGTTGTCCGCGTCGATCCGCACGGCATCCTGCTCGTCCCGGGACAGCTTCATGATCGTAGCCTTCCCGAGGGCAAGTTCCACCAGGTCCTGCGTGTAATTCGTCTTGCGAATGTTGATGTCGAAAAAGAACTCGCGGAAGCGGCCGTGCTCGAAAAGTTCCAGCAGGGAAGCCCGGGAAGGGTAGTCGGGCTGCCTCACGGGAAGCGTGCCGAAGTAGAGCGCGTCACCTTCCGCGGCGCCGCCGTCCTCGTTCTTCGGCAGCGGGATGCAGTCGTACGCCACCGGGAAAGGCAGATCGTAATCCGGGATCCCGTCGGTCAAAGTGATCAGGCTCCGCCCCGTGGGAACGTCAGCGATCCTTGCCACGCCGGACAGGTCAACGCCGTATTTTTGCGCCTCGGCGTATGCGTCGTCGCCCTCTTTATCCAGGCCCAGCGCGGACAACATCTTCACGTCTGCTCCCAGCTGTGCCATATGCGCCGCGAAATTGAACGCCGCGCCTCCGATCTCGCGCTTGTCCGGGAAAATATCCCACAATATATCTCCGAAAACTGTGATCTTCATCGCTGCTGCTCCTTGCTCAATGCTTAGTCTGTGTTTGAATTATACACTAAGGCAGCAGCATGTGCAAATGATGTCGCTGCGCTAATGAGGTCGCCGATGGCAATGATGCGTGCGTTGCACATGATGCTTGCCCTGGCGGGCAAATGATGCGCACGTTGCGCATGATGCCGTTCACTTTGTTCACTAATTAAATGGAACGAAATTGATTTTATCCTCAATTAGTCCCGCAGGGACGACATCATTAGCGAAGCGTCCTCATTAGCGCAGCGACATCATTCCATCATTAGCCCCGCAAGGGGCGTCATCATTGCCGCAGGCAGCTTTATGTGCGCGGCATACGTCATTCAACGATAATTTTGAGGTCAAGATCCGCCAGCACGCCGTTGGACCGCTTGATCCACGAGTTCTGCAGCTCCTCCGGGATCATTGACAGGAGGCTTTGGCTGTAGATGTGGACGGTGGCTTCGCCGGGTTCCAGCCCCGTAACGGTGAACCAGATAAGTGGATCCGCAGAGCAGTCGAGGTTGGCGAATGTGACCGTGTTGCCGCTCAGAGAGCCGGGGCCGCCGTAAAGCGCTTCCACTCCCGCGGTATTGACGTTATCTCCCAGCCTGTAAAGGATCGCCTGCGAGTCACCGAAACTGATCTCCACGCTGAAGCTGCCCATGGGGAGCGCCTTAAAGAGGAGGACCGGGATAATGAGCGTCTCACCGGCTTTCAGATGGACTTCCTTGTACGTCTTTACCCAGTCGCAGGACTTTTCGGGGTCGTTTAGCGACGAATAGGCCAGCAGCGAGTCATAAAACGGCCTCCTGGTGTATGGCACCGGATCGGGTATGGAAGCCTCGTCGGCGTCCGCGGGGTACGGTTCGAGACCTGGATTCAGGAAACTGCTGTCTAACAGGTCGAACAGGGTGCCGCCGCAGATCTTCCACACGCCTCCTGCCTTTAGGAATTTCACGGTGGCATAGCCCGGATAATCATTATTGCCGCTGCGCTCTATTATGGCGTCGTGACGGCCTGCCATTTCCGGAAGAACGGCAACGGCTTTGTCCCCGTCGTAAGATATCTCCATCTCGTCGAAATTGAAATACCAGGGAAGAATGACTTCGCTGCCGTAAGACCCGCTGCGGTAATATGCATATCCGTCAACGAATTTCATACATCTGCCGTCCAGCAGCCTCTCTGCCATTTCATCTGTTGTGAACCGTTTCGCGTACGCTTCCCAGATTCCGGCGTCAGAGAGCGTCCCCATTACTCTGTAAAACTTTATAGGGCCGCTCCATATCGTTCCCGGTGTCTTTCCCGCCGCTTCGTCTATAAGCTTCGTTTCACGAAGGAACTCTCCGGACATATGCGTCAACTGGTAGACGTCATAGAGCACCGTGTCCAGCGCCCGCACCACGTCGTCCTTATTCAGCGCTTCGCCTTCAAGCGCAAAATCTGAATCGTATTCAGTGAGCACCGCGTCCGCGTCGTTAAGCCCCGCCAGTTTCCAGTGACCGTCTTCGAAAGCAAAAGTGCAATAGATGACGACTTCCAGTTCTCTTTCGTCATATTCGCCGCTGTAATCGGCTCTAAACCAAGCCGTGTTTTTGCCGTCGATGACGATGTTGTCCAGATCTTCTTCCGATATTGTGAAGGGGGTATAGCCCCAGGTCTGGGCGCTGAAACGCGCCCGGTAATAGACCTTGCCGTCGTCCGTAACGAGATAATTGTCAGTTGTCCAGCCGTACTTTTCGGCAAGTTCGGAGGTGAACGTGGCTTTGACCAGTTCCCGGACGCCCTCCTCGTCATAGCCGTCCAGCACCCGCCTGTAATAAGTGTGCAGGCCGGTATCGTTATCGACGAACGTGAGATCTTCGCCCACGTCGTGATTCCTGTAATTTGTCCCGCCTCTGAACCACTGGAATGCCCAGTCCGAACTGTTGATTATGTCCATACCGTTTCGCACCAGCCAGATCGCTTCGGCCTTCGAGATCTGCGAAGGATCGGGATCGGCAGGGGTGGGAGCGGGTGTGGGCCGCGGAGTCCATTCGGGCGTCGGCGTTTTCGTTGGCGTCGGTTCTTCCGTCCGCACTGTTTCCGTGGCGGTTGGTGTCAACCCGGGAGTCTGGGAAGGCGACACAGTGGTGGTCGATGAAGGAGTCGACGTCTGTTCGGGCGACGCGGTCAATGACGCCGTTGCCGTAAGCGCGGGCTCCGTTTTGGCCTCCGTGGGATCCTCCGGGACAAGCGTTATCATATTGTCCGTGAAAGCCACGGTGGGATCCGGCGTGGTTACGCTGACTGTATGTTCATTGCCCGTATGCTGATCTTTCCGGTTCCTGGACACCAGCACGACGGTCATCACCGCCGCTGCGCCGACGAGGGCAACGGTCAACGGCACCAGCGCGCCTTTCAGCCAGCCTCTGTTCCCCTGAGACCCCCGGGCCTCTTTCCCGGCGCTTCCGGGCTCCGGCGCGAATTCCGGGCACCTGTTCAATATATCATCCGGCAACTGATCGGAATATTTCCTGATAAATTTATCTTTCATACGTCAATGCCATCCTTCCTGAGGCGCGCCGCCAGCCCCGACCTGATGCGGGAGAGCGTGGACTTGACCGTCCCGGCGGGTATGCCCAGCCTGCGGGCGATCTCTCCGACCCTGGCCCCGTAGCGGTACCGGGCAACGAATATCTTCTGCTCCTTTAAAGGCAGCGCCCGGACAAACTCGGCGATCCCGCTGCGGATCCGTTCTTCCTCGGACCTGGCTTCCACCGTTTCCTCCGTTGACGCCCCGGTGTCCGCCAGCTCCGGAAGCGACCCTCCGTCGATGGACACCGCGGCCTCGGAAGGGATGCGCTTGTCCGCGTTGTCCTTCCTTATCCGGCTGAGCGCCGTATTGCGGGCGATCGCCGCCAGGTACGCTTCAAGGTTGTCCGGCACGGTCCCGGGGATGCTGTTCCAGGCTTTGAGGTAAACGTCGCTTACGCACTCGTCAACGTCTTCTTCGTTCCGAAGTACGTTCCGGGCAACCTGTTTCAGCTTCGCTCCGTATTTTGTTTCGATCTCCCTGAGCGCCCTTTCGTCGCGGGCCCCCAGCAGCTCGATTATGCCTGAATCGTCCAAATCCTGCGCTCCTTTGCTCTGCCTTCACCTGGTATGACGCGTTTTTTTGAAGATGGTTCGCGAAATATGAAATTTTCCCGAACGAATTTACTATATAGGCTGAGGGTAGTATAGCAGATTTCGGCCGAAAAAGGAACTTGTAGAACGGGGGACAGGTACCCGTAGAACGGGGGACAGGTACCCGTTTTAGCTAAATTCACCCTCCGGGTGAGCGAAATTGGATCCTGCGGATCCAGCTAAATTGCGCGACGAGGCGCGCAGCTAAATCGAAGCCTGCGGCTTCGGCGAAACAGAATTTATCCTTCACCCGCACGTCAGCGCGAATATCACTCGTCCTTCAGGACGAATATCACTCGGCGCAGCCGAATATCTCTCGCCGAAGGCGAATATCACTGTGCGAAGCAGTCTCCGAACGGGGGACAGGTACGGGTTCAGGCGCCGTCGTTGCCATTTTGTTGCCCATTTCGGACGTTCAAAAAAGCGGGAGTTAAGTAAAATGGCCTGATTTTTATGATTTTACTTAACATTGTCGCTCATTTTACCCGTCAGGCGCTGCCTTCGATCCAAAACCTTCCATCATTTTGGGCAAGGCAGCGGCGCCGGTCGGTTAATGATCGAACGGCAGACGCGAGACCTTCTCAAACTTGCAATTGGAATAAACGGAAGGACAATATTCATAAAACCGCGCTGCCATTCCCATATTAGCGCTGAAATCAAATGGGCGATATTGGCGAACAGGCAGAGCAGAGTTAAGTAAAAGCATAGAAAAACACGTTTTTTGCTTAACTTTAAATTTTACAAAATGCGGTTACAGAGCCGGGCAGCCCAAATGCGAAAACAGAGCCCAAATCAGATGCGGGACCGGCAGATCTTCACGGAAAGAAGAAACGGCTTTACCTTTAAACGGACCTTTAAAAGGTTCAAAAAAACGCTTGCAATCCGCAGGCGAACCGTGTTAAAATATATGTTGCTGTTCTGTCCGCACGGTTAGGTCCGTGCAGGAATCGGGCGCATAAAAAGCAAATCGGGCAGAAGCCGGGTTGCCCGCGGCAAACGGCTGAAGCTGTTAGTGTGAAAGAAGGTGACAGGAATGAAAGAAGGAATTCATCCCAAGTTTTTTGAAACGACCGCAAAATGCGCGTGCGGCGAAACGTTCACTACTTATTCTACGAAGAAGGATATCACCGTAGAAATCTGCTCCAAGTGCCATCCTTACTACACTGGAAAGCAGAAACTGGTTGATACCGGCGGCCGCGTAGACAAGTTCAACAAGAGGTATGGGCTGTAATCTTATTTCAGGGAAATGATCGCTCAGAAGAGAGATCCGCTGAGCCCGGCAGGCCTTACCGGCATGGGTCAATGAAGGCTTGCCCTTAAAAAGGCAAGCTTTTTTATTGCCCGACCGTCGGTCCCGCGGCACGCCGCCCCCCGGCGCCGTCAATTAAATAAAAACCAAAAACGCAAACGGAGTTTTAGCTATGCAAGTCAAAAAAAGCGAAATCAAAACAAACCTTATCGGATTAGAGATCGAATCCACCCCGGACGTTATCGAGGAAGGCCTCGAAAACGCATTCCGCAAACATAAAAACGAATTCCGCGTCAACGGCTTCAGGCCCGGCAGGGCCCCCAGGCGCGTGGTCGAGCAGATCTACGGAAAAGAAGTCCTCTACAACGACGCCGCTGACTACGTGCTCAACAAAGAGTACGACGCCGCGGTCGAAGAGCTTGGCCTCGACGTGGTCTCCTACCCCCAGAACGTCCAGCTCAAGGAATTCTCCGCCGAAAAAGCCATATTCACGCTGGAAGTATACGTGCGCCCCGAAGTTGTCCTCGGACAGTACAAAGGCCTCGAAGTAAAGAAGATCGACGCCTCCGTCACCGACGAAGAAGTGGAAGAGGCCGTAAAGAAAGAAGCAGAGAAAAACGCACGTATGATCTCTGTTGACGACAGGCCCGCGCAGATGGACGACACCGTGTCCCTCGACTTCGAAGGATTCGTTGACGGAGTAGCGTTCGACGGCGGCAAGGGCGAGAACTACTCTCTGAAGCTCGGTTCCGGACAGTTCATCCCCGGATTCGAGGAGCAGCTGGTAGGCGCCGAGATCGGCAAGGACGTGGAGGTCAACGTCACCTTCCCCGAGAACTATCAGGAAGAGTCCCTGGCCGGAAAACCCGCCCTGTTCAAATGCAAGGTCAACGAGATCAAAGTCCAGGAGCTCCCCGTAATTGACGACGAGTTCGCCTCCGACGTCAGCGAGTTCGACACCCTTGCCGAGTACAAGGCCGATCTCCGCAAGAAGATGGAAGAGCGCAAAGAAAAGCAGGCTAAAGACTCCATGAAGGAAGAGGCAATGAAGCTTGCCGTGGAGAACGCCACGATCGAAATTCCCGAGCCCATGATCGCCTCCGAGCAGGACAGGGAAGTCGAGCGCATGGGCGAGCAGCTCAAGATGTACGGCATGAACCTCGATCAGTATCTCAAATATATGAAGATCGATGAGGCGCAGTACAGAGAGAACATCAGGCCTCAGGCCGAGATCAACGTACGCCGCGATCTGGTCATGGACGCCATTGCCGCCGCCGAGGGCATCGAAGCCACGGAAGAAGAGATCGACAAGGAATACGATGACGCCGCCAAATACATGGGCATGGCGCTGGATCAGGTGAAGCAGATCTACGCCGGCAGCAGGGAAGGCATCATCAAGGACGTCAGGCGCAGGAAGGCCGCGGACCTCATCGCCGAAGCGGCGGTGGCCGTGGAAAAGGCCGACGACGCCCAGGGGGAAAAAGCAGGCGAGAACGCTTAAACAGCGGTTGACCGCCCGGCGGGAAGGGGCCTGAAAGGGAGCCCGGAACGCCAAAAGCAGCAATTTATTGACGCAAAAGATGGAAAGTTTTCCGGCGTATCGTCCAGCGGCTTTCCATCGCATTGTCTTAAGAATACCGGAATATCTCGTTCCGGGACAACAGAATGAACGGCGCCGAAGAGCGCGACAGGAGGGATAACTATGGCACTTGTACCTTATGTAATTGAGCAGACGAGCCGCGGAGAGCGCTCATACGACATTTTTTCCAGACTTTTAAACGACCGCATCATTGTGCTCAGCGACGAGGTCAACGACGTGACCGCCAGCCTGGTGGTGGCGCAGCTCCTCTTCCTTGAGTCCGAGAATCCGGACAAGGACATCCAGCTCTATATCAACAGCCCCGGCGGCTCCGTTACCGCGGGAATGGCCATTTACGATACTATGCAGTTCATCAAATGCGACGTGTCCACTATCTGCGTCGGCATGGCTGCCAGCATGGGAGCAGTGCTTCTGGCTGCAGGCGCCAAGGGCAAGCGTTTCGCCCTTCCCAACAGCGAGATCATGATCCACCAGCCTCTGGGCGGATTCCAGGGACAGGCCTCCGATATGCAGATCCACGCGGACCACATCATCCGCACCCGCAAGAAGCTGAACCAGATATTGAGCGAGAGCACCGGCCAGCCCCTCGAGATCATCGAGAAGGACACGGACCGCGACAATTTCTTTACGGCCGAGCAGGCCGTGGAGTACGGGCTCATTGACAAAGTGATGACCCACAGAGCTTGATATTGCCCCCGGCAGAAAGGGACTGATATGGCTAACAAAAATAAAGACGGAGTGCGCTGCTCCTTCTGCGGCAAAGGCGAAGGGCAGGTCAGGCGCATCATTGCCGGACCCGGCGTGTTCATATGCAGCGACTGCATCGATCTCTGCTGCGATATCCTCAACGACGAGCGGATAAGCGAGAAAGAGGACGGGGTGCTGGCGGAAGGTTTCGCCGACGGAGGCGTGACGCTGCTGAAGCCCGCCGAGATCAAGGCCGCTCTTGACGAGTATGTCATCGGCCAGGACGAGGCTAAAAAGGCCCTGGCGGTGGCGGTGTACAACCATTACAAACGGATCCTGTTCCTTGACGAGGAGGACAAGGCGGGCGACGACAATGCCAAAGGCGACGGCGAGGATGCCGGCAGCGCTAAGGGCGGCGTCAACGACTGCGAGATCCAGAAGTCCAACGTGCTGCTGATCGGACCTACCGGCGTGGGCAAAACGTATCTGGCCCAGACCATGGCGAAGATATTGAACGTGCCTTTCGCCATTGCCGACGCCACCACTCTCACTGAGGCCGGTTACGTGGGCGAGGACGTGGAGAACATACTGCTCAGGCTGATACAGGCTGCGGATTACGACGTGGAAAGAGCGGAACTGGGAATCGTTTTCGTTGACGAGATCGACAAGATCTCAAAGAAGAGCGACAGCCCTTCCATCACCCGGGACGTGAGCGGCGAAGGCGTGCAGCAGAGCCTGCTGAAAATACTCGAGGGCACCATCGCCTCCGTGCCTCCGCAGGGCGGCAGGAAGCATCCTCAGCAGGAATACATCAAGATCGATACAACGAATATTCTGTTTATCTGCTCCGGCGCCTTCGACGGGCTGCCGAAGATCATCGACAGGCGCATCGGCAAGAACACCATCGGTTTTTCGGGCACGGTCCACAGCCAGGAGTCGCTGAACGTCGACAATCTGCTGGCGAAAGTCGAGCCTCAGGATCTGCTGAAGTTCGGCCTGATCCCCGAGTTCATCGGCCGCGTGCCCGCCATCGTGACGCTGAACGCCCTTGACGCGGACATGCTCTGCCGCATAATGACCGAGCCCAAGAACGCCATCGTGAAGCAGTACAAGAAGCTGCTGGCCTTCGACGGCGTGGAGCTGGAATTCGAGGACGCGGCGGTGAGAGCCATCGCCAACATCGCCCTGGAGCGCGGCACCGGCGCCAGAGGCCTTCGTTCCATCGTGGAAAAGGCCATGCAGGAGGTCATGTTCAATATTCCTTCCGAGGACAACGTGGAGCGCTGCGTGATCACCGAGGATACGATCCTGAAGGGCGAGCCGCCCCTGCTGTTTTACGGCAAGGAGAAGGGCAAGGGCAAAGGCAAGGCGAAGGAAGACAGGGCGAAGGCGGCTAAGAAGGACGCTGAGTCCGACGAGAAGCAGGCAGTCTGAGCGCAAGGTCCGGCGAAGGCCGGGCGAGCGGCTCCGGAGAAGATCAGTTATAGATGTTGACACTTGGGATAGAATCGAGCTGCGATGAAACTTCCGCCGCGGTGGTGGCGGACGGCAGAGTCGTATTGTCCGATATTATCGCATCTTCATTGGATTTCCATAAAGCTTACGGCGGAGTCGTGCCGGAGATCGCTTCCAGAAAGCACGTCGAGGTGATCGACTCCGTGATCGAGCGCGCCCTGAAAGAGGCGGGAGCGAAGCCGGAAGACATCGACCAGATCGGCGTGACCAGGGGCCCCGGGCTCATCGGCGCGCTGCTTGTGGGCACTTCCGCCGCCAAGGCGCTGGCTTACGTCTGGGACAAGCCGCTGATACCGGTCCATCATCTCGAGGGCCACATCAGCGCCAATTATCTCCAGTCTCCCGAACTGGAGCCTCCTTTTACCTGCCTGGTGGTGTCCGGCGGGCACAGCCATATAGTGCGCGTCGACGGGTACGGCAAGTTCCGGATCCTGGGCAGGACCAGGGACGACGCTGCGGGAGAGGCTTTCGACAAAGTTGCCAGGGCGCTGGGACTGGGTTATCCCGGAGGCCCTGTGATCGACCGCACCGCCGCGGAAGGGGACAGGTCCCGCATCCGGTTTCCCGAAACGTATTTTCCTGACAGCCTGGATTTCAGCTTCAGCGGCATCAAGACCGCCGTGCTCAACTATCTGAACAATTCCCGGGCGAGGGGCGAGGATGTCAACGTTCCGGACGTGTGCGCCGCGTTCCAGTTTGCCGTGGTCAACACGCTGAGCACCAATCTGGTGGCTGCGGCGAAGGTCACCGGGGACAACAAGATCGCGCTGGCCGGAGGCGTTGCCGCCAACTCGGCGCTCAGGGCGGCGGTGCATGAAAAAGCTGCGGCCGCGGGGCTGGAAGTTTTTTGCCCGCGGCCGGTCCTTTGCACTGACAACGGCGCTATGATCGCGTCTGCGGCTTTTTATGCCGCCGGGAACGGGAGGTTCGCCGGGTCGGATATGAATGCCGTTGCCAACTGGAGTCTCGAGGCGCTGTGAGGCGCCTTTTTTATATAATATAAGTTTCCGCCGCGCGCTGCGTGCCGCTTGCCTCCGGCCGTACGCCGCTCCGGCTGATCATTCGCCGAAATCCCACAGGAGCATGTCGCCGGTTTCCTTGACCGGCACCATGATCGCCAGCGTTTTGCGGTTGCCCACCTTGTCGTTGGGGGAGTGGATCGACAAGTAGAGCTGTCCGTCGCTGTCGCGGAAGAGCATGCCGTGGCCGCCGTCGTAATCCGTTGACAGCTTCTTGGAAAACAGCTGGTAGTCCAGCTGGGACCACTTGCCGTTGATCTTGCCGTTGGAAGACCGGGCGATCCCCACGCCGTAGCCGGCCTCGTCGAAGTTGGACCAGATCATGAGCAGGTCGCCGTTTTTCGTGGTGTAGAGCCAGGGTCCGTCGGTGATCGTACCCGTTGCCCAGCCGGTCTCGTCAGCCCGGAAAATATCGACGGGCTCGGAGATCAGTTCTTTCAGGTCCGGCGACAGTTTCGCCACGGCCATGCGGCCAACGTTGTCCGGCGTGCAGGTCCATTCGTGTACGAATACCATCCAGGGCTGGCCCTCCGGGTCAACGTACAGCGTTCCGTCGATGCAGTCCCAGTCTTCCGGCGTTACGTGCCCTTCGGACCATTTTTCGAAGGGCCCTTCGGGAGTTTCGGAGCGCATTATGACGCAGCCCCGGTGGTCGTTGGACGCCTTGTGGTACGTGGTGAACATATAGTAGGCGCCGTTGTAAAAATGCACTTCCGGAGCCCAGTACTGCTTGTCCGATTCCGCCGGTTTTTCGGTGACGCACGCCACCGGTCCTTCCCAGGGGCCCTGCAGGCTTCCGGAGGTGTTTTTGTAGTAGACCCAGCCGGTGCCGTACATGTAATAGGTGCCGTCAACGTTCAATATGCATGGGTCCCTCAGGGACACGTCGGTGGTGATGATGAGCTCGCCGGGTGAGACGGAGCCTTTAACGTCCGTGCCTTTGGGGATGGCAATGCGTTTCGTCGCGGCGTCGGTGTATTCGGTGAGCAGGAGGTCCATCGCTTTCCTGCGGGCGAGGCCGCCTCTGAATGCCAGCGAGACTATCACCGTTCCGTCATCCCGTTCCTGTGCCCGGAGCGCGTACTCGTTTTCTTTGAGTTCCAGTTCCAGTGACATGGTTTCTCTTATGTCGGACGAGCCGAATGAGAGAACGAAGGGGGCTTTATCGGAAACGGTGCCCGGCTTTTTTATTTCGATCTCCGAGCTGTATTCTGTTTTGAACAGTTCCGCCAGCATTTTCGCGTCCGCCTGGGCGTCAACTGACGCGTAGCTGTCGAACGTCATGACGAAAGCCGATCTGAAACCCGGCTCGGCGATAACGAAATCGTCTCCGTCAACTCCTTTGCCCGGTTTCAGTTTGTTTCCGGAACAGCCGGAGAGCATACCTGCGCCTGCGGTGACCATTGCCAGCCCGGCAATGCCGATCAGTCTGATGCTTCGGTAAAGTTTTGCTTTGCGCTGATAGATATTTTTCATTGCTGCCATCCTTTTTTGAAAAATTACGCCGGTTTTCGAAAATTTACGGCGATTTTTGGAAATTTATGCCGGTTTTCGAAAATTCACGGCGATTTTCGAAAATTCACTGCGGTTTTCGAATATTTACGGACTGCGTCAAGCCAGTTCCTCCAGCATTTGCGCCGGGTTCTCCGCCGCTTTAACTTTGTCGAAAGCCTTAACGATAACGCCGTTCTCGTCGATCAGATACGTTGTCCGGACAACTCCCATTACGGTCTTGCCGTAATTATTTTTCTCCTTCCATACGTCATACGCCTTTATAGCGGTCAATTCCGTGTCGGAGAGCAGCGTGAACGGCAGCCCGTATTTTTCTTCGAACTTCTTATGCGAAGCGACGCTGTCCTTGCTCACGCCTATGACGACCGCCCCTTTCTCCAGGAACTGGGGATACAGTTCGCCGAAGGCGCAGGCCTGCTTCGAGCAGCCCGACGTCATATCTTTCGAGTAAAAGTACAATACGACCTTCTGTCCCTTGAAATCCGAAAGCCTCACTTCGTTGCCGTTCTGATCCGGCAACACTATCTCCGGCGCTTTTGTGTTGATCTTCAACATGTCAATCATCTCCGTGTTCTGCGCAGTCCTGCAATCAAGCCTCGTCAGCTTCGGCGGCCGCGCCTTTATTGTTTGTACTGCAACGGGGGACAGACCCCCGTTGCGGGGTGGTTTGCAAGAGGTCCCGGCGGGTTCGGCAACGGGGGTCTGTCCCCCGTTGCAGGGGTTTTTCGAGAATTTACGGGGAATCAGGGAGTATTTCCCAGCTTTTCCCAGAAATCATCAATTATTTCGGAAGGCAGGTGGACCACTTCAAAGGCGCCTCTGGCGCTGCCCGTGACGGTGATGAGTGTGCTGCCGAGCATGTCCTTGTTGTGGTAGTCGTACACGCCGGTCTTCAGCCCGAAAGTGTACCTGATCCCGCCGCTCAGGATCGAGGTGCTGTTTTTGTGATAGTGGCCAACGAAGATGCCGTCTCCGCCCGCTTCTTTGAAGAAATCCATAAAGGACTCGTTGGCGCCCACGCGGCCTTGGGGATCGTCTCGTTTTCCAAAATCTCCGTTTCTGGCGGGAAAAGTCTTTCCAATCTCATACTTGGCGAAATAGTCGTCAACTTCCTGATATCCGGCCTCTGCGGCGGCAGCAAGAAACTCGGTTGACGGGATGTGGTAGCAGGCAAACAAGGGAGGCAGCTTGCCGTACCTTTCCACCACCTCTTCGCATGCTTTTTTGCAAAGTTCCACCTGGTCGTCGCGGATGCCGGGGTAGGTGAGGCAGCCGTGAGAATCCAGCATCAGTATCGTACGGAAAGGAACATTGCCCTTTATAAGAGTGACGGCGTAATTGCCGTTGCCCGTGGCGTCTCCTCGCATGAACAGGCAATTGGGGGAATTCTCCAGCAGGCGGCACTGGAAATCCGGACCCAGCTCGGACTCGTTGTCGTGATTGCCGAAGACGGGCGCCCAGGGGATGTCAAAGCTGTCGAGAAACGCGGCAAGCAATTTCAGTTGACGGCCGGAATCGTCGAATTCGCCGTAAACGTTGTCACCTGACAGTATTATCAGATGGGGCTTTGCTTTGTTGACAGCCTCCTGCACGTAGGAGTAGGCATTTTCCCAGGTCCGTTCTGCCACCCATTTGAGCCGCTCCCTCTCGCACAGCCGGTCGGGCCTGCGCATCTGATCGGAGTCGATTATCTGCACGTCTGCAAGCTGCAGGATCCTGGTCTCGCCTTCCGGGACCGTCATGAAGGCGCCGAAGCGGCCTTTTTCTATCTTATAATTCTGCATAATGGTACGGGCCTCCCGCTGTCTGAAAACAGAATAATCTGACTGTACCGGATTCTACCTTGACAGTACTTATATGTCAAGGCGGCATGCTCCGCGCAGTTCCGGGGTTGCGTCGGAACGGTCTCGTCAAAAAACAAAAAAATAACATAAAAAACAGTGTTGACTTTAGCGAAGTAAAGTGCTAAAATGCAAAAGCGCTTCGGGGAGACCTATACCGCGAACCCCCGGCGGCGGAGGAGAAAAGTTATGTTTATTTTTGACACGGAAAGCGTTGACAGGCTGTGCAGGGCAATATTGTCTCTGGAGACCGTCGACGAATGTAAAGCGTTTTTGGAGGACGTCTGCACGATCAAAGAAGTGCAGGACCTCTCGCAGAGGTTGACGGCGGCAATGATGCTGCGGCAAGGGTGCAACTACGGCCAGGTCTCTGAAAAACTTGGCGTCAGCACGGCGACCATCAGCCGTGTGAGCCGCTGCCTCAACTACGGTCCCGGCGGGTACGATACGGTGCTCACGCGGATCGATCCCGAAGGGGAAGGAGGCGGCTGCGATGAGTGAAGTCAGACCCGCTCCTGCTTCGTCCGAGGACTGGCGCGTTATTAACGTAAACTCCCAGGCGAGACCACCTTTTTTCCGTGATCTGCGGTCAGGAGAGTACTCGGGAAATTTGCGAAAATTGTACGAAAATTTCGGTTATCGCCCGTACAAGATGAGTAAATTCGAGGAATACGAACTTTACCTGCGGAATAAGGAATTTCTTATCTCCGACGCCATCATAACGTTTACAGACACCGACGGCAGGCTTATGGCGCTGAAACCCGACGTGACGCTGTCCATCATAAAGAACACCGACGTGAAGCCCGGGACCACCGACAAGCTGTTTTACAGCGAGAACGTGTACCGCGTTTCCGGGGGAGGTTCCGGCCTTTCATCCTCCGGAGGCACCTTCAAAGAAATAATGCAGACCGGTCTGGAGTGCATCGGCGCAGTGGATGATTACTGCCTTTCCGAGGTGCTGCTGCTGGCGGCCGAAAGCCTGTCGCTCACGGGCAAGAACTTCGTGCTGGACGTGGGGCAGCTGGACCTGCTGTTTAAAGCCGTTGACCGCGTCAGTTCCGATCCGGCGGTCGCGGCGGCCATTCTGAGGTGCGCGGAAGAGAAAAATCTCCACGAAATAGCTGAGATCGCGGCCAAGATCGACCGTGAAAACGCGGAAAAAGGTATCGCAACGCGGCTCAGCGCCTCTTATGCCGCCGAAGCGGTCATAAAACTGGTGGGTCTTTACGGAAAACCGGCTGAGATCCTTCCGGAAGTGGAAAAAATCGCCTCGGAACTGGGAATGGAAGCGGAATTCGGCCAGTTCAGAACCGTTCTGGAGGCGCTTTCCGGTACCGCAGCTGGTGAAAAGCTCCGCATCGATTTTTCCATCGTCAGCGACAGGAATTATTACAACGGCATCGCCTTTAAAGGGTACGTTGAAGGGATCCCCGGACGCGTATTGTCCGGCGGTTGCTACGACCGGCTGGCGGGCAAGCTTTCCAAAAAGGGCAAGGCCGTCGGTTTTGCCGTTTATCTTGACGTGCTGGAGCGTTTGTGGGATCCGGAGGACGACAAGACCGACGAGATCATTGTCGTTTATCCCGACGGTTCGTCTCCTTCCGACGTGCTGGCCAAGATGAATGATTTTTCCTGCGGCGGCCGTTCTGCCAGGGCCATGTCGGAGGCTGAATTTCAGGCCCGGGAACTATTGCGGGATCCGGGAAATATTACCGTTTCCGGGAAATATTGCGAAACTTCGGGAAATATTACGGAATTCCGGGAAATGCGGGGTGAATGAAAGTGGCTGACGGGAAAATGCTCAACATCGCGCTTCCGAAGGGGAGGCTTGGAGAAAAAGTTTACGGTATGCTGGAAAAAGCCGGCTATTCCTGCCCGGAGGTACTGGGAGACAGCCGCAAACTGATATTTGAAAGCCCGGAGACCGGCGTAAGATATTTCTGGGTGAAGCCGTCCGACGTGGCGATCTACGTCGAGCGCGGCGCGGCGGACCTGGGCATCGCCGGGAAAGACCTGCTTCTGGAATACAGGCCCGACGTGTACGAGCTCTGCGATCTGCACACCGGAAAATGCCGCATGGCCGTGGCCTCCGTGAAAGGTTTCCGGGACGATCCGGGGCGCACGCTGAGGGTGGCAACGAAATTTTCGCATATTGCCCGGGACTACTACGCCGGCAAGGGGCGGGAGATCGACGTGATCCACCTTAACGGGTCCATAGAGATCGCTCCGATCCTGGGACTGTCAGACGTAATTGTCGACATAGTCGAGACCGGCACCACGCTGAGGGAGAACGACCTCGAAGTGATCGAGGAGATCATGCCCATCAGCGCCCGACTGATCACGAACAAGGCGTCTTACAAGTTCAAAAACGGCGAGATCCGCGCTCTCGCGGAGGCTCTCGGCCGGAAGGAGGTCTGAAGCAGATGATAAAGATCATGAAGATGAGCGAAACTCCCGCTTCGGAAATATTTGCCAGGACAATGCCTGTGATTGACGTGGCCGGCGTGATCCGGTCGATCATCGCGGACGTGAGAGCGCGCGGGGACAGGGCGCTGCTGGAATATACTGAAAAGTTTGACGGGGCAAGGCTTTCTGCGCTGGAAGTGAGCGCTTCCGAGTTCGAAGAAGCATTTGCGGAAGTTCAGCGCTCGAATCCCGGTTTTATAGAGATCCTGAAGAGCGCCGCCGAGAACATCCGCCTTTTCCACTCGATGCAGAAACGGGAAGGTTTCACCGTGGTAAACCGGCAGGGCGCCACCGTGGGGCAGCGGATCGTTCCCATCGAAAAGGCCGGTCTGTACGTGCCCGGAGGCACCGCCGCGTATCCGTCAACCGTTTTAATGGACACGGTCCCTGCGGCCATTGCCGGATGTAAAGAAGTTGTGATAGTCACGCCTCCCGGGAAGGACGGAAATGTCAATCCCGTTATCTTGACAGCGGCGAAGATCGCCGGGGCCACCCGGGTGTTTAAAGTCGGGGGCGCCCAGGCAATTGCCGCGCTGGCATACGGAACCGAAAGCATTCCGAAAGTCGACAAGATCGTTGGCCCGGGCAACGCCTTCGTGGCGGAGGCTAAGAAGCAGGTCTTCGGGCAGGTCTCCATCGATATGGTGGCGGGGCCCAGCGAGATCCTCATAGTGGCCGACGGGAAGAGCCGCGCCGACTGGGTGGCGGCGGACATGCTTTCCCAGGCGGAGCACGACAAACTCGCCAGCGCCGTGCTGGTAACGGATTCCGCCCGTCTGGCGGAGGAAGTGAGTCTGGAGCTCGAAAAGCAGATCCCCAAACTGCTCAGATCCGCGATCGCCAGGGCCTCCGTGGACAACAACGGAAAGATCATCGTTGCCGCCGACATAATGGAGGCCGTCGACGTGGCCAACGAGATCGCTCCCGAACATCTGGAACTCTGCGTTGACGATGCCGAAAAACTCCTTCCTCTGGTGAAGAATGCCGGGTCCGTCTTTCTTGGAAGGTATTGTCCCGAAGCCATCGGCGACTATTTCGCCGGGCCCAACCACACGCTTCCCACCGGCGGAACGGCAAGGTTCTCCAGCGCTCTTTCCGTCGACGACTTCGTAAAAAAAGTCCAGTTCATCAAATACGACGAAGCGTCGATGCGGCTGTGCGCCGAGAATGTCAATTCATTCGCCATTGCCGAGGGCCTCACCGGTCACGGCGAGAGTGTGATGATCAGGACGAGAAAAGATCCTAAGACAACGTAAGAAACTTAAGAAACGGGGGTCTGTCCCCCGTTGCAGATTTCTACCGGCAGTAGAATTTCGGGGAAATATCGGGAAATATTTTGAAGAGGTTTCCAAATGAGCAAATTTTTAAGCAAGAAGTATGAGGGGCTCATACCGTATACTCCGGGGGAGCAGCCGAGGGACAACGTGTTCATCAAACTGAATACGAACGAGTCGCCGTTTCCGCCGTCACAGAAGGCGGTGGAGGCATGCGAGGCTGTACTTAAAAGGGTGAATCTGTACTCGGATCCGGACTGCAGAGAGCTGAAAAAAGCCGTTGCCGCATCATACGGCGTGCCGGAGAAGTGCATAGTGTGCTCTAACGGCTCCGACGAGGTGCTCAGCTGGGCTTTTACGGCGTTTTGCGACGAGGGCAGGGCAGGGATATTCCCGGACGTGACATACGGTTTTTACCCGGTTTTCGCAGCTCAGAGCGGGGTGCCTTATAAGGTGGTGCCGCTGAAAGACGATCTGACAATGGATATTGACCGGATGAAGGCGGAAGAAGGCACGCTTTTCATTGCCAACCCCAACGCTCCCACCGGGATCGCGCTCGGCGCGGCGGTGATAGAGGACGTTGTCAGATCCAGGCCGGACCGGGTGGTAGTCGTCGACGAAGCGTACGTAGATTTCGGGGCGGAGAGCGTTGTCCCGCTTATAAGTAAATACGACAATCTGCTGGTCACCCAGACGTTTTCCAAGTCTCGGTCAATGGCTGGCGCGCGCCTGGGGCTGGGTTTAGGTTCCGAAGCGCTCATCCGGGATCTGGAAACGATCCGCTGCTCCATAAACCCGTACAACGTGGGTTCCATGGCCCAGGCAATGGGGATCGGGGCGCTTCTCGACTGTGAGTATACCTCGGGAAATATCCGGGAAATAATCGAAAACCGGGCATACGCCTCTTCCGCTCTGAAAGCGCTGGGCTTCGAAATGACCGATTCTTCTGCCAACTTCCTTTTTGTGCGCCACCCAGACGTTGGGGGAGAGGAGATCTACCGGAAGCTGCGTGAAAAGAACGTTCTGGTAAGACATTTTTCACAACCGGAAAGAATTAAAGAGTATAATAGGATCACCGTCGGGAGCATCGACCAGATGAAGGCGCTGATCAAGGCGCTGGCGGAGATCGTCTGAGCAAGGCACGGACTAACATAGTCGAAAAACGTTACGGAGAAAAACTTATGGACAGCTTAAGGACCGCGGAGATCGCGCGAAAAACAAACGAAACCGATATCAGGCTGAAACTCGACCTCGACGGCGGCGGAAAGCCGCTGATCGACACGGGGGTCGGGTTTCTCAACCATATGTTGACGCTGTTCGCCTCACACGGCAGGTTCTCGCTCGCCGTGACCTGCAAAGGCGACGTTGACGTGGACGATCATCACAGCGTGGAAGACGTGGGGATCGCGCTGGGCCAGGCGTTTTCGAAGGCGCTGGGCGAAAAGCGGGGCATCAGGCGGTATGGAAGCTGCATACTCCCTATGGATGAGGCGCTGATCCTGGCGGCCGTCGACTTTTCCGGCAGGACGCATCTGACGTTCGACGCGGAGCTGCCCGCCCAGAAGGTAGGAAGTTTCGACACGGAGCTTGTCCGGGAATTCTGGCTGGCCTTCGTGCGGAACGCCGACTGCTCGCTGCACCTCAGGGAGATCGCCGGGGACAATACCCACCACATCATCGAGGGCATGTTCAAGGCGGCGGCAAGGGCCATCCGGACGGCAACGGAGCTTGACCCGGCGCTGAAAGGGGAACTGCCCAGCACGAAAGGCGTGCTTTGACCGGGGCGGAGAGGCCCGAAACGGCAACGTTCCCGCGGCATGGACGCTTTGACCACTGACAACTCAGAGGAGTTTACAGAATGACGGCAATAATCGATTACGGAGTTGGCAACCTTTTTTCGCTGCTCTGCTCCCTCAAATACATAGGCGAAGACGCGGAGGTCACCGGATCCCCCGGAGTCATTGACGCGGCGGACCGGATCATCCTGCCCGGCGTGGGGGCCTTCGGCGACGCCGCCGAAAAGCTGCGAAAGACCGGCCTTGACGAAGCGGTGCTGAAAGCCGCCGCTCAGGGAAAACCGCTGCTGGGTATCTGCCTCGGCATGCAGCTCCTGTTCGACGAAAGCGAAGAATTCGGGCTTCACAAGGGCCTCGGACTGATTCCCGGCCGCGTGATACCGTTGTCCCGCCTGCCCGGCTGGGACGGCTCGCTCAAGATCCCGCAGATCGGCTGGAACCCGCTGGCCATCCGCCGCCCGTCTCCGCTCCTTAAATATACCAAAGAAGGCGACTGCGTCTATTTCGTCCATTCCTACTACGCCGCGGATTGTGAACAGTCGATCATCGCCACGGCCGAGTACGGCGGCAGCGTCACCGCCGCGGTGGAAAGGGGCAACGTCTTCGGCTGCCAGTTCCATCCGGAAAAGAGCGGAAAAGTCGGGCTGGACATCCTGCGCGCCTTCACGGAACTGGGCCGGGGCAACGGATCCGCCGCGTCAACCGCAGCGTCAAACGAGACCCCCTGCGGCTCAGGCGAAAGCAAAGGAGGCGCGTCGCTATGCTGATCTTTCCCGCCATCGACCTCTCGGGCGGCAACGCCGTGCGCCTCTACAAAGGCGACTACGCCCGGATGACAGTGTACAGCCACGAGCCCGCGGAAGTTGCCCTGGACTTCAAAAAAGCCGGCGCCACCCACATGCACGTTGTCGACCTCGACGGCGCCAAAAGCGGCGAGACCCCGAACTTCGACGCGGTGCTGAAGCTCCGGGAAGCCACCGACCTGTTCATCGAGCTGGGCGGAGGCATCAGGTCCGAAGCGGTGGTTGACCGTTATCTGGGCGCCGGCATCGACCGGGTCATCCTGGGCACGGCGGCGGTGAAGGACAAGGCTTTCCTGCGCTCCGCTGTTGAAAAGCACGGCGACAGGATCGCAGTGGGCGTCGACCTGCTGGACGGATTCGTGGCGATCAAAGGCTGGACGGAACGCACCGGGCTGCGGGCGGAGGAGTTTTTCGACGAACTGAAGGCTTTGGGCGTCCGTACCGTGATCTGCACTGACATCTCCAGGGACGGGGCCATGCGCGGCACCAACCGGGAACTGTACAAGGAGCTTTCGAAGCTGGACGCCATCGACGTGATCGCCTCCGGCGGCGTGTCTGACCTTGACGACGTGCGCGCGCTCCGGGACGCGGGGATCTGTGGGGCCATCATCGGCAAGGCGTATTACACCGGCGCCATCGACCTGGCGGAAGCGATCAGGGAAGGGCTCGGCGGCAACGGGCGCGGCACCGAACTTCCGGTCGAACGTGTCGCCGGCAACGGATGCGGCACCGAACTTCCGGTCGAACGCGTCGCCGGCAACGGGTGCGGCACCGAACTTCCGGTCGAACGGCTCGCCGGCAACGGGCGCTGCACCGAACTTCCGGCGGATCATCGCGCCGCTGGCAACGGGCGCGTCACCGGACTTCCGGCGAACGATCCCACCGCCTCTCCACGCCGCCCGGAGCGTCCGGCCGGCTGCCCAGCCGACTATCGCGCCGCCTCTGCCGCCCCCGGGCCCGACGCACCGCCGTCGACCGCCCCTGCATCCCCCGAAAAGGAGGCCGCAAAATGATCACCAAGCGAATCATCCCCTGCCTCGACGTGCGCAACGGCCGTGTGGTAAAAGGCGTCAATTTCAAAGGCCTGGGCGACGTCGATTCTCCCGTAAAACTGGCCGAATTCTACTCCGACTCAGGCGCCGACGAGCTGGTCTTCTACGACATCACCGCTTCAGCCGAAGGCCGCAAACTGTTCACCGACGTGTTGACCGAAGCGGCTTCCCGGGTGTTCATCCCACTCACCGTAGGCGGCGGCATCAATACCGTTGACGATTTCGACCGGGTGCTGAAATGCGGCGCGGACAAGGTCAGCGTCAATTCCGGCGCCATCCGTGATCCGAAACTGGTCGATGAAGCGGCGGCACGCTACGGCAGTCAATGCGTGGTATTGTCCGCGGACGTTGCCCGGGTGGGCGGCAGATTCCGGGTCTTTGCCAAAGGCGGCAGGGAAGACACGGGCATGGAGGCCATCGGCTGGATCAGGCGCTGCGTGGAGCACGGCGCGGGCGAAGTGGTGGTCAATTCCATTGACACGGACGGCGTGAAAAAGGGCTTCGACCTTGAACTTCTGGCGGAAGTCTGCCAAAATGTAAACGTGCCCGTCATCGCCTCGGGCGGTGCCGGTTCCGTCGAAGACTTCATAACGCTCTTCCGGACGATCCCGGGCGTGGACGCCGGGCTGGCCGCGTCGGTGTTCCATTTCGGCGAGATAAAGATAAGCGACCTGAAGGCAGCGATGGCGGAGGCGCGCATACCCGTGCGGCTCTGACGGAACGAGAACTCCGGCGGAATGCATTTTCCGGCAAGGCGGAACGCGAACCCCGGCCGGGCGCTGATCCGGACAAAAGCAAACACGATCTTTCACACGATAAACAACACAACTAACAGATAGAACGGAGACGATATTATGATCGACGTCAACGAACTGAAATTCGACGAAAAAGGACTGATCCCGGCTGTGGTCGTCGACTACGCCACCCGGCGGGTGCTGATGCTGGCCTATATGAACCGCGAAAGCCTGGCCGTCACCATCGAAAAAGGCCTGACCTGCTTCTGGAGCCGCTCCAGGCAGGAACTGTGGCTGAAAGGCGAGACCAGCGGAAACTACCAGCACGTCATATCCATAACCGCCGACTGCGACCGCGACGCGCTGGTCATTGCCGTAAAGGCAGACGGCCCCGCGTGCCACCTGGGCACCACTTCCTGCTTCGAATATCCCGTATACGAAAGCGACACCCAGGAAGAATTCAGCATTGACGGACTGATGGAGATGATCCGGGGCCGCAAAGAGAACAAAAAGGAAGGTTCCTACACCACCTACCTGTTCGAAAAGGGCCTCGACAAGATCCTCAAAAAGGTGGGAGAGGAGTGCACCGAGGTCATCATCGCCGGCAAGGCGGAGGACAGGGCCGAGACGGTCTACGAGATATCCGACCTGGTCTATCACGTGATGGTATTGATGGTGGAAGCAGGCATTTCCCTTGACGACATCCGGGCGGAACTGGGCCGCAGGCACGTTATCGACAAGAAAGTCAAACAGGAGAAGATGGTATGATGGCAGGGGCAACGCACGGCAGGGCCGCCGCAGGCCAGTCCAAAAAAACGATCTCGATCATAACGGCGATCGCGCTTTCCGCCGCGATCCTGCTGTCGGGCTGCTCAGGGAACGGAAGCGGCGTCAACGACCCGGACGGTAACGGAAACGGCAGCGTCTCCACCGCGGCCCCGGATGAAAGCCAGACGCCTGAATGGGAGGAAAGAACGATGAAGGAACTTCTCAGCGTACGCGCCGTAACGTCCCTGAACGCAGACGACAGGGTGTACAACGCCATTGACCTCGGAGTGCCCGGAAACGGCAACGACGACGTATCCGAAGCCGTTGCGGCGGCGGTAGACGCGGTCCTCGAAAAAGGCGGCGGCATACTGTATTTCCCCTCCGGAAAGTACAGGATCAACACGGATCTGGTGATCGACAGCGCTAAAAAAGGCTGGATATGCCTTGCCGGAGACCCGGACGGCAGTTCGAGATTCATCGTGGGGAACAAGGTAGATCCCGAAAGAAGCGCCGCCATCGTGATCGCCCGGGACGACACCCACGTCTCGTTCATTTCATTCGAAGACAACTGCCGCAAATTTGCCACCCTCGGCATCGAGGGCTCCGGCTGCTCCCTGTACGGCTGCTCTTTCAAGAAGACACCTGCGTCCTCCACGCTTCCGTGCCTCGAAGTCTCGGGCAGCTTCAATACGGTGCGTCAGTGCGCCTTCAACCATTCCAACACCGCCGCCTACCAGGTGGAATTCACCAAATATCCGGGCCTCGACGCGTATGGCAACGTGATGTGCGACGTCCATTTCGGCGGCTCCTACACCAAATGCACGCTGGTATCCACCCGCGACGAAGGCGGCTCCCAGGAAGCCCTCACCATTGCCCGGAACCTTTACCTGATCCCCGCCGAACCGATGATAGAGGTACGCGCCGTCAACGGCCTCCTCATATGCAACAATATGCTTGACGCGGCATCCACCGCCGTAGAGATCGTTCCCGACGCGGTTCCCGGCGTCTTCAACGTGGAGATCAGGGACAATTATATGGGCGGCTCCAAAGGCGGCGTCCGCATGGAGGAGACAGAGGGGAGAGGCGCGGCCATCTCCGTGCACGACAATTACATCTGGGCCCCCGACAGCCTCTTCGTGAAAGGCGGCAATTACACCGACGTTTCGCTCAATTACAATTACTGCGTCCTCACCGGCGGCCAGGCCGTTTTTATGCGCAAATGCGTCCGCGGCAACGTTTCCGACGACCTCGTGGCCAATATCGGAGGCAGCACGCTGGAGCTTGACATCGTCGAAATGGACAAGGCTTCCATCGTTTCCACCGCCGGTTTCAATTTCTACAACTACCCCGACGAGAACGAGCGGTTCGACTCGGGGGATAAGGGCGAAGCCGGGATCCCTGAGATCGCCAAAAAGACCTTCGATGGCGCTTCCGAACTTCCCGCGGTCACCGGCGACATAGCGGCCGGGACGCTTATGACGGGCTATTATAACGTGAAAGATTACGGTGCCGCAGGCGACGGAGTCACAGACGACACAGAAGCCGTGAAAAAATGCGTTGCCGCGGCAAAAAAAGCCAGCGGTACGGCGTATTTTCCGGCGGGCACATATCTGGTGACGGAGACGGTGAGCGTCTCCAAAGACGACGGCAAGGTATTGACCTTTAAAGGCGACGGGGCGGGGAAGACGCTGATCGTGGGCGCCGAGACGCTGGACGGACCGGTTTTCGACATACGTATGAAGTACAATTTCAACGCCAAAGATATGGCGTTCGAGCACCGGGGACAGGGATGCTGCGTTGACGCCCTCTACGTGAAAGCGTTCGACTGCGCCTTTACCTCCTCGGCCACCAACACCGCGCCTCTCCTGTGGTTCCAGGGCTCCAACTGCTGGGCGGTCCGCTGCGATTTCCGCACCGCGAACCCCGAAAGCTACGGCCTTGTCTACACCCGCAATATGAACGAGATATCCATCAACGACTTTATCACGGACAACACCTTCTCCGGCCCCGGCAAGGGCGTCAAGGTAGGCAGCGGCACCACCGTGGGCGACGGACGCTGCGAAGGCCTCAAGATCCACGGCAACACGTTCACCAACACCGGCAGCACCTCCGTCGAGATATACGAGATACTGCACGTCAACGTCGCATACAACACCTTCGAGGGCGCCGTCAACGCCATCTTCCTGTCCAACCTGGGCTACGGCCCCGACGGCATCTATATCGATCACAACACCGTTTCTTCCGTCTCCGACTGCATCACTTCCGGAACCGTGGAAGGCGGCGGTGATTACGTTTCGATGGTGGTCATCCACGACAACGCTCTGAAGCCCGGCAGCGGGGCCGCCGTTTCGGAGCCCGTGCCGTTCAACAAAAAGATGGTGCGCGGCTGAAACGCTCTTGCCTCCCGGGCTGAGCAGGAATTTTAGACTTTTCCACAGGCCGCTCGCGGCTTTTCCACAGGATCTCCGCAGGTTTTCCACAGAAAAACCCGGCTTTTCCACTCGATCCGAGAAGGAGAGGAATCATGGCAAAGAAACGCAAACTTGCACTTGTTGTTATTTTCAGGATCATCGCTGCCGTACTGGCCGCCGCAGGAGTGCTGTCATTGTCCGGCTGCAAAATGGCGGACGATCCACAGGAAGGAAGCGCGGCAGTTGCTACTCCCTTCGACGTTATCGAAACCACTCCCGGTATTGACGCGCCCACGCAGGAACCTGTGACCGGCAGCATTGTTCTGGGCGTGCCCGAACGGTATCAGAAGAGCGATACGGATGCGCTGGCAAGATTCACAGAGGCTTTTAATGAAAAATATCCCGGTATCGCCGTGACGCTCCGTACGGTTAAAGACGCCGCTGCGGCTCTTAATGCCCAAAAGGGTTCGGATGATTACGCCGACGTGGTCTTCTTTCCGGGAACGGAAGCTTTCGAATACGCGTACGTTGACCGGACGCTGATGTGCCTCGATGAGATCGTTGCCGGTACCGGCGCAAAAGAAAAGCTCTATACGGGAGTGTTTGAGTCTTCTACGGTTGGCGGCAAACAGTATGCGATCGGCACTAACTGCGACCCGCTGGTGCTTATTTACGATAAAAGCGCCACAGACAGGCTCCTTCCGGGCCGCGCCATCGGCGGAGAGTGGAATTTCGACGAATTCAGCGCCATCTGCCTGGAGATAGGACAGGCCGACGAAACGCTTGCCGGAGCGCAGCTGGATCTGACGTATGAGCCGCTGTTTCTGACGTTATTTCGTGTATATGATTCATGCGAAGTAAAGGCGTGGGCCGACGCGGAAAAATGCAAGGTCGAGCTGAGCAAGTATAACTCCTCAAGAGAACTGGAAAAGTTGATAGAAGTGCATTCGTACGGCCCGGCGATCCTTCCGGCATACGGAGTATTCGAAGGCACGGGCAATCCTCCGGACTCTGGTTCTCCGAAAGAAGTCAGCGACGCGCTCGAAACGCGCACTCCCGTTTTCCGCGCCGCGCTTATGAGCGAACTTGGCAATATCGCCGCCGAATATGAAGAAAAAGGGATCGCCTGGGACGTGGCTCCTTTCCCAAGATCCACGGTAAAAAATACGCTTTCGTGTACGGCGACCGGAACCGATTGCTTCGATATCAGAAAGGATACGGATATGGTCGAAGCGGCATCGCTGTTCGTCTCGTTTGCCGTGAGTCCGGAGGGACAATCTGTCCTGAATTCCTCCCGCGGAACGCTCCCGTCGCTGTCCTCGCTTCCGGTCGAAGATTACCTTAAAAACTTGCGCGCCGTCAACACTTCCGGAAAGAATTTTGCCGCCTGCGTTCCCGCCCGCAGCGAGACCGTTCCCTCATCGCTTTCGTGCTATATGCCTTCTTCGATCGTGGAACGGGCGCGGGGAAAGATGAAAACTATGACCGAAAAAGCGATAAAAGGGACAAGCACGTTGTTCGACAGCCTTGACCAGAACGATCTGTCGCAGCGCTGGACCGTGTGGAACAGTTCGCGTTAAGCCAGGACCGCAAGCGGTCATCCCTCCGTCCATTGTCCGTCAATAAAGTAGAAGGGCACCGTCTTTTCTACCTGGCTGTTCTCGTCATAGTAGATGGCGCACTGCCTCTGCACTCCTTCCCAGTTGGGCTCGGGATCGTAGAAACGCTCCACGAGCTTTTGCCCGGAAGGCCGGTATTCCACCATTCTGTACTCGCCGGTATCCGGGACTTTGTATTCGACGTAATAATGCTCTTCGTGGGGCCCGATCTTCACGTGCTCGTAGGATGTAGGCCGCTCAGATTCGCTTTCGGTCCTGAAATATTCCGTTAACTCGTCGTTCGCATATACATACTCGGTCTTCAGTTCGATCCGATATCCGGAAATGTCTTCATACAGTCGAAGCGTCATATTTTCCCGGGAATCGTATTCGGTGACGGTACGGTTCCGGTAGACGTCTTCCATAGATTCCTCCTGGACCAGCCTGCCGGTGTATGTGCCTGTCCTTGATTCGTCGCAATAATAAAAATAAGTCTCGGTGTGCTTGACTTTGAAGGGCTGATCCTTTTTGTTGCGTCTCTTTTCGGTGACCTTTTCTATTTTGTATAGCAGCTCGGGATGGTCGTAATACGTCTCAACGACCCAGTCGTCGGTGCCGCTTTCGTTATATTGATGCTCTACCGTCACGCCTTCGTTATACAGGATCTCTTTATAAGTATCTTTTGCAGCGGAAACGTGCAGCACACGCTTCAATTTGCCGTTTTCATAATTACTTTCTGTCCGGCGGCCCTGGTAAAGCGATACTGAAGAAGCGAGCCTGCCTCCCTCGTATTCGAAGCTGATGCTCGTTATGTCCGGGTCGTTTGCGGCGGCCGGCGACGTTTCTATGGCCGTCAGGAGGCCTTTTCCGTCCCCAAGTTTAAGGGCAAAGCTGTTGACCGTTTCCACCCGGTAGAGCAGTTCGTGCCACGTTCCTGCCGAATATCTGTAGATCAGTCCGTTCCCCAGCAGATCCCGAAGTGCGTCAAGATGCTTCTTTGTCCGGTCGTTTTCATTGTCGTAATTATCGTCAAGCGATTCGTAATATTCTCTGTCGTTCTCCGACGAAAAATCTATCGTTATATATATGGCGGACGTGGACAATCTCAGCGTATCTCCTTCTTTTTCCGCGTCGCACAGATATTTCAGTGTCATCACCACGCTGCCTTCGGAGGCGTACTGTTCCCGCTCGATGAGAGGATCGAGATCGAACAGAGAATCTTTCTCGGTATCTACTCCGATGACCGTCGTGAAGTAGGCTTTTCCGTCGGTGGCAACGTAAACGTAGCCGGGCACGAATGCGGGATACGCGTCCTGGACGGTACCGTCTTTGATGACCGTGTAGAACGACGCGGTCTCGGGCGGGATAAACGGCTGCTCTTCAGGTACCGAAGCCGTCGGAATCGGGACAGGCGTAGTGTTCTCGGTTAAAGTAGGATCCGGTCCTTCCGTTTCTCCGGGTACAGAGGTCGGGAGCTCCGGCGGCAGCGATTCTCCTGTCATCGAAGTATCGTCGGGTGTGTTCGGATCATTCTTTTTCCCGAATTTGATGGCAAAAACTATTCCTGCTGCTACCGCGGCAACGAACAGCAACCCTGCCGCCGCGTATTTCAGCGCGCCCGTCCGGCCGTTCCTGCCTGAACCGGACTTGCCGCTGCCGGGCGCCTTTTTGGCAGACTCCGTGGCCGTTCCGTCATTGGCAATATCCGCCGCCTCTGCAATTATATCTTCAGGAAGGAACTGCGCGTACTCTTCCAGCTTTTTCTCGTTCATATCCTGATACCTTCCTTTTCAAGAAACCTGCCCAGTTCTTTTCGCATCCTGCTGAGCGCCCCTGAGACCGTACCTTTCGGAGTCCCAGTCTTCAGTGCGATCTCCGCTTCGGACATACCGTATCGGTAGCGGGCAACGAAGTATTTTCTCTTCTCCGGCGTAACGCCCCTGAGATATCGCGCGATCAGCATTGCCACGGCTTCCTTGTCGGTCGGGTCAACATCACGTACACCTACGTTTTCCGCGCTTTCCAGCGGCTCCATCTTCTCCGGCGGGATTCGGTTCTTTCGTCTCTGGACCTTGTACCGATCGATCGCAGCGTTCTTTGTCACCGCGGTGACAAAGGCAGTAAGATCAACAGGTTTTTCGGGAGGGATGTTGTTCCAAAGCTTCAGCATCACGTCGTTGACGCACTCCTCCGCGTCTTCGGCGTTTCCAAGAATGCCGTATGCCACAGAGCGGCATCTCGCCCCGAATCTGGCTTCAAGGCCCCGGATCACATTCTCATCCCTGCGCTCCAGCATCCCTATAAGCTCCGCGTCCGTCAACACCTCGGCCGGTTTATTGTTGTTATCCCCGTCTTTTTCCGTCATATGATTCTCCGGATCTTTTACTCTTTGCGTGTTTAGCGGCAGCTGGTCTGCGGCCTCGCTCACTTATATAGACGACAAAAAATAGCCCGTGCCTTCACCGTTTGCGAAAAATAGAAGCTGTCTGGCGCCCGTAAGGAAGGGAAGGGGCCGCAAGACAGCTTCAGGCTTAAATGGTTTGTTTGTCCGTCAATGCCTCAAAACGAAGCGCCCGCCTCAGCACTGGATCTTGACTTCGTTGCCCGTGGCGGCGGACTCGTAAATGGCGGACAATATCTTCATCAATATCACGCCGTCTTCCGCCGGGGCGTTGCTCTTGCGCCCGGTAAGCAGGCAGTCGACGAAATCGTCGATCTCTCTTTCGAACAGGCCGTTGAAGTCCAGGGCCGTGGGCATATCAAGCTGCACGTTGGACAGATAGCCGCGGGTGGTGGAATAGATCTTCAGATCCGGGCTCAGCGTTGCGCCCGCTTTGGTGCCCAGTATCACGATGTTGTTCTCGCCGGGAAGGTTCATATCGAAGGAGGCCTCGATGCCGATCGTGAAGCCGTTCTCGAAGCGGATCAGCGCGGAGGCAAAATCTTCCACGTCGCAGAGGTTTCCGGCATCCGCCGCCTTGTACTCGCCGGGACGCATCTTGATCTCGGGGCGGGAGCCCAGCTTGTCGAAGGTGACGCCGTAAGCCGAAACGGGCTTGGGGCAGCCGGCGATGTATCTTGCCAGGTCGATGACGTGCACTCCCAGGTCGATCAGCGGACCGCCGCCGGATCTGGACTTGTCCGAGAACCAGCCGCCGGGGCAGCCGTGCCTGCGGGTGTAGATGGCCTTGGCGTAGTAGATCTCACCGAAGTCGCCTCCGTCAACGAAATCTTTCAATATGGCGCAGTCGTTGCCGAACCGCCTGACGAAACCGATCTGGAGCATCTTACCGGACCTCTGGGCCGCGGCGTACATTTCCTCGGCTTCTTTAGCGTTCAGGGCCATGGGCTTCTCGCACAGAACGTGCTTGCCCGCGTTCAGCGCCGCGATGGTGCAGGGCGCGTGAGCCGAGTTCCAGGTGCATACGCTGACGGCGTCCAGCTCTTCCAGCTTCACCATTTCATTGACGTCGGTGTACAGCCTGGTGATGCCGTATCTGGCGCCCTTTTCCCTGAGCCGCTGCTCGTTGATGTCGCAGAATGCGTACAGTTCCACGTTGGGATTGCGCCTGTAGCCGCTGATATGGAATTCGGAGATCCCGCCTACTCCCACGATACCTACTTTTAATTTTTTCATAACGTGATCCTCTCTGCTGATTTATATTATGCGATCTTGCCTTTCAGGAACGATACGGCCATGGCGATGTCTTTCTCCGGCGTCTCGCCGCACTCCCGCTCGATGGTCAGGAAGCCCTTGTAGCCTATCTCGTACAATGCTTTCAAGTATCCGTCCCACTTCACGTCTCCCGTTCCCAGGGGAACTTCCACGTAGGGAGGCCGGGTGCCTCTCATACCGTCTTTTGCGTGGGTGTGGACAATGTAATCCTTCAGCTCGTACACGCCTTTCACCGCGTCGTCGTCAACGCACATGGTGAGGTTGGCGGGATCGTAATTGACCGCCACGCCTCTGGATCCCAGCGTGTCAAGGAAGGTCCTGAGCCTTGCCGCGGGCTCCGGCCCTGTTTCGATGGCGAAGTGTGCTTTGAGGCTGTCCGCGTATTCGGCCAGCTCGTGGCATGCCGCCTGCATGATCTTGTAAACTTCGTCCGCCGGATCGTCGGGAACGCGCCCGATGTGGGTCGTCACCACGTTGGTCTCCAGCTCTACCGCCAGATCGAGGATCCGCTTGGATTTCTCTATAAGCCCGGGGTTCAGCGCGGGGTCCGTAAAGCCCTTGCCCAGATCGCCGCAAAGCGCGGAAATAACGAGGCCGTTGTCCTTGACGTTGCTCAGAAACTCCCTGCGCGCCGCCGTGTCCAGGTTTTCCGGAGCCATCTCGCCGTAGGTCGCGTATACCTGCAGCCCCTGACCGCCAACTTCCGCCGCCTTCACCAGCGCCTGATCGATAGGCAGCCTGAATGAATCGAGCATAACACCGATTTTGAAAGGATACATAACAATGTCCTCGCTTTGCTGTTTATTTCTTGCTGTCGGACCCTGCCCGGCTTCCTCTGCGCCGCTTTCGTTCCGGCTTCAGAGCCGCCTGAGTCCTTCGCTTTTTCCGCACTGATTTTACCATTCCGGAAGAGGCCGTGTCAACGCTCCGTCTTGGTTTTCGGGCCCCGTTATGTTATACTTTTTAAGGCCGCCGCCGGAGCGGCAGGGGAGAAAGGAGCTTTCAGCCATGGATACAGCTATTGACAAGAATAAAGACAGTTCGGACAACGAAATGAGCTGGGCGGAAGCAATCGTCCGGCGCCACTCCGTCAGGACGTACACGGACAAGAAGATCGGACCGGAGACTGCGGCGCTCATCGACGCAGAGATTGACGCGGTCAATGCCGAAAGCGGCCTCCGTTTTCAATTTGTCCCCGATGCGGGCGACACGTACAACCGGCTCTTTTCCCGGGCCGCGGGCCTCGGAACGGCTCCCAGCTTCATCGCCTGCGCAGGCCCCGACAATGACTGCCTCGACGAGCAGGTGGGTTATTACGGAGAGCGGCTGGTGCTGTTTTTGCAGAAGCTGGGGCTCAACACCTGCTGGACCGGCCTTTTCAACAAGAAAGGCACCGGCGTGACGGTAGGGGAAGGAGAACGGCTGCCCATCGTTATTGCCGTGGGATACGGTAAGGACCAGGGGAGGCCACGCAGGTCCAAAACGCCGGAGCAGGTGACGGAGGACGCCAGAAATGCGTCCGGGCAAACCGGCGGCGAAGGGCAGCGCGTATTGCCCGAATGGTTCGAAAAAGGGGTGGAAGCGGCGCTGCTGGCTCCCACTGCAATCAATCAGCAGAGGTTCACGATCCGGCTGCTGGACGGCGATGCGGTGGAGATCGTCGACAGGGGAGGCCCCTTCAGCAGGATCGATCTGGGCATCGTTAAATGCCATTTCGAGCTGGGGTCCGGGCGGAAAGTATCGTGAGAAGGGCACGGGCCGCAGCAGGCCGTAAAAGGGCCGTTAGAGGGCAATAAAGGGCATTAAAGGTTAATAAAAGGTATAAACAGCGTGAAATATTCGAAAGTAGTGCGTGCACGGTTCCTCAGCCGACCAAACAGGTTCATAGCGGAAGTTGTGATCGACGGCGAGGCCGGAACTGAAACGGTACACGTAAAAAATACAGGCAGGTGCAAAGAGCTGCTGATACCCGGCTGCGAAGTGTGGCTGGCATTGTCCGATGATCCACGGCGGCGCACCCGGTACGATCTGGTGACGGTCCGGAAGCAGAACGGGCTGCTGGTCAATATCGACAGCCAGGCCCCGAACAAAGTGGCGGCGGAGTGGCTCTCGGGCCAGGATTTCGACAGGGTGATCCCGGAGCACACCTGCGGCAATTCCCGCATCGACTTCTATATGGAGCGGTCCGGGGAGCGGTACCTGATGGAGGTAAAAGGCTGCACGCTGGAGATAGACGGCACAGGCTATTTCCCCGACGCCCCCACGGAAAGGGGAGTAAAACACCTCCGGGAGCTTGCCCGCGCCGTTGACGACGGGTATAACGCGATCCTTTTGTTCGTGATCCAGATGGAAGGCGTGACCGAAGTCCGGCCAAATACAGATACGCATCCGGAATTCGGCGTTGCCCTCGAAGAAGCCAGGGCCGCAGGCGTCCGTGTCATGTTCCTGGAATGCCTCGCGGGACCGGGCTCCCTTGACTATTCACCCAAAAGCGGTATAATTTAGCGGTAAAACGCGCCTCCGCGCTGCATTTTGCGGAAGCTTTTACCGAACTTTTATCGAATGGAGATGCATATAATGAGAGTAATAATCCGTGACGATTACGAGAAAATGAGCGAATGGGCCGCGGAATATATCATCGGCCGCATCAACCGCCATAACAATTCTCCCGCCGGGCAGATCAGGCCCTTCGTGCTGGGGCTTCCCACCGGCTCCTCGCCTCTGGGCGTGTACGCCAGGTTCGTCAAGGCGAATAAGGAAGGCCGCGTCAGCTTCAAGAACGTAGTCACCTTCAATATGGACGAATATATCGGGCTCCCCAGAGACCACGAGCAGAGCTACTGGAAATTCATGCATGACAATCTTTTCGACCACATAGATATCGATCCGGAGAACGTCAACATATTGAACGGCATGGCTCCCGATCCCGAGGCCGAATGCGCCCGCTACGAGGACAAGATCGCCGAACTGGGCGGGATCGACCTGTTCCTGGGAGGCAGCGGCGTTGACGGCCACATCGCGTTCAACGAGCCCTTCACCAGCCTGAATTCCCGCACCGGCGTGCGCAAACTCACCTACGACACGCTCATTGCCAACGCCCGTTTCTTCGGCGGCGACCCTGAAAAAGTGCCCAAGGCGGCCCTTTCAGTCGGCGTGGGCACCGTTATGGACGCGGAAGAAGTGCTGCTGCTGATCTCCGGCCACAACAAGGCCAGAGCCCTCAGGCACCTGGTGGAAGAGCCCGTGTCCGGCAAATGGACGGTCAGCGCCCTCCAGCTCCATCCCGCGGCCATCGTTGCCTGCGACGAGGACGCCTGCGACGAGCTTACGGTGGGGACCTACAAATATTTTAAAGAAACGGAGTAATTTGAATGAGCAATATCTGGCACGATATAAGCCCCAAGCGCATAAATCCCGAAGATTTCGTAGCGGTGGTGGAGATCCCGAAGGGGAGCAAGAAAAAGTACGAGCTGGACAAGGCCACGGGCATGCTTATGCTTGACCGCATCCTCCATACTTCCACCCACTATCCGGCCAACTACGGCTTCATCCCCAGGACCTACGGCGATGACCTTGACCCGCTGGACGTGCTGATCATCTGCTCGGAAGAGATCGAGCCTATGACGCTGGTACGCTGCTATCCCATCGGCGCCATCTCCATGATCGATTCCGGGAGGCGTGACGAGAAGATCATCGCCATACCTTTCAACGATCCCAACTATAATATGTACCACGACATAAACGAGTTGCCGCGTCACATTTTCGAGGAGATGTGGCACTTCTTCACAGTGTACAAATCGCTGGAGAACAAGCAGACCGCCGTGGACGACGAGGTCCAGGACAGGAACGAGGCGGTGGCTATCGTGAAGGCGGCCATCGACAGCTACGTCGAGACCTATTGTATGTAAAACGGAGACCCCGAGATGACTGCAGAAACCGATAACCAGGTCAATTCCGATTCCGGCCCGGCCGACGGCAATGGACCGTCCGTCAACGCCGCTTCGCCCCTCGTTCTGAACGGCAAGATCCTCTCCGCCCGTATCGAGGAAGAGCTGAGATCGCGCGTGCAGCGCGTGGTCAACGCCACCGGCACCGTCCCCGTGCTTGCCACCATTATAGTGGGCGAGGACCCGGCTTCCCAGACCTACGTCAGGATGAAGGGAAGGGCATGCGAGCGCATCGGCCTCAGGCCCAGGAAAATCGAATTGCCCGCGGAGACTACCACCGAAGAGCTGCTTCAGGCCATACGCGAACTGAACGGCGATCCGGAAGTGTGCGGAATACTGCTCCAGCATCCTGTGCCGAAACATATCGACGAACCCAGATGCTTCAACGAGATATTGCCCGAAAAGGACGTTGACGGCGTGGGAGCACAGAGCTTTGGAGCGGTTTCGCTGGGCCAGGAAGGGTACGGCGCAGCCACGCCCACGGGCATAATCCGCATACTTAAAGAGTACGGCGTGGAAATAAAAGGCAGGGAAGCCGTTGTCATCGGGCGCAGCCGCATTCTGGGGTTGCCCGCGGCAATGATGCTCCTTCGCGAGAACGCCACCGTGACCATAACGCACACGAAGACCGTTGACCTGCCTTCCGTGGTGAAGCGGGCGGACATAGTGGTGGCCTGCGTGGGCAAGCACGAATTCGTTAAAGCCGAGTGGATAAAAGACGGCGCGGTGCTGGTGGACGCCGGGTACAATCCGGGCAACGTGGGAGATATCGACCTGAAAAACGCCGCTCCGAAGTCCTCCGCATACACTCCCGTTCCCGGAGGCGTGGGGCCAATGACGATCTGCATGCTGATGGAGCAGACGGTGAAAGCCGCCGAAAAACGGGCCGGGATCGATAAAAACGGTCCGGAACTCAGAAATTGAATAAAATTAAAAACTGTATTTAGCAGCCAGCAGCACAGCCTCGCGCATCGACACGGGGCTGGCTTTTTTTTGCCACGCTATATCGAAAGCGGTGCCGTGATCCACGGAGGTGCGCAGGTAAGGCATGCCCAGCGTCAACGATATGGTTCTCTCGAAATCCAGCGTTTTGGCGGCAATATGGCCCTGGTCGTGGTACAGCGACAATACCGCCGAAAACTTGCCGGTATGGGCCAGATGGAACACCGAATCTGCGCCTATGGGGCCGGTCACGGGCGCCCCTTCCGCCCTGGCTTTTTCCACCGCCGGGGCAATTATTTCCACCTCTTCCGTGCCGAACAGTCCGTGTTCTCCGGAGTGCGGATTCAGCCCCGCCACCGCCAGCGGCTTATCCTCCGAGGCCTTCACGCCCAGCTGTTTCAGCAACTTCAGCGCCCTGCGGATATAGTCCCGAAGCCGCTCTTCCGTCACCAGGCCGCAGGCGCTCCGGAGCGATACGTGCCTCGTCAGGAAAAAGATCCGCATGCCGTCGGTCTCGAACATCGTGAGCGGGTCTTCGGTGCCCGTCAGCGCCCCGAATATCTCCGTGTGGCCTATGTAGGGGACGTTGGCCGCCTTGAGGGCCTCTTTATTGATGGGCGCCGTTGCCACTGCCGCGGCCGCTCCGGAGGCGCAAAGCTCGTGGGCCTTTGCGATGCAGTCGTATGCCAGTTTTCCGGCAGATCCCTGCACGGTCCCGGCGTACCGTTCCACGAACTCTTTCGCGGTCGCACCGGCGCCGATTCTTGTTTCAGCGTTCTCAGCCGTGTCCGGATCCGGCAGCGTCAACGGCACGTCGACGATATTGCCCCCGAACCTTTTTTCAAAATTGCGGAGGCCAAGTTTGGACGCGGCCAGGCAGATGATATCGCGGTTGCCCACGGCCAGCGGGCGGCAAACTTTATTGACCTCCCGATCCGCCAGCGTCAATGCCACGATCTCGGGCCCTATGCCCAGGGGGTCTCCCATCGTCAGGGCGATCGTTTTCAGCCCCGCGCTCCTGCCTTTATTGCCGCTCTCTTTCATCGTTCCGCCTCGCATATAATATCGCCGCCTTCGCAGCCGTCATCGCCGCCGCTTTGACAGCCTTCGCCGCTTTCTTCCTTGCCGTAACCGTAATACGCGTGCACCAGGTTCCGATACCCCAGCGCCTTCATATCCTCGTAGCGGAAATTGAACCGCGCCTTGGTGTGCCTGCCGGAGACGATATACCGGATGCAGTCCTGGGCGTAATTGTCGATGACCTTCAGGCTCTCCGCCGTGGTGATCACCGAGAAAAACCAGTAGCTCCAGGTAAGTTCGTTGTCCCGGCTGTCTTTAGGGCCTTCCAGCAGCTTGCGGTTGAATATGCGTATGAACGCCTTCGCCGCCCGGGGCCCTTCCACACCGTTGCGCTTTGCCCAGCGCAGGAGGGAATCCGCTTTGCGCTTCATCTTCTGCTTGAGCTTCAGCACGGTGGCCGGAGCGATATCCACCACGCCGTTTTTGACCTTGAATCCTAAAAAGACCCAGCCGTCTTCCGGGCCGTAAAAATCTTCCTTGTCCGGATTCACGCTGAGGCCGCTGTCCTGCAGGAACGATTTTATAACCGCCGCGTACGCTTCGGTCTCCTGCCGGGACCTGCCGAACACTATTATGTCGTCGGAATATCTGGCATAAACGATCCCCCGGGAAGCGAAATACGCGTCAAGTTCTTTCAAGTACAGGTTTGCGTAGAACGACGACACCGGTGTCCCTGCCATAATGCCTTTTTCCTCGCTGATCACGCGGCCTTTGTCCAGCACGCAGGGCGTCTCCAGCAGGGAAGTCAGGAACCGCAGCAGCTTCGGATCGTCGTCGAGGCACCGCTCCAGCATGGGCACCAGCCGCTCCACCGGGATGGAATTGAAATAGTTGTGGATGTCCACTTTATAGGCGTAGGTTGCCCCGCTGCCCGCGCCCGCCCTCAAAAGGCTCCTGACCGCGTCCTTGGCGCTGCGCCCCGGCCTGAAAGAATAAAGATTGTCGCTGAACAGGTGATCGTACCGCCTCAAAAGCATAAAAGTGATCAGCTTCAGCACCATGTTTTCGTTCGGCGGATAAACGTAGACCGTGCGCTTTTTCCCCGTGCCCAGCTTGCTGATGACCGACTTTCGCGGGAGAGGGAAGGGCTCCCCGCGGGCAATGCTTCCGCACACCTCTTCGTATCCGCGGCGGTCAATAAACTCCCTCAGCTCCCCGGCCAGTTCCCGGGGGCACACCAGGCTCGTCTTATATTCATAAAACTGCTCCCACCGTTCCCGGGCGGCAACAGCTTCCAGCATATCGGCCATTTTTCAAAGCGAAAAAATCACGGGAGACGGCCCCGCGGCGCATCTCCCGTCAAATAAAGGACAGGCTCCGAATCCATTAAATCCGGAAAATTCCGGAATGTACCAGACCGTACACGGACAAACTGCCTGCGAAGCGTTCGACCGAGTCCGTGCCGGGTCCGCCGCAGGCGCTAAGCGTTCTCGGCCTGTCCAAACGTTCCGGGATCAGATGCCCAGAGCGTTGCGGGTGCGTGTGATGACGTATTCGCGGGTATTCCACCAGCCGTCGTAGTTGAAGTAGTAGCGAAGGTAGGGGATGCCTTTGGCACGGCAGTCGCTGCGGACTTTCTTGTGCTCGCTGCTGGCGGAAAGGATCTCCACCACAAGCGCCGTGGCGCCGTCCTTCAGGAACGTGAACTTCATGTATCTTCCGTTCTTCTCCTGAACGTCAAGCGTGTACTGAGAGAACTCGGTGGTGAATATTTCGCGGAAATATTCTCTCCAGGTGCCCTTGTAATTGTACTGGTTCGGCTCGGCGGGCATCTTGGGTCCCCAGGAGAAGCCGGAAGGTCCGTCTTCTTCCTCGTCATAGCTGTCAAAAGCGGCTGCGGGGGCTGCGGGAGCTGCCTCGGCCTCCGGTTTGGCCTCGTCCTTTTTCTCGTTTTTCTTTGCGTCCTGAGCGCTCTTGAAGAGGCTTTCCAGCAGGTCCAGCGCCTTCTTCTCGTCAGAACCTTCTTCTACGTTTTTTCCGAATAATTTTGAAAACAATCCCATTTTTCTTACCCCTTTATCGGTTTTAGATCAGAATGTTGAGGTCTCGTATGCGGCGCAGGGCCGCTCTGTTCGTGGATTTTACCATATCGGACGGGTCTTATGCAAGCGAAAACTGCATATCCGGGTATAAACTGTGAATTGCAAGTTTAAATGACGCAGGCTTCTGATAGAACGGCAGCGAGTGGTGATCGCTCAAATGCAGTGGCATATTCAAGCTTTCTTCTAGGGTAATTATTCATCCAATGTGCAATGCGTTTTATGTCTGATCTATGCAACGTTGCGATGTCCGTTCCTTTAGGAACAAATCTTCGAATCAGGACGTTGGCGCCTTCGTTGGCTCCTCGTTCGTATGCGCTGTAAGGGTGAGCATAGTAGACGGTCGTTCGTTGCTTTTTACCAAATACTGACTTTTCCATCCCTGCGGCATCCAGGTTCTCGCAGCCATTGTCACATGTAATGGTTTTGAATACTTCTTGGAATCTAGAAACTCCCATTTTACGCTCCAACCGATCTAGCAGGTGCACAACAGACGCTTGGTTTTTCACCGGGAGTTTAAAAATTAACTCGAGATTGTTCCTTCGCTCCGTAAGTACCAAAAGGCATGCCTTAGTGCCGGGTCCTCCTACTACTGTGTCCATTTCCCAGTGCCCGTCCTCCTGACGTTTATTGATTGCTTCTGTCCGCTCCTCAATGCTCCTTCCTGTAGGGTTGTTCAGTGCCACGCGCCTATGGTGTACTCTCTGTCCTGTTCTTCGTTTTCCTCTGCGCGGCAGATCTTCCTTTTCAAGTCCGTAAAACAGGCCATCCCAGATGTAGCTGTATAGCGTTCGGGTGCATACCACTTGCTGACCGTTATGCTCTTTCCTGTACTGAGCATTCGCCGCATCCGGCGAATATCTCTCCAGACAGATCAATTCCGTGATTCTCTGTGCATATGCATGATCTTTTCCGATCTTGAGCGGCCGTCCTTTGTTCTGCGTTTTCTCTTCATGGATTCGCTGCCCTACGTCCGCTTTATACACGCTTACATATTCATATTGGCTTGTGAGTTGTGTTACTTGACCTCGCTTGATCTCCCGCTCGATTGTTCTCTTGCTGCACCCGATGATCTCGGCTATTTCGCGTGCTTTCTTCTTTGCTTTCAGCAGTGCCTCGATTTGATACCGATCTTTTTCTTTTAGGTGTTTCTTTTTTGCCGATTTTTTGTTATACTCCTCTTGACTCATCTTGTCCTCCTGGCGAATTTGGTTTGGTCGCTTTAATTCTACCAGTTTTGACTCGATGAGTCATTATTTTGCGTCATTTAATTTTACAACTTGCCATATCCGGGTATAAACTGCGCGTAAACGGCAGCTTTTCTCGATAATTTGCCGAATTTTAAATGGTTTTAGCCGTTGATCATGCGGAGAGTTCCGCGCTCAGAAGAGTCCTGCCGTTTCCGTCCGTCACCAGCACTTCGCCGGTAAGGAGCGTGATCCCGTACCCGCCGCTTTCGCCGCCTTCCGCCTTCACGGAGGCCAGGCGCGTCAACGTTCCGGACAGAAAGTCTTTTGCTGCTCCCACGTACAACACGAGCTCTGCCTCGCCGGTCTCTGTCGATGTTTCGTTGACCAGCACGAATATGCCGCGGCGGTCAACGCTTATGGCGGAGGGTTTCACGGCTGATGTCAGCGTGTCGCGCCCGAAATAGTCTGCGTCGAACCGCACGATGCCGCTGCCGCCTGCCGCGTATACCCAGTCGTCGAACACGGCCATGGAGGTGAAATTGCCCTCGCCGATCAGCTTCTCGTACTCGTCGACTTCCGCTGCCGCCTCTGCCTCGCTGTCGCCGCTTTCGGAAACGTCATTGTCCGAACCTTCCTCCGCAGGCCTGGGAGAAGTCTTCAGGATGTACACGCCGCCGTCTTCTGACAGGCCGTAGATGGCCCCGAAATACACGCACAGCGCGGAATAAGTCTTTTTAGAAAGCTTCGCAACGCTTCCGTCGCCAAGCGCGATCTTCACGATATATCCGTCCCCGTCAATGGCGTAAACGTACTCTCCCACGGGCACCGCGCTCCTGTACGTTCCTTCCGCCACCGCGGTCTTTTCGGTCGATATCGCTCCCTCGGGATCGACGCTCGAATCTTCGTCCGCAGGCAGCGGCCCGTAGGTCACGGCGCTGAGCCGTCCCGCTCCGTCGATGAAAATGATCTTATAATATACGCTTCCGGCAACGCCGGTGTTGGCGAAAGGATCTTCTATGACGTTGACGCCGGTGATGGCGTTTTCGCCTTCAAGGATGGTCTTCGCCGTCTCGCCGCTGCCAAACAGCAGGGAAGCGCCCTCCGCCGTGTTCGAGGCCCTGAATACGTACCCGTCGATCTCGGCCGCAACGGAGTCGTTGGACATGTTGCCGTAGCTGTTTCCGATGCCTGAATAGACCGGAGTCTCGGTAGGCGCCGGAGTGGCGTCGCTGTTCGCGGTGGAAGCAGGCTGCGTGACCGTAGAGACCGTGCTGCCGTTGTCCGACTTTTTGGCGAACCATTCGGGTTTCAGCGCCCGGATCAGGAAAATTATCATTATGATGACGATGACCGCCGTAAATCCGATGGTTATGTAGTCCATAACCGTAAACTTATATTTCTTTTTAGATGTCTTTTTCTCGCTTTTCGACATACAGAACCGCCTTTTTCGGGTCAAATTGCCGACAGACAGGAGAACGCCGCACGCAGGCGCCCTCCCTTGATATCTGTCTTTTTCGGTCAATATCATACCACTTTTTTCCGTACAAAGCACGCACAATTTTGTTTCTTTTCTGTGACGTTCGCTCAGGCTTCGGCAACGCCTTTCGCTCGATTTGGGTGTCGGACAACGCGGGCTCCCCTCAAGCCGCGGGGTATGGCTGCTTGCTTTCAAATGCCAAAGAATCAAGAAAAAATGTTAATACTTTGGCGTTATCGCTCACAGCCCGCTTCATAACATTGCTGTTATTCTCCGACGAACAAACTTTTCCGCTAAGCGGTTGATACTTGTTTGAAAAGAGTTTTATTGGACTCGACTTGATTTCTCAAAGGGTAGAACGAAACAGTTCCAGATTTCTGTGTTTGCGCTCATTTCTCCGCCCGGGTCACAGGGGGCATCGCCGTTTTCGAGGGAAATAAGGGAAACGTCTCAGAATCCCTGACGTTATCGCTCATTCTCTCGGCCCGGGTCACAAGGGGCATCGCCGTTTTCGAGGAAAAAAAGGAAAGTTCCAAAATCCCTGACGTTTATGTTCATTTTTGGAGCTGTTCTTAGCGACAACGTTCTCCAGGCAGCGCAAGGCGTTGATGTTTTCGAGGATAAATATCAAATGCTTTTATATCCTCGACTTTTCCTTGGACAGACTGTTTCAAGACAGCGCAGCACGAATAAAGATTCGAGGGAATTTGAAAAAAACGTCAAAATCCTCGAATTCTTGCGAGGAAGCTGTTTTATGGCAGCGCCGTTTTCTCTTGCTTTTTGCGCCTAGGCTTTGCCTCGCCTTTGTTGCCGTTAACACCACACCGCCTTTCACTGCCACGGCCTCCTCATCTTTACTTTTGCTGCCGATTGCTTTACAATGTCGTCAACAGTTTTTCCGGGAGGCATCCATTGAACGACAGCGAGATATTGCAACTGATCGCGGCGGGAGACGAGCGCGGGCTCAGGGAGCTCGAACGCGCGTACTCGGATCATTGCGCGGAAACGGCGCTGGAAGTGCTTGACGCCGCGGAGCTCGACGCTGCCGGTACGGGAGAGGGCAGCGCTGTTTCCAGGCGCGAGATCGCCCGTCAATGCGCCTTCGACGCCTTCTTGAAATTGTGGAATTGCCGCGGCAATATCGACCCGGCGACGTTCCCGCTTCGCGAATATCTGGACGACACGGTGCGGAACGTGGCATTGTCCCGCAGGGCCCGGAATGCGTCGATGCCGGCCACGCCTCTGGAATGGGCGGCGGCCCCGGCAGTTTCCGGCGCGGCCCAGGCACGTTCCGGTGAGTTCAAAGGGCCAATTAAGAGCGGCTGGATCACCGGCTTCGACGAAGCTCCGGAAGCAGCGACCGCTTCCGGCGACACCGGCGCTTCCTCTACGGGCACCGCCGCCGACGCTGCAGCCTCCTCCGGCGCCACCGATGCAAACTCTGCCGCCAACGACGCTGCCGACGCGACCACCGGCACCTCTGCTTTGTCAAAAAAGAAGCGCAAGACCCGCCTGATCATCGCAGGCGCCGTTGCCCTCGCTCTCCTGATCGCCGCGGTCATAACCGGCGCCGTCATAAACTCCCGCTCCTCCCGCAAAAAAGATCCTTCCCTTGACAGAGTAACTCCGCCGCGCCGCTCCGCCGACGCCACTGCCGCCCCCGGCCGCACCTCGGCCAGGACCGCGTTTCCCGGCGTGACTCCCGATCCCTCTGCCACCCCGGATCATTCAGCCACCCCGGGCCCTGCCACCGGGCCCGTTTACGACCCGACTGCCGTATCCACCGAACAGATCCCGGAAACGTTCCCGCCCACCGAAGAACCGTCACCGACTCCAATCGTGGAAAAGACGCTTTCGGTAGATCTTAACTTAGACGGATACGCAGAGACCATTGCCGTCGAAAGGAAACAGTTTGACCCAAATTCTTTCACAGTTTCGGTGAAAGAAGGAACGGAAAAGGACAACGGAAAAGTGATCTGGTCCATAGGCGCAGACGTCAGCCATTCAGGCTGGACAGGGTGCTGCCTGTGCGTCATCGGCGAACGGTACGGCATCCTCGTATACAAGCCGGAAGTCTATCAGGGCGAAGCAGCTTATTCATTCACCGTTTACGGATTCTCAAAAGAATTCGGGGCTTACGTCGAAGATTACGGCGCCGTCTCGTTCAGTATGACGGGCAGGACTCCGCTGCCGGTCAAAGCCATGGTCACGTTTGCGGACCGGGTCAATATCTATCTCGCCTCCAACACGCTCCTGCTCAGCACGCTGGACGGCCAGGTCTCGACCGGAGGAGGCTTGCCCGCGGAGAAATATTCCTGGACGGCCACGTACGCACCGGACGGCGACTCGTCTTTATCCAGGCCGATGGAAGAACGCCTGAACGAGGTCAGAGATATCCTTTACAGAAGTTATCACGACGATTTCGACATAATCATTATCGATTGACGTTCGCCGCGCCGCTTTAGCGCAACGTTTTTTGCCGCCTGTCCATATGAAGCTATTTGTGACACACCGGCGAAGACCGGCGTGATATAATCGTACCGTGGACCGCGGACGGATCCGGATCCCGCTATACCGTTAGTAAAACAAAGAGGGCGTCAATGAAAGGCACAGCCGAGAAGATCTCGAATTTAAGAACGCGACAGGGATTGACCCAGCAGGAACTGGCAGACAGGCTGAACGTGTCGCGCTCCCTCGTTGCCATGTGGGAAGCCGGGACCAGGACGCCCGACTACTTCTGCATCGACGGGATGGCCAGGGTGTTCGGCGTCAACAAAAGCGAGATCGTTGACCCTGCGGACGGCGCTTCCGATTCTTCTTCCGAGCTCGACCGGATAACAAATGAAATTTCCGACATCGAAGATTCAGAAGGTTTCCCGGGGTCGAAAGAGGAATTGCTGGCGGCGATGAGATCGTTTCTCTCGAAGCAAAGCACGAAGGACAACGAGATATTCATGGCCCGTTATTTGTTTAAGCGATCTTACAAAGAGATCGCCTGCGATCTGAAAATGGGTCAGAAAGCCGTAAGCGTAAGGCTCACCAGGCTGAGGAAAAAGCTAAGGCGCTTTTTAAAGGAGGAAAGGAAATGAATAATTTGGAATTTGAAAGCGTTCTCTCGGAGATATGGGACAGCAGCGAATATTGCAAAACCATGACCGCACGCCGGAAGAAAGAGAAAACGCGGCTCATTGTTTCGTTGGCATCGGTGGCTGCGGTCGTCCTCGTTATTTCGATAACTGTATTTGCGTCAAATACGGGCCGGCAGGATACGCTGTTTACTTATTACGGATTTGACCAGAGCGTGATCAAGGTCGGCGACCGGTATTATCTGTTTTACACCGGAGACAAGGAACCACGCTACGCCGAATATAACGGTAAAAAGTATTATCTTGGAGACTACGGATCCGTCGATTACGAAAAGGTCGACGCTTTCATCGAAGAAAGGGGCAACGCATACCGTCAGGTGGTCGAAGAGTACGGAGATTATTCGTACACCGTCGAGACCGGGGACGCCATCATCACTTATTACAACGACGCCGATACGATCAACAAAATGATCGCCGAGAAAATGCCGGAGGAGCTTTTAACGTACGTTGCCCCGAACGGAAACGTCGTGGATGGCAGATCTCTCAACGGAACCGCCGTGACGCTTTACGTTTTTGAAGGCTCCGGCGGAGAAGTCCTTTTTGTCCCTGCCCAATACCCGTCGGCCGTGCGGTTTTACGTTGTCGCCGATAAGGTCAATAAAGATATCGAGGAAAAGTCCGGAGAAGTCTTTTACAATGAGATCATAAATTCGAGATGACGGCTGTTTTGACGTCGCCGGTGCCGGCAATTGCGGCAACTGTCGGTATAAAGAGTGGCCAACGGCGTGGTCAACAACGCATGGCGGTAACTCGGAAACAGCGGAAAATAGTCGCATCAAAAAAAGGCTTGACACCCATATGAAAAAAGAGTATCATACTCTCGCTCGTTCGAAGACGAGTTGCCAACGCGGATATGGCGGAACTGGCAGACGCGCACGGTTCAGGTCCGTGTGAGAGTTCTCTCATACAGGTTCAAGTCCTGCTATCCGCACTACAGGATAGCCCCGAGATCATGGAATCCCGGGGCTGTTT
>JAEFAM010000067.1 GCA_016287565.1 Clostridia bacterium
CGCGGATGCGATGCCGAGGCATCCAACGATCTAAGACCGACCGCCCGCAGGAAAACCAAGGCCACCTACGAAAGAAGCGACAGGACGCTTATCAAAAGCATCCTGCCGCTTTTTCAGTTGCCTGAAGGCGTCTGAACCATCGGCGCCTTATTGTTTGTTCTCGATCAATTGACCCAGTATACAGCGGACGCGTGTGAACACCTCTTCGTCGGTGGTGTATTGACCCAGCGAAGTGGTGATCTGCTTGATCACCAGCTCCAGCGCGTCTTCGCCGTACAGCTTCTCGAACATCGTGAGATATTCGAAATCCTCGATGCCGTCACGGATGCACTCCAGCCTGAGGGACCCTATGGGCTCCTCGATGCCCAGATAGTGGCCCGAATAGAGCAGCACGCCGTTGCCGTACATGTCGTAGGGAGTGGCGCCAGTCGCCGTCTCGTGCTTGGGATTAAAGCCGAAATCCGGGTTGCCCTCCGCGTCCTTGCCCGGGAACCAGTCGTTGACCAGGTAGTAGAGGAAATTGTCGACGTTATACAGTTTCTGCTGCCAGAAGAATATCCTGAGCCGCACCGCCTGCGTCTCGATGGATACCGTGATCTCCGGCGACTGGGGGTAGTGAGTCACGTACCACCATACTTCGTCGCCTTCCGCCTGCTCCTTCGCCATGCGCTCCGGGAACGTGCCCAGATTCTTCTCCAAAAGTGAGCTCATGCGGTATGTCAGCAGCGGGTTCCGGGAATAGTCATCGAAAGTGTTGAAGAAGTAATTGTGGGGGCACCAGGCGTTGACGTAATCTTTCACGTATTCAAAGAAATCCAGCTTGCCCGAGGAGTCCAGGTCAAGGTTGTAATGCATCGGGACGATATAGTGATAACCCGGGAAATATTCTGCGAATATCTTGCCGTCCGCGATCACGTGGTCAAGCATCTCCACGGTCAGTGGCTCGTCAACATGATAGAAGTATGCTTTCGACAGCAACTCCGGATCCTGACTGAGGTACGCGTAAGCGGAAGAGACGTTGGCCGCAGTGGGATCGACCTTCCAGCCGAGCGGATTGAAGGCCACCACTCTGGGATTGTTCACGTATTCCAGCATCCTCTCGTCCTTGTAGGCGCCCTGGTCGTTGTAGGGGAGCGTATATGCGCAGATACGGTTCTCCAGCATAAGGTCGTAATATTTCTTGTACAGTATGCCGTCGTCGCCTTCCCAGCACTCATGATTCACGTAGATGTTGTACCAGGAAAGGTCCATCTGGGTCTTGCAGGTGGTGGCCTCCGGCAGCGTGAAACCGTAAACGTTCGCGTAAACTTTCGCTTTTTTGATCTCTCTGCCTTCCGCGTCGATTATCCTCAATTCAGCTTCGTAATCTCCCGCCGGGCTGTCTGTCTCCGTGAAGATCTTGATGACGAAGGAACTGCTCCTTCCGGCTTTCAGGTCGAATGGACCGTCCAGCGGCGGCAGCGGATCGACTATGGAATTTCCTTTGACGTTTTCGAAATAATATCCGTAATAGAGTTCGGTCCTGAGCGCGGCGCCGGAGCCGTTGGCGAACCCGGTGATCTCGGCAGTGAGGCCCGTCATATCTTTTTCGGAAGCGAGCAGGAACTGGCAATCCTCCGCTTCGTTTTTGGCGAGGTACATCAGGTAGGAATTTCTGCCGGTGGATTCGGTAGATTCCGCGGGAGTTTTGGTGTAGGTGTGGTCGAACCAGAGGTCAAGTGACGCGTCCTCGAACTCGGCGTTCAGTTTGGCGTTGTCAACTTCTTTAAGCGTCACCGTCGAGAGCAGCGCTTCCGCTTCTTTCTGCCTGGAGGCGGAGAGCAGGTTAGGGTCGTCTTTGCCCTGGGATTTCATAAAATCGTTGATCTCATTGGCGGTCTTCAGGAAGGTGAGGGATGCGAAATGAAGCTTCTCGCCTTTGTTAGCCGAGTAGGTCATATAGTCGAACCGGAAGCCGTGCACGGTGCCCGTGAAATCCTGGGCGGAAAGGTCGAAGATCAGATATTGCCAGCCGCTTACGGTGTTGTCGAAATTCATTATGCGGCTGTATCCACCTGTGGCCCCGGTCACGCGCCCGGCCGCGAAGAAAAGCTCGAAATTGGAATCGTTACACTTTTCCTGCCTGATCTTAAGTACCACGTATTTGTACTCGTCGGCGCTCACGGGCTCGAAACCCAGGGACCTGACGTATCCTTCATAATCGAAGTAAATAAAGGGGTCCTCGGCGGTGCCGGTGGTCTCGAAAACCACGGTCTTTCCTTCTTTTCTGTCGCTGGAATCGTAAACTTTAGTAGCGTTGCCCCCGCCGAAAAAGCCCGCTATACCGCTGCCGTCCGCGTGCACGTGCGCCGCGTCGACGGTCCTGGAATTTTTGCCCGCGCAGCCCCAGGCCAGGGCGGCGGTCAACAGTATGGCGGCAAGTGCTATCACCGGCAGTATTATCCTTCTTCTCACAAAAACGCATCTCCGTTCGGGTCCGGCCGCGCCGGTTTTCTGCATCCGCAGTCTGTCCGGAATTATATATTTCCCGGCGCTCCTCTGTCAATTACGGCCGTTTTTCAGCCCTGTGCCCGGGATCTTTGCTTTTCGCACGGTTTTTTCGCGGGAAAAGGGGCCGAATAAGGGGAAATAACGGCTTGGCGCTATTTACATTCCGGCCGAAAATTGGTATAATGCCGGTATGATCGAGGCCCGGGTGACAGAGTATTTCGCCCCCGCTCTATATTGCAATGCATTTTACTAAAGAAAAAACGGAGAAAAAATACCTATGCTTAAAAATATCGTCAGATTTTTCAAAGCCCACGGCATCGCGCTGATAGCCGTTGCCGCGCTCGCCGCCGTCATAAAGTTGACGCTGCATTTTTCGTTTTTCCTGTCATTCTTTATCCTGCTGATAGCCTATTTTCTTATCGGTTTTGCCATCGACGTCATTTCCGAGAAGAAGCACCTTAATAAAGCACAGAAAAGTATAAACAATGCTGACGCAAAGGCGGACAAAAACAGGAGATCCGCCGGTTCCGGCGACGAGGCCGGCGCAGAGGCGAACGAGCGCCGCCGCCCTGCCGATTACGATTTTTATATTCCTTCCGCCGCCGATAAAAATGCGGGAAACGGCAACGGCCTCAGAAAGCTTTCTTCTGACATGCAGTCCATCATTGCCGCTTCTCCGGACGAGGCGGAGAAAGGGGAGCCGGAGATCGTTAACCGCGGCAGGAGGAAGGAGCCTGAGCGGCTTGACGACTTTTTCAACAGGAAAAAAAGCGGCGGCCTCACCGGCAGGACCAAAGAGCACGACGAATATATTAGGGGCACCGACTATACATATTCCAGATTCATGGACCGGAACAACGCCATGTCCGAGCGTGAAGCAGCATTGACCGCGCAGGAAGCGGCGAATGATGCAGTCGAAGAGGCGCAGGCGCCTGCTTTCGTTACGGAAGAAGCGGTCGAGACCGCGGCGAACGTCGCTCAGGGAACCGCTGCGGCCGCCGTTGACCCGGACGACGACGTGAAGATATATGAAAAGCCCGGTTACGTGAAAGAAGCCACAGACGCGGCGCTGATCAGAGAAATGATGGAAGGGGATGCGCAGGGCCCGGCCGCTGCGCCCGTTCAGGCAGCTCCCGCCCAGACCGTTTCCGTCCAGGCTGCGGAAACCGTCGAGAAAATCTCCGAAACTGCGGAAGAAGCCGCCGCTCCCGAAAAAGAGGAGTCCGTACAGGAAGCGAAGCAGCCCGGCAGCGAAGTGCTGGACAACGAGCTTTTCTTCACCGGTCCGGACGTTCCCGGCGACACTGAGCTCACCGAAAACATCTCTGAGCAGGTAGACCGGATGGTCAATGAAAACCAGCGCAGCGTCATCAGAAAATACAAATACAGGATCTCCACCGATCCTTCCGAACTGGCACGCACCGGGTCCGTCAACGAAGGCGACCGGACCGGAGGCGCGGCGAACGAAGGCCGCCCGGATCCCGAGATCAGATCCCACATCTCTTCCAGGATCGACATGTCAAACACGCTTTTCGGAGCGGTGGGAGAGGATATCTATTCCGAAGATGAGGATTACGAGCCTGAGCGGGATACGGTAGTGGCGGACAGCGCCGTCATCAATTCGCTGTTCCCCTCCAGGAAGAACGAGAAGCATAAAAAGCCTTCTTTAGAGGAGTTCCGCAAGAGGAAAGAAAACCTGGGAGATTCCTCCAGAGATTTCAACGAAGCGATACTGGGCAGGACCGGCGAGAAGTCCGGGGAAAAGGCCGTCGAAACGGCTGACGAAAAAGCTGCCGGAAAGACTGCCGAAAAAGCCGTCGAAAAAGCTGCCGAAGCCGGAGAAACCGCCGCCGAGGCCGCTAAAGCCGCGGCAGGCGCAGCCGCCGGAGCGACCGCTGCCGCCGCGGTGTCCGCAGCAAAAGATACCGCTCACGAAAAAGAAAAGAAAGCCGCCGACGAGCTTGACGAAGAACTGAAAGCGGACCGGGAGAGGCAGCTCAAAGAAGCGCTCATACGCAAGAAATACGAAGTCCCTCCCGTAGAACTGCTGGCGGGACCCAGAGGCGCGGAGCGGCCCGTACACGTCAACGCGGAAGACGACCCCAAAGCACAGAAACTCATATCCACGCTGGAGAGTTTCGGCGTCGGCGCGAAGATCATCGGAGTTATGCGCGGCCCCGCGGTCACCAGGTACGAGCTGCAGCCCAATCCCGGCGTAAAAGTCAGCAGGATCGTATCGCTGTCGGACGATATTGCCCTCAACCTGGCCTCCACAGGCGTCAGGATCGAGGCGCCCATACCCGGAAAAGAAGCGGTGGGCATCGAAGTGCCCAACAGCCAGGTGGAGATAGTTGCCCTGCGCCAGGTGATCGAGAGCGACGAATTCAAGTCCTCCCAGTCGCCTCTGACCGTTGCCCTGGGCCGGGACATCGCGGGCAAGAACATCGTGGCGGATATTGCCAGGATGCCGCACCTGCTCATCGCCGGCGCCACCGGTTCCGGCAAGAGCGTCTGCATCAACACCATCGTTGCCAGCGTGCTCTACAAAGCAGGGCCCGAGGACGTGCGCATGATCATGATCGACCCCAAGATCGTGGAGCTGGGCGTGTACAACGGCATTCCGCACCTGCTGGTGCCCGTGGTCACCAATCCAAAGAAGGCCGCCGGAGCGCTCTCTTGGGCGGTGGCGGAGATGGAAAAGCGCTACACCGTATTTTCGGAGAACAACGTCCGGGACATCAAGGCGTACAACACCGTGGCGGAGAAAAACAAGAAGCTTCCCAAGATGCCCCAGATACTGATCATAATCGACGAGCTGGCGGACCTGATGATGGTTGCCGCGAAAGAGATAGAAGATTCCGTTATCCGCCTGGCCCAGAAAGCCAGAGCCGCGGGGCTTCACATAATCATCGCCACCCAGCGTCCCTCCGTTGACGTCATCACCGGCCTCATCAAGGCCAACATACCTTCCAGGATCGCTTTCGCCGTCACGTCCCAGATCGACTCCAGGACCATACTTGACGGAGGCGGCGCGGAAAAACTGCTGGGCCGGGGCGACATGCTGTTCCATCCCATCGGTATGTCCAAGCCGCTGAGAGTCCAGGGCGCCTTTGTTTCGGACAGCGAGATCGAAGCGCTGGCGGACAGCGTCAGGAACAATTACGGAATGGCGCTCTACAGCGACGAGATACAGAATTCCATCGACCAGAAGGACAAGGATAAAGACAAGGCCCAGAACGGCGCTTCCGCAGGCGGCGAAGGGGGAGAGGACGAAGGAGACGCGGATATCGAGATGATCGACGCGGCGGCTCAGCTGGCCATTGAATATAAGCAGCTTTCCACTTCCTTCCTGCAGAGAAAACTCAGGCTGGGATATTCCAGAGCGTCCAGGATCGTGGATACGCTGGAGGCAGAGGGGCTCATTTCGGAGGCGGACGGCAGCAAGCCGCGCCAGCTGCTTATGACGAAAGAAGAATGGGACAAGCATATAGCCGAGACCCGGGGCTGACGGGGCCGCGGGAGACGAAAGGAAGCAGGTGCGGATCATGAAGGTCAATATAGTTCCGACTCCTAAGAAAGCAACGTTTTTCGACGGCAAAGACGCTCTGTGCGCCGTTGCCGCCAACCTGTACGTGAGCGGTCGATACGCTTCCGCCGCCCTGGCGTTTTCGGAGCATTGCCGCAGGGCCGGCATCGACCTGAACGTGACGCTCAGGGAGCCGGGCAGGCTGCCCGGGGGCGGCATCGTGCTCGACAGGGAAACGAAGCCGGAATTCGAAGACGGGTATTCGCTTAAGATCATTGACGGAGCCGTCAGTATCGCCGCACAGGACGGGAAAAATGTTGCCCGCGTCTTCGCCACGCTGGCCCAGCTGCTTTGCGCACGGGAACAGAACGAGCCCGGAAAACTGTTGTTGCCCGGCTGCGAGATACACGACAGGCCCGATTGCGAATACCGCGGCCTGCTGGTGGACCTTGCCAGGTTTTTCCATCCCTTCGAGTTCTTAAAAGCCTACGTGGACGCATGCTGGTATTACAAACTCTCCACGCTCCACCTGCATTTTACGGACGACCAGAGCTACACGCTTCCCAGCAGGATATACCCCAAGCTTTCCACTCCCGGCAGGCACTACACCTTCGAACAGATAGAAGAACTGTGCGCCTACGCCGCGGCAAGAGGCGTGGAACTGATGCCCGAGATTGACGTTCCCGGCCACAACACTTCTTTCGCCAACGCATATCCCGAGCTGTTCGGCACGAAAGGCATAATATGCCGCCACAAGGACGCTACCGAGGCGCTTCAGAACATATTCTCCGAGCTTTGCGACCTGTTCCCGGATTCCCACGATATCCACATAGGCGGCGACGAGGCCAATCTTAAGAAGTGGCTGGAATGCCCGGATTGCATGGAATACGCCCGGAGCCTGGGGATCACGAGGGAAAAATACTCCGACGACGAAATCTGCGACAGACTTTACGTAGATTTCATCCTCCGCATGTGCGACGCCGTAAAGGCCAAAGGCCGCCGGCCCATCGTGTGGGAAGGGTTCCCCAAATATATGAACGGCCTGGTGCCAAGAGACGTGACCGTTATGAGCTGGGAAAACTATTACCAGACCACGCCGGACCTTTTAGAGGCCGGTTTCGATATCATAAACTGCTCCTGGAACCCCATGTATATCGTGGCGCCGGACGTCAAATGGACTCCGGAAGAGGTATGCGGCTGGTCGATATACAAGTGGCGCCCGGTACATCCCGGATCTCCCTTCGCAGGCGGCTCATACGAATGCGCGCCCACGGACAAGGTGCTGGGCGGACAGTTGCTGGCCTGGGGCGACAGGGTGGCGTCGATATTCGGAGAAGACCTGATCAAAGGCGCCTTCTGCGAATTCGGGCTCATACTGGAGAGGCTTCCGTACCTTGCCCAAAACACGTGGAACAGTGAGCCCGTTTTGGTGTATAATGAACTGGCGGAACCGGTGAAAAAAGCTGGAGAAGGACTGGAGAAACTGTTCTCCGGACTCATAAAAGAAGGTTTGGCAGGCCTTGCGCAGGCATAAGGCCGGGGCGGCGGAGAGCTGCGGAGACGGTACAGAGCGGCCGAACGTTTCAGGCAGGTAGAAAAATGAATTCCATCAGCGAAGAATTGAAAAAGATGACCGAGTCCTCGGGCTTCCGGGCGGGGATATCCGACGGAAACGGCAAGGTGATCTATTGCGCCGAAGGCATGGCGTGCTCCGCCGGCGACAATATTTTCGGCTCGGACATGATACTGCTCCCGGCCGGCAGCGGCGACGGAGGCAGGTATTTCCTGTTTTCCGAGACGCTCCACGACGAGACCGCGGACGCCCTCAGCGTGAGCGCCCTCAAGATGCTCAGCGTCAATCTCTTCGGCGGCGCCGAGAAGCCCCGCACCGCGGCGGAGATATTCGAAGCGGCGCTGGAAAACAGGAGCGGCAGCCTTAAAAGGCTTGAACAGCTTCTGCCTGATCCGGGAGAGAACGACAGCTTCCGCCTGATAGTTGCCTATTGCGGCCCGGGAGCGGGAGACAGGGAACAGATGGCGGAGGTCAAGGCCGTTGCCAGCAGCGTGTTCCCGGAAGAGCAGGGCTTCATTTCCGGCGTGTTCAAGAAGAACGGCACCTACTACACGGCGGTGCTGTGCCTTGCCCGCAGGAGCGAGACGGAAGAAGGCTTCGTGCCCGGAGAAAAGTGCGCGCTCCAGCTGGTCGACACCGCCAGCGCCGAGCTGATGCTGCCCGTGTACGCCGCCGTCAGCGGAGGATTCCTGACTGTCGACAGGCTGGGAGCCATCGTCGACCAGACGGTGGAAACGCTCCACCTGGGAAAGAAGTTCGGACGCCTTGACAAGTGCTTCCTGTACGAGAAAATGGGCCTGGAAAGGCTGGTAAGCTCTATGTCCGCGGAGGACAGGATGGAATACCTCAAGGCCACTCTCGGAAGGACGGGAGAGACCGAAAAGTCGCTTCCCGAGCTGATCAACACCGTCAGCGTATTCCTGGACAGCGACCAAAACAGCAGCGTGGCCGCCAAACGTATGTACGTGCACAGAAACACCATCAACAACAGGCTGGAAAAATTTCAGAAGATCACCGGCCTCAACTGCTTCTCCTTCGAGGACGCGGTACGGGCCAGGATAGCGCTTCTGATGATAAGATACATGGAATTTTCAGACTCGAACAACGGGAGGACTTCAGATGGATAATCCTCAAAGAGCTGTGGACCGCAGACAGACGATGATACTGTTCAAAGATGTGAGCAAAGTGTACGGCAACGGCGTTGCCGCCATCAACAAGCTCAACATGCGCATATACAAGGACGAATTCGTTTTCCTGATGGGCGCCAGCGGCGCGGGCAAATCCACCCTCATCAAACTGCTGATGAAGGAGGAGGAACCCACCACCGGCACCATCAGCGTCAACAGCCGCGATCTTTCCAAGATCAGGAAGGGCTCCGTTCAGAAATACCGCAGGAAGATAGGCGTGGTGTTCCAGGACTTCAGACTTTTGGAGCACAAGACCGTGTTCGGGAACGTGGCTTTCGCCATGGAGATCATGGGCAAGTCCAGGAAAGAGATACAGGAGAAGGTGGGAGCGGCGCTGTCGCTGATGGGATTGTCCAAGAAAGCGGACGAGTACCCCAGGAACCTGTCCGGCGGAGAGCAGCAGAGAGTTGCCCTGGCCAGAGCCATCGTAAACTCGCCAAAAATACTGATCGCCGACGAACCTACCGGAAACCTTGACCCCGCCAACGCCGAGCAGATAATGTACCTGCTGGACCTGATCAATTCCCAGGGCACCACGGTAATCGTTGCCACCCACGCCCAGGAAATGGCCAGGCGCATGGGCAGACGGATACTGTACCTCGATCACGGAGTCAGGAACGAAGAACTGTCCGTGGGAGACCAGGCAAACCACGTATCTGACGTGATGAAGGATCCCGGCGTGAATCCGGTGAACGTATCCGCTTCGTTTAACGAAAACGCCATCGAAGCGTACGGAGCCGAGGAAGACGTTTACGGCACGCTCTTTACAGAGGACGCCATAGATGATACGGAAAGGGGAAGCAGCGATGAGTAAGATAAGAGCTTTCTTCTACATAATCAAGCTGAGCCTGGAGAACCTCATCAAGAACTGGTACATGCTGCTGGCTTCCGTGTTCGTGCTGTTCACCGGCATGTACATAATGGGCACCCTTATGCTCACTTCCGACAACATCAGCGCCATTCTCAGCGAGCAGGCCGAGCATCCCGAAGTGGAGATAATCTGCCGCAGCGAGATGAGCGACGACGACTGCCTCTCCGTATACCGGGTGATCCTTTCCGACGAGCGCGTCAGCTCGGCCCATATGAACACCAAGGCGGACAATTTCGAAAAGATGAAGGAGATACTGCAGGGCTACGAGGAGCTTTTCCAGTACGAAGACGCCCAGAGCGACGTGCTGTACGTGTCCTTCGACGTGACTCTTAAGAGCGCCTCCGCCCTCGAAGGCTTTTCCACCGATATGCGAAAGGTCACCGGCGTGGAGGAAGTGCAGGACAACGATTCCATCTACAAGTATTTCCGCGGCATCAGCAAGATCGTGCGCACCGGCACCATAGTGGCCCTCATCGTGATGGGCTTCCTGTCCGTGCTGCTCACCGTCAACACCATCAGATTGACCGTGGTGGCCAGGAAGAAGGAGCTGCGCATAATGAGAGACCTGGGAGCCTCCTACGCGTTCATGCGGGGGCCCTTCATTGCCGAAGGAGTCACCATCGGGCTGCTGGGAGCGGTGTTGTCCTTCTTCGCCGTGAAAGCCACGTACAATTACATCGCACGGGTCATGCAGCGCTCCGACAGCGCCCTTCGCAGCATTATCAACCTGAAGCCCTTCTGCAGCTATTCCGCGCCTCTCATCGGCGGATTCATTCTGGCGGGACTTCTGGTGGGACTGGTGGCGAGCATGCTGGCCATCAGGAAATATATCGATACCGAAAGAGATGATGACAAATGAAACTTTACAGCGTCAGAAATAAAGCACTGGAGAATCGGGAGTACGGAGACGGAAACGGGGAGAAAAAGGTCAGGATGAACGGCGTGGCCATACTGCTGGGCGCCGTTTTGCTCATATTGATCACCGCCGCCGTCACCACTTTCATCGCCTACCGCATATACAAAAACCGGCTGGAAAAAGAGCGCACTTATAAGGTGGTCTTCTCCTCGGAGACGGATCCTTACAAGGTGGCAAAGTTCCAG
>JAEFAM010000068.1 GCA_016287565.1 Clostridia bacterium
TGATCTCGCCGCAGTTGACGCTGTCTTCGCCGCCGTTGTCGCAGCCCCAGCCGCCGTTATCACGCTCGCGCTCCGTCAATGTACCGTTTTTTTCGCTCCTGGCGTTTTTGAAGAATTCCTTCATCAGTTCTTCCGCCTCCCCGTCAAGTATCAGGGGGTAAACGTTTGTCCCCGGGCTGAGCAGGTTCCATTTCGAACCGGCGGCGCCCATCACCGGGTCGTAAGCTCCGAAATATAAGTTTCTGATCCGGGCGTTCAATATGGCGCCGGCGCACATGGGGCAGGGCTCCAGCGTCACGTACATGTCGCAGTCGTCCAGACGCCAGTCTCCCTTAACGGATGCCGCCGCTTCGATGGCGCTCATTTCCGCATGGCCCGGGACAGAACGGGACGCTTCGCGGGTATTGTGGCCCCTGGCGATCACCCTGCCTTCCCGCACTATCACCGCGCCCACGGGCACGTCCCGGGGAAGGCTCAGTTTCGCCTCCGCAAGCGCCTCTTCCATAAACTGCCTGATATATGACATACTTTTGTAACACCGTCCGGTTATAATAGCTTGTGAAAGTTGAGTTTCTTGCCCGACTTATGGTATATTATATCCGCGAAAGAGCCGCCTTTGCAAGTTTTGCATATCCGGCTCCACAGTACGGACCGAGGTGCCGGACAAGGGCGCTGCTCCGGGAAAGAATTTTTATGATAAAATACGACTACGTGCCCGAAGACGGCAAATATAAATTCGAAGACCTTTACGAGATCATAAGGCTGCTCAGGTCTCCCGGCGGCTGTCCCTGGGACAGGGTGCAGACCCACAGGACGCTGATCACTCCGATGCTGGAGGAGGCGTACGAACTCGTTGACGCCATCGAAAAAGAGCGGGACGACAAGCTGGTGGAAGAGCTGGGCGACGTGCTGCTGCAGGTGGTGTTCCACTGCGTGATAGGCGAGGAGGAGGGCCGGTTCGGGTTTGACGACGTGACGGACAATTGCGCCAGGAAGATGCTGTTTCGCCATTCTCACGTATTCGGAGAGGACACGGCGGCTTCGGCCGCGGACGCGCTCAACAACTGGGAGAAGCGCAAGACTGCTGAGAAGGGATTCGACACGCTGGACCAGAAACTGAAGGATATACCCAGGAACTTTCCGGCGCTCTACAAGGCGTACAAGGCCGCTTCCAAGATCAGGAAGGCTGCCGCCGCGGGAGAAGTCAGAGAAGACGGGCAGGGGACGGTCAAACCGGAGCCCGAACGCGCGGTCGACGTGCCGGACAACGAGCGGGATCTGGGAGAGCTGCTCTACCTTATCGTCCGGGAAGCGGAGAAAAAGGGGATAAACCCCGAAATGGCGCTCAGGAGATACGTTGACGGCGAAATTATAGGAGAATGACGATGAGGATAGACAAATTTTTAAAAGTTTCCAGAGTGATCAAGCGGCGCACCGTTGCCAACGAAGCCTGCGACGCCGGCAGGGTCACCATCAACGGAAGGCCGGCCAAAGCCAGCGCCGAGGTTAAAGAAGGTGACGTGGTGGAAGTCGGATTCGGCTCCGGCAAGACCTGCTTCCAGGTGCTGAAAGTCAGTGAAAACGTAAGAAAAGAAGACGCAAACGGTATGTACCGGCTGCTCAATGAATAAAAGGGAGACAATCAAATGAAGAAAACGATCTGCATAGTTCTGGTACTCGTACTGGCGTTCACTTTCTGCCTGGGCACCGCCTGCAAAAAGAAAGGCAGCGGCGTGGATTCCGTGGGCACCGTGGCAGGGCTGAAGATAACCAGGTCAGTGTTCGGCTTCGCGTTCAGTTTCGCGGCCAACGAGCTTTACGCCTCCGGCGAGGTGTCTTTTGACAATTACGGCACGGAGGAATTCGTGGATATGCTGAAGAATACCAAAAATTCCGAGGGCAAGGCGTATTTCGACGTGCTGGCCGACAGGACGCTCTGGTACGCCCAGAAATACCTGACCAACGAGAGCCTTGCCCGGGGATCCGATAAATGGCCTTCCGACGAAGAACTCAAGTCCAAGGGAGACGACCTTAGGACCGAGATAGAGAGCACCTATGCCTATTACATCTCCTACTACGGATATACGGCGGATCTGATCTGCATGCAGATATACGGCATGCCTCTTGACGACTATACGGAGATATATCCCAGGGCCGCTGCGGTGGAAGATTACGATACTTCATGGAAATCCACCCTCGATCCCACGGCGGAGGAGCTGGAGCAGTTCTACAACGACCACGTTTCCGAATACAGGGTCGTGACCGTAAGGCACAGCCTCCTTGACACCCAGGGACTCTCTGACGCCGAAAAGGCAGAGGTGCTGGCGGAAGCCCAGGGGTACGTGGACGCGGTGATCGCAGGCACCATGACCTTCGACGAAGTGGTGGAAAAGTCCGAGGATACGGGCGTAACTTCCAACAACGGCTACTACGAAGTGTACGAGAACGCCGGATTCGTAAAGGCTTTTGAAGAATGGGCCGTTGCCCGGCAGGAACCCTCCGACGTGCCTGAGATCGTGGAGACGGAGTACGGCTATCACATTATGATATGCACCGGCATTGCTGGATACGAAGACGAAGACGTTCAGAATACCGTCGACTCGGGATGGCGTGCGAAGAAGATGGAAGACTACGTCAAAGGGCTTATGGACGAGTCCAAATATTCCGTCAAGGACAAGAACGATGCGGTGCTTGAAAAGTTCACGAAAATGTTCTCCACTATGAAATTCGACGAGTCCGGCAGCTCCGACGACGGCAATACGGAGCAGGCCACCGCCACTCCGAAGCCTGAGTATAACGACGCTCCCATGGACGAATCCGTGGTTGCTAAAGTGGGAGACATGAGCGTGCTCTACCCCGAACTGGTATATATGTTCGGAAGCGCCGTTACCGAGATCATAGGGGACTCCATCTCCTTCAGCGACGACGCCACCACCGCCGAGAGATATCAGCAGCTGAAAGAATTCCTGGGCAGCGAATATCCCGAGGGCGGCATGACCTATATGGAAAAGATCAAGTCCTACACGCTTGAGCAGCTGCTTGAATTTAAGGCCGCCTATATGATCGCCCTGGAGAACAAGACTCCCTACACGGAAGACGAGATCAAGACTATGAACGACGAGATCGACGAGACCGTCGATTATTATCTCACCTACGCGGGAGAGCATTACGGCGTCACCACCAGGGACGAATATATGAAGTACGTCACCGGCATGAACGTGAACGAGTACAAATATTTCAATCAGATACAGTCGTTCCTGTCGGAGTACGCGGAGGAGGCCATAAAGGCCATGGAACCTTCCGAGGAGACACTCAGGACTTACTACGATGAGAACGTGGATTACTACAGGGTGGTATCCGTTCGCCACATCTATCTGGCTTTCACGGACAATGACGAAGACGGGACGATATCCGAAAGCGAAAAGGAGCCCGTAAAGAGCCAGGCGGACGCGCTGGTCAACAAATTAGTGGTCGACGGAGATTCTCCCGAAGCCATCGTACGCGCCTGGTCCCAGGCAGACGACGCCACCACTACGGAAGGCGTTGTGGATATAAGTGCGGTCAGCGGCAAGTTCAACGACGAGATCAACGCCTGGGCCGTTGCCCAGACGGCGGTCGGTCTGGATACTATACGGATATTCGAGAAGGAAGACGGGCTGGAGATCATATACGTGGCCGGAATATTGACCTTCGACGGACTGGAAGGCGTCACCAGCGGCTCCGACGTGACTCTGGAGGAACTGAAGAGCGCGCTCACCACCGCGTATAAGAACGAACAGTACGACAAGCTCATCAAGGATTACGTTGAGGAAAAGGGCCTGACGCTCACCGAGGTCAACGACGAGCTGGTGAACAAGGCCGCTGAGGAGTATCTCACTTATTACGAAGAAGAAGCTGAAGCTGCAGAATAAGGCAGTTCAAAAAGAAGAAACGGTAACGGCGCAGAACACCTGAATGCCTTTGCCCTTTCCGAACGAGGTGAGTTTTTCGCCGGAAGTTGCGGTCAGACCCACGTGGTCCTCGGACAGTCCGCATATTCCGGCGATCTTTTTGCGCATTGCCCGGACGTAGGGTGAGAGTTTGGGCGCGGCGGCTTCTACGCTTACCGACACGTGGACGAGCCCGTATCCCGCGGCCGCCAGGTCCGTAAGGGCGACTTTTAGATATTCGGATGAATCGGTGACGCCCGTTTTGCAAAGGGCGTCCGCTTTTTCTCCCAGCACGTTTTTGCACGTTATACCGGACAACGCGTTGGTGAGGGCGTGGAGGATCACGTCTCCGTCGCTGTTGGCCCTGAGGGTGAGGGGGACGTCGTTTATGACAAGGCCGCCCAGCGTCAGGGGCTTTCTGGGGTCGTATTTTCTCTCGAAAGCGTGAGAGTCCTGGCCGATAGCGAAAAGTGTCATTTTTTCTCCTCCCGGGCTTTGGCGGTATTCCTTTTTTTGGCGCCGCCTTTGCCGCCCTTGCCGCCGCTGGCTGTATCGTTTTTATTGCTGCTTTTGCCTTTGTTGTTGCCGCCGCCGTTGACGGAGGGGTCCGCGTCGCTGACGCCGCTGGAGCCGAAGCCGCCGCCCCGGTCGACGCCGAGTTCCGAAACGTTGTCCGTCAATACGAATTCCGCCATGGGCACTCTCGCCAGCACGAACTGGGCGATCCTGTCGCCCCTGTTTACCGTTACCGCCTCATCGGGAGAGGAGTTCCACACGATCACGCATATCTCGTTCCTGAATCCTGAATCGATGGTGCCGGGGGAGTTGGGCACTCTTAAGGGCGTTTTCAGGCTGAGGCCGCTTCTGGGCCGCACCTGGAGCTCGAATCCGTCGGGGATGGCCATCTTGAGGCCCGTGGGCACCAGCGCGGTCCGTCCGGGCTCCACCGTGACCGGTTCCGCCGCATATATGTCCATTCCCGCGTCGTCCTCGTGTACGTACCTGGGGATAACGGCGGTGTCCCTGCATTTTTCTATGAAGATCTTCACTTTTTCTCTCATCGTCTGCTCTCCTGAATATCCGGCGCCACGTTTTTGCGAACGATGACGCCTCTGGGGTAGTCGCTGTCGTAGAATTCTCTGAATCCCGGATCGCCCGCTGCCCTGAGGCCTGCCTTAGGTTCAAACCGGCTGCGGGACAATATCAGATTCCCGCACATCCTTCCGTCTCCGCTCTTCGCGCCGTGCGATTTCGCGTCGGACCCTGTTTCGCCGGTCAATTTCATATCCGGCAGGGTCAGTATATCATATTTTTCGCCCGATAAGGCGCTCAGACAGAATTTTTTTCTGCCTCCATCGCATTTCGAGCAATCCGCCGCTCCGTGGCCTACGATGCAATGGCGCATCCGCATGAGCGGCACAGGGCCTCCGTCGACGATCTCTGTCACCACGCCTTCCGGTACGGATCCTGCGGGCAGGGGAGCCGGGAATTCCGGCGAAAGAGTGATTATATCCGCGCCACATTGCCACAGAAACTCTGCGGTCCCGGGGGAAGCCGCCGCGGGGGAGACGTCCGCCGCGATGATGAGGCCTTTCCCGGTCGCCCGGGCGAGCGCTTCGTTCTTAAGCTTTCCGTTGACCAGGCCGAAGTCCCCGAGGCCGGTGAACCTGAACCCGTGGCAGAGGGGCAATATCTTCCGGACCGATTCCTGAAAACGGCCGTATTCGCTTCCCAGTGGCAGCCAGGGGAGAGATGCTATCAGCAAGCCTCCCGCTTCGGCAACGGCTGAATAGACGGCGGAGGCTCGGTCTTCGTCCAGCCACAGCTCCCAGGGCAGGTAGTTTATGCAGCCGGCGGTCTCGGGGCGGAAGCCGTCGGCCTCGTAATAAAGATAAGATGCGGGAGAGTGGTTTCGGGACAGATAAGCCGAAAGCAAAGGCTTCACGGCGGTGCTTGTCCGCTGGGGCGGGGCGCAGGCGTCCGTCGTTGACGGCAGCGCGGCAATGCATCCGTCACCGTCAACCTTGGCTGGCCCGGTCAACGCTTTCAGCGCTTTTTCGGAGGCTTCTCTTCGCATGTTATTTAGCGTGGAAACGGGTATGAACACGTTTCCGGAAAGCGAAACGTCGATTTTGTAAGCGTACAAACAGGTGCCCCCCAGCTTCCGGAGCTGTTTTTTTATATTATCTTCGTTGAGCGGCGCGGCGGCAGCTTCCCTGACCGGCTCTTCCGAAAATACGGAGACCGTGACCGGCTTTCCACGAAGGAGCGATACCGAGAGCTCCGCTTTTTCTCCGAGCGCGGCCCTGAAGGCCATTTTAACGGGCAGCTTCACCGGTTCGGAAGAAGGGTCGACGGCCCTGGCAATGGCTTTCATCAACCTGCTGTCGGAAGTGAGATAAACCGGGGCGCCATCTTTTTCGGGAGCGCGGAAAGGTTCTCCGGCGCTTCGGCAGACCAGCGTCTCGCCTGAAGCGGGAGAGAATGAATTGACGGTGCCTCCGCACAGTATCTCGCCGTTTTCACCGGTGACAGTGACGCCGTCGCCGGGGCGGAGAACGAAAGCGCCGCTGCCGGAGATCGCGCCATTGCCGGAAAAAGCGCCGTTGCCGCGTGGTTCGAGGCGGAAAGAAAAGAATTCGAGAGAAGCGTTGCCCGGAACGGAGCGGTCCGACCTGCTGAGGCAGAACGCCTTGCCTATGAGAGCGCCCCTGCGTCCCGCGCCCGAACGGGTGATATGATCGCGGCCGCGGTTGCCCATGAGGAATCCGGGACCGCCTCCCGAACGGGTGAAAAGCGTCTGAAGGGCCCTTAAGGCGTCGTCCAGTTCATTGTCGACAAAATCCCGGAAACGGCCTTCCGCCGCCGCGTCCAGCGCCTCCCTGTATATCCTGGTGGCAAGCGCAGTGTACTCGGGCGATTTGAGGCGTCCTTCTATCTTTAGAGAGGAAACGCCGGAGCGGACGACTTCATCCAGGAAGGGAAGAGCGCACAGGTCGTCGGGAGAGAGCAGGGGGCCGGAGGCGCCTCCGGAGAGGGAATACTGCAGTCGGCAGGGCTGGGCGCAGGAACCCCGGTTGCCGCTTCTGCCTCCTATGTGGCTGCTGAGAAGGCAGCTGCCTGAATAACAAATGCACATGGCGCCGTGGACGAATATCTCCAGTTCCGCATCGGTGCGGCTTTTGATCTCCCTGATCTCGGAAAGTGTCAGTTCCCGGGGGAGTATGATCCGGTCGGCGCCCAGCGCTTCCATAAACGCGATGCCGGCCGCCGTTCCCACACCAGCCTGGGTGCTCACGTGTATGCGAAAATCGGGCCTTATTTGCCCTTCCAGGCGCATTTCGCTTACGGAGGCAATCAGACCCGCGTCCTGCAAAATAACGCCGTCAGCGCCCTCAGAAGCCGCTTTTTTTGCATTTTCTGCGAACCGGTCCGCTTCGTCCCGCCCGAAGGGCGTGATATTGACGGCCACGTACACTTTCGCGCCCCTCGAATGGGCCAGGCGGCACAGCTCCCCGAGCTCGGCGAAAGTGAAATTGTCCGCACCGGCCCTGGCGCTGCCTTCCTTAAGTCCGGCGTAGACCGCGTCCGCTCCCGACAGGATCGCCGCCCTTCCGCACTCGAAACTCCCGGCGGGCGACAAAAGCTCCGGCACTTTCACAGTACCGGAGCCTTCGGGCTTTTTAAGTATCATTTTTTCCAGAACGTTTTCGACCATTTCGGCAGAGCGGCGGTCATTTCACGCCCCGTTCGATAAGCTGCCTGGACAAGTCTTCTATTTTTCTGTCCGCCTCGCCCAGAGTGTCCTCCAGAAGCTGCTTTTCGGCCTTGAGCTTATCGTATTCGTCCATGATGCGCTTGATCTCGTTCTTGAGCGTGTTGAAGTTTTTCTGAGTCTTGAACAGCTCGTCCACCACTGAGATGGACGCCATGACCAGCGCCGTCTGTTCGCCCAGCTGGATGCCCGCCTTTCCGGCAGTTTCAAGTTTCGCGTTGAGGTAGTGTTCGATCCTCTTCATATAGTCGTCCGTCTCGTCGTGCAAAAGCGTATAGTTTTTACCGCCTACGCTGAGAGTTATCTTGCTTTTATCTGCCATAGACATCATGATCCTTTCATAAGTTTCCGGTCTTTGCGCCCGGCCTTTCCGTACGCGGTAATTTTAGCAAAAGAAAGCGGGTATTGTCAATTATTTCTGAACTGTGGTAAAATACGGGCGACGGGGACGGAAAATGAGTTTTTTCACATCCTTTTTTCTATTTTTAATTGACCGGGAGGCTTTTTATGGCTGATCCATCCGTTAAATGCTATTTCGTTGTCAACCCCAACGCCGGTACCAGGCGCGAGCAGGAAAAGATCAGCGCGGGCATCGTTTCGGCGTGCGGAGGCGGAGGCGTAGATCATCAGGTCTACAGCACCGTGAGGGCCGGAGACGGCGGGGACTTCATGCTGCGCACCGTTAAGGCGAAGTTCGACGAGTGCGGCGGAGACGCAGAAAGGATGCCTGAGATGCGTTTCTATTTCGCGGGCGGCGACGGTACCGTGCTGGAATCCGCCAACGCTTTTATGAAGCTTCCGGAGGAGCTCCGGGGCGGCAAGGTGGCGGTGGGCATCATTCCCGTGGGCACCGGCAACGACTTTCTGCGCAACTTCGGCACCGAGAAAGATTTCCTCGACATAAGCAGGCAGCTGAAGGGCTCCCAGACCCTGGTGGACCTGTTGGAATACGATCGGACCTACACCGCCGGTGACGGCTCCGAGGAGACGGTCAAAAGCTATTGCGCCAATATGTTCAACATCGGCTTCGACTGCCAGACCGTGGTGAAGGTCAACGAGCTCCGGGGCCGCCCTTATATGACCAAAAAGACCGCTTATTCCGTAGGCGTGGCGCTGACGCTGGTCAAGCTGCCTCACACCGAGCTTAAAGTCACTTTCGACGACGGGGAGGTAAAAGAAGGCAGGTTCCTGCTGTCCCTGGCGGCCAACGGCGCATATTGCGGGGGAGGCTTCTACGCCGCTTCCGAAGCCAGCCCCGATGACGGACTCATCGACGTGATCATCGCCAAGCCCATGGGGCGGCTGAAGTTCGTTTCAATGGTGGGCAGTTACAAGAAGGGAAAACTGCTGGGCACTCCCAAGGGCGACAAGCTTTTGTATTTCAGGAAATGCCGGTCCGTCATTTTCACGCCTAAAGAGGAGACCGACCTGTGCGTCGACGGAGAGATAGAACGGTTTCGGGAGATACGCGTGACCGCGCTGCCCGAAGCGTTCCGTTTCATCGTTCCGGAGAAGGATTGACCGGCGGCAGCGCTGTGAAAAACTTGCTTAATTGACGGAGATCCCGGCCGAAAGCGTCCGAAAACCCTTGACAACCGGTCCCGTTATGGTAAAATTTAACAAACAGTTTGAAAGGAGTCTTGAACATGTTTTGTCCTAACTGCGGAAAAAGAATAGACGGCGAGCCCCAGTTCTGCCCTGAGTGCGGCGCGAACCTTGCCCAGAACGCCCAGCCCGGAGCCGGCCAGACGTACCAGAACGTGGATTACAACCGCGACACCAATTCCTACGTGGTAAACACCTACCGCCCCAAATTCAGAAGCATCGCGATGTGCATCATCCTGTCCATCGTCACCTGCGGCATCTACGGTATCTACTGGATCTACGTCCTCAACGAAGACGTCAACGGCATCCAGGGTAAGAAGGATCCCAGCGGCCTGATGGTCATCTTGCTCTCCATCGTCACCTGCGGCATCTACGAGTTCATCTGGATGTACAACGTAGGCACCGGCATCGATAAGGTGAAGGCCAACGGCGGAGCGGGTTCCGGAAACTCCGGCCTCGTTTACCTGCTTCTGTCCATCTTCGGACTCGGCATCGTTGCCATGGCTCTGGCTCAGAACGAGCTCAACCAGATGTCCGGACAGCAGGCCTGATAGATCTCAAGGCCTTCCGGCTGCGCCTCTATGACACATTTAGAAGCGTTTAAGTTAAGATTAAGGAACTTTTTCCGCGACAGGAAAAGGGTCCTGCACCTGGTGATTCCGATCCTGGTTGGCATTGCGTATTATTTTTTCGTAAGGCTGACAGGGATCGGAATCAAGTGTATTTTTCACGAATTGACCGGCCTCTACTGCCCCGGCTGCGGCATGACGCATTTCGTCTTCGACCTGCTGGGGTTCAGATTCCGCGAGCTGCCGGGGGACAATCTCGCTTTTCTTGTCCTTGCCCCGTTCTGGGCCGTTTTTCTCACTATAGCGGCTTTCCGCATCCCCGACGGAAAAAAATGGCACCGGACGAAATACGTCACGGTGCTGGCAATAGTTTCTATAGTGATCTTTCTTATCTTCGGCGTGATCCGGAACATCCCCGGATTCGAGTTTCTCCGTCCCGCCTGATATTTGCGCCGTTACGTCAAAGCGCGTATTTGCCTTCGCTCTCGTCGGCTCTCTTTCTGCGCACCCATTTTCCGCAGGTGAAGTCCGGTATCGGCAACGGCATGCTTCCCATGGCGATGGACTGCTCGGAAAGGGCGGTTATGGACATCCAGGCCGCCATATCGTACACGTCAATGGGCATCGGAAGGCCTTTTCTCAGGCTGTCGACGAACCCGCTGAATACCAGATAGTCGATGCCGTCGTGGCCGGGAACGACGCCTTTGGACCTGTATTCTTTCCACAGCTCCGGCTCGAACTCGTCGTAATAAACTTCCAGATCTTCCCAGTTGTGGCCCCAGCATGTGGAAACGGTGCGGCCGTCGATGTTCACGCCGTGCTTGTCTT
>JAEFAM010000069.1 GCA_016287565.1 Clostridia bacterium
AAAAGCGCTGGGCCGCGCCATATGCATTTCCGAAGCTGACGACGTGGAAGAGTTCGAAAGCTTCGAGATGTCGTTCACCGCAACAATAGAGGGTGCCGCGCTGGGCACGCTTGTGCACGTAAAGACCTCGTCCGATTTCCTGCTCTGGCAGTTCAATATAATCGACCACGCCGAGCTTTATCTCAGAAAACATTTCTTTGCCGCAGGCGGTTATACGGTAGAAGAGGTCAATATCGCGAACCTTTGCGGCGCCAAGGTCCGCTACGGAGATTCCTTCGACGTGCGCATCATATCCACCGGTAAAGTCGTTGACACCTACGTCAACGGAAACCTGGTCGACAGCACCAATATTAATGAAGAGGCCGCGGGCTATTTCGGATTCAGGCAGGGCGCCGGAGAATCCGGGACCGTTGACGATCTCAAAACCGTTTACAAGCTGAAAGACGGCACCGTCAGGACGCTTAACTACACTTTCGACGACGGCGTGAATCCCTTCACTATGGGAACCATCAGTGAAGGAAAACTTGTGTTTCCGGCGCCTCCAGGAGAAGAGAGATCATATATATCGCTGTCAGACGGCAGCCGCAATACGAGCAAAAACGACGGCGGAGTTATGTTCAGAAAGAGCTTCACGCTGCCCGAGATTCTTAGCGGCAAAAAGCAGATCAAGAAGGCCAGGCTGTACGTCACGGCGCTGGGAAATTTTAACGTATTTATCAACGGCACTCAGACCGACGACGATAAGTTGAAGCCCGGCTGGTCCGACTACAACGACAGGGTCTATTATTACACTTACGATATCGCGCCACTCTTAACAGGCGGCGAGAACGTGATCTGCGCCACGGTTACTTCCGGCTGGTGGAACGGCGCCGTATCCTTCGGCACCTACGGCTACCAGAACAACGCATTCCTTTGCCGCGCCATAATCGAATTCGAAGACGGGAAGACGGTAGAGATCGTCACCGACAAGACCTGGGAGTGGAACAGAGAAGATTGCCCCGTGACCTACGCTTGCATTTACGGCGGCGAGTCTTACGACGCCAGGATATCCGCGACTTCATATATGCCTTCCGAATATGATCCCGAACACTGGCACAACGCAGGCGAGTTCAGGGGCTTCCAGGGCGTAGTTTCTCCGTACTCAGGCGTCAAGATACTGGTTCGGGACGAATACGAACGGACCCCCGCGTCAGTTACCGTTTACAATGGCACCGAGGACAACGGTTCCGACTACGGCAAGATAAGTATTATCGGTACTTACGGCGGCAGCGAGCCGTTTACGCTCAACGCCGGTGAGACCGCTGTCATCGACCTCGGCCAGAATATGGTCGGCTGGCCTCTCATAGAAGTCAGCGGCAGCAGAGGCACGAAAATCAAGATGAATTTCGGCGAGATGCTGAACGATTCCGGCCGTGCCTCCAGGGGCAACGACGGTCCCGAGGGTTCCGTTTACCGGGCTAATTACAGGGGCGCCGCTTCTGCCAACGCTTATTTCCTGTCCGGCAGCGGCAGGGAGACCTACCATACTGAATATTCCTTCTACGGCTTCAGATATATCTCCATAACCGTGTCGGACACGGTAACGTTCTATTCCATCCGCGGCCAGGTCGTGGGTTCCGCCAACGAAAAGACCGGCGAATTGACCACCTCCGACGAATCGGTGAACCAGCTTATCTCCAATATAATGTGGGGCATGATGGGCAACTATTTGAGCGTTCCTACGGATTGTCCACAGCGTGACGAACGGCTGGGCTGGACCGGAGACACTCAGGTGTTCGTGGGCACCGGATCGTTCAACGCAGACGTGGCCTCTTTCTTCCGGAAATGGCTCCAGGACTGCATCGACAGCCAGGTGCCCGACGGATCTTATCCGGACGTAATACCTGCCTCCAACGCCACCGGATCGGGCGCAGCGGCCTGGGGTGACGCGGGAATAATCGTGCCTTACGTTATCTATAAAAAGTACGGCGACGTGTATATGCTCAAGCGCAATTACGAATCCATGGAAGCGTACATGCAGTTCGTCATCGATCACGGCGGTCCTCTGGAGCGCTACGGAGACTGGCTGGCTTACGAGAACACGGACCAGGGACTCATAAGAAAGGCATATTATGCCTACGACGCCAAGCTGATGGTGGAGATGTCCGAGGCGCTGGGCTACGGGGCCAGGGCAGAATATTACAGAGGCATATACGAGCAGGTCAAGGCCGAATATATCGACGCGTACCTCTGGGACTTCGGAATGTATTACGAGACCCAGACCGGAGCGATCCTCACGCTTCTGGCGGAACTCTACCCGAACGAGGAAATACGCCAGGAGATCGTAAAAGGCCTCTTAAACGGCATCCACGCCAACGGGGATAAACTATCCACCGGGTTCGTGGGAACGGCCAGTATCGTCAAAATACTGAGCCTCACGGGCGAAGACGAGGCCGCATATACTTTATTGCTCCAGCGTGGCAATCCTTCCTGGCTCTACAGCGTGGATCAGGGCGCCACGACAATGTGGGAACGCTGGGATTCCTATACGATAGCCCGAGGCTTCGGTGACGTGGGAATGAACTCCTTCAACCATTACGCATACGGCTGCGTAGGGGAGTGGATGTACGCTTATATGGCAGGCATCAACGGATACGACACGGTAGCGTTCAAGAGCTTCAAGCTTTCGCCCAGGCCGGATCCGCAAAAACGGATAACCTACGTAGACGCCAGCTACGACTGCCTGTACGGCACTATAAGATCGAGCTGGAAGGTCAACGGCAGCGGCGGATTCGAATACAATTTCACCGTGCCTGCCAACACTTCCTGCGGCGTGTATCTTCCCGCGTCCCTCGCAGAAGTTACGTATTCATCCTTAAAGTGCGGCGACAATACGTTCGACATCGGCAGCCTGGCTTCCGGCGATAAAATATGCGAAGGTTTGTATTTTACCGGGATAGAAAACGGGTGTATAATAATGGATGCCGTAAGCGGCTGTTTCAGCGTAACGCTGGGATAAGAAGAAAAGATCGGAGCAGCACTTAATTGGACAACAATCTTCAGGACATTTATACTTCTTCACTTGAAGATATCAGACTGGACGTTTTCGAAGGGCCCTTCGATCTTTTGCTGTCCCTTTTAGAGCGCAACAAGCTCAACATCGCGGACGTCAGCATCAGCCTGATCGCGGACCAGTATATCGAAGTTTTGAAGAACAATTTCGATATGGAAATGGCCAGCGAGTTCCTTGTCATGGCTTCCACGCTTCTGCATCTGAAGTCCAGGCGGCTGCTGCCTCAAAAGGAGAAAGAAGTCGAGGAGATCTCAGAGGAAGAACTTATCAGGCGGCTGGCAGAGTACAAGAAATACAAAGATCTTGCGCCCTTCGTTGCCGCGCGCCTCGAACAGTATTCCGGGTCTTATTACAAGATGCCTGAAAATCTGAATTTTCCCAAAATATATCTGCCCGTGTCCGTTGACCCGCATAAGCTGGCCGCGCTGAACGAGACGCTGATGAAGCAGCTCAAGGAGAAGCAAAACGACAATACCGAGAAGATGGAGCACATCCTCCGGGTGGAGAAGGTCAGTATAAAGGACAAGATGAAGCAGATCATCAGGAAGATCGCCAATTTCGCCCGGACAAAGTTTTCAGAGATCTTCGGCAGGGAGTCCAGCCGCACCGAGAAGGTGACGGGTTTCCTTGCTATGCTGGAATTGGACAAGAACAAGCACGTTAAAGTGACTCAGAAGGAGCTTTTCGGCGAGATCACTATAGAGAAGGGCGAGGAATTCGATCCGGCGGATCTGGAGAAGATCGCGGGAGACGTGGACGAATACGACGAGAACAGCTTAGTGCCGCAGGAGGATCAATAATGAACGATAACGACAATATCTTAAACGAATCCCGTGAGCCTGACCGCCTCAGCCACAACGAATCTCTGGCGGAGGCAATGCTTTTCGCGGCCGGCAGCCCCGTTACCACCGAAGATCTGGCGATCCAGCTGAAGATCAAATATGCGGAAGTGGAGAAGGTCATCGTATCCCTGGGAACTTATTATGCAGCGCATAATTCCGGGCTTATGGTCAAAAAGATCGGCACCTCCTACCAGCTGGCGTCAAGGCCCGAACTTCACGACGAACTGAAATCCTATTTCGAGCAGGTGACCGCGGCGCCCCTCAGCAGGGCATCGCTGGAAGCGCTCACTATAATCGCGTACAATCAGCCCATAACCAGAGGCGGCGTTGAGATCATCAGGGGCGTCAACAGCGACAGCGTGGTGTCGACGCTTCTGGAGCGCGGCCTGATACAGGAAGTGGGCAAGTCTGAATCTCCAGGAAGGCCCGTTTTGTACGGGACCACGGACCTGTTTTTAAAGAGCGCCGGTATCGCCGATATCGAGGAGCTGAGGAGCATGTCGGGAGTTCAGGAGGTGTCGGATATCGTCACCGGTACAGATGCCGGTGAAGCGGTTGACGGGGAAAACGAAGAGCCGTTGACGGAAGAAAACATAGACATCGAAGCGAGACCTGACGGCGCCGTATTTTGACATAGCGAAACGATTATAGTATAATCTTTTGTTGATGTGCGGCGCGTTGCCGTACGTCATATTTCGGGCGACAGCCGGGCCGTATTGCGGCGCAGGATAAAACCCGGAACTAACGGTAAAACGGTATTACGGTAACACGGAGGCAATCGGATGGATTATTACAAATTATCCAGGAAAGAACTGAAGGCGGAACTGGCCAAGGAACAGCTTCGCTACGATAAGTACAAAGAGATGGGACTCAAGCTGGATATGACCAGGGGCAAGCCCTGCGCAGAGCAGCTGGAGCTTTCCGTGCCTATGCTTGACGTTGCCACTTTAGGCGATTTTAAGGCCGAAAACGGTATGGACTGCCGCAATTACGGCCTGGTGGCCGGACTTCCCGAAGCCAGAGAATTCATGGGCTCGCTGCTGGGCGTCAAAGGCGAAAACGTTATATGCGGCGGCAATTCCAGCCTTAATATGATGTACGATACCGTTTGCACCTTTATGCTTCACGGGGTTTCCGAAAAGCCGGAAGATACGCCCTGGTTCGAGTGCAAAGACAGAAAATTCATTTGCCCCGTGCCCGGTTACGACCGCCATTTCGCCATCACCGAGCAGTTGGGATTCAAATTGATCCCGGTGGATATCGACGAGAACGGCCCGGACGTTGACGCCATCGAAAAGATAGTTGCCGATGATCCTTCAGTAAAAGGAATGTGGTCCGTACCTAAATATTCAAATCCTACCGGTTACGTGTATTCCGATGAATCCATCAAACGCCTGGCGCATATGAAATGCGCAGCCGGCGATTTCAGGATCTTCTGGGACGACGCGTACACGGTGCATTTCCTGAAAGACGAACCTGCCGCCCAGCTGAATCTGTACGAAGAATGCGTAAAGGCCGGTAATCCTGACAGGGCCATCATATTCGGTTCCACTTCCAAGATCACTTTCCCGGGCGCCGGTATCTCCGCGCTGGCAGCCTCCGTCTCCACTGTTGAATTCCTGCTCTCCAGGATCTCCAAACAGACCATCGGGCCGGACAAGCTCAACCAGCTCAGGCACGTCAGGTTCCTGAAGGACAAGGCAGGCGTTGTGGAACATATGAAGAAGCACGCCGCGATCATCAAACCCAAGTTCAGCGCCGTCAACGAAGTTTTCGAGCGGGAATTCGGAGACTGCGACGACAGAGTGTTGTCCTGGACCAGGCCCGAAGGCGGATATTTTATCAGCTGCAGGACCGCGGAAGGCATGGCCGTGAAGGTGTTGTCCCTTTGCAAGGAGTGCGGCGTGGCGTTCACTCCCGCCGGATCCACGCACCCGTACAAGATCGACCCTACCGACAGCTACGTGAGGATCGCGCCTACGCTTCCCACAGTTGACCAGATAAAACTGGCGGTTGAAATTTTCTCTGTTTGTGTTAAAATTGTCCTGATAAATAAATTGATCGCAAAATAAGGAACGGAGGCTTGACCATGAGCGAAAAGATCAAATACGACTACGAAGTAAAAAACGGCTGGAAATGCCTTGACAAAGCCGGTCAGGAAGCTCTGGAAAGCTTCTGCGCCGATTACAGGGTCTTCCTGGACAACGCCAAGACCGAAAGGGAAGCCACCGACGTGCTCATTCAGAACGCGAAGGTCAACGGCTTTGCGGATATCGACGGCGCTGCCGCCGCCATACCCGGCGACAAATTTTACGCCAACAACCGTGGCAAATCCTGCGCTTTCATAGTGATAGGCAAGGACGCGGCCGTCAACGGAATGAAGATGATCGGCGCCCACATCGACGCTCCCAGGATCGACTTCAAGCCCAAGCCCATATATGAAGACAGCAATTTTGTGCTGGCAAAGACGCACTATTACGGAGGCATCAAAAAGTTCCACTGGGTGGCTTCTCCGCTGTCCCTTCACGGCGTGGTATATCTTTCCGACGGCAGCTGCGTTAAGGTCTGCATCGGCGAGTCCGACGACGATCCCGTGCTCTACATCTCCGACCTGCTTCCGCACCTGGCTCAGGAGCAGATGGTCAAGAACGGTTATCAGGTCATCGCCGCGGAGCAGCTGAACGTGCTTCTGGGTTCCAAGCCGGACCTTACGGAAGACGTGGAAGACAGCGAAAAGTTGTCCGTAAAGAATTGCATATTGAAGATACTGTACGATAAATACGGCATCAAGGAAGGTGACCTGTTCAGGGCGGAACTGGAAGTTGTCCCTGCGTACAAAGCCAAAGACGTGGGCCTTGACAGAAGCTTCATCGGCGCCTACGGCCAGGACGACAGAGTCTGCGCCTATACCGCATACAGAGCCCTGCTGGACACCAAAGAAATACCCGATAAGACCACTGTTGTATATCTCTCCGATAAGGAAGAGATCGGTAGCGTTGGCAATACCGGCGCCCGTTCCTGCTGGCTTGAAAACCTTTGCCTGAAGATCGTTACTCTGGGCAACAAAAAGGCGGGCATGCTCGATCTCAGAAAGGCCATGGCCAATACCAAGTTCCTGTCCGCAGACGTTACAGCGGCATTCGATCCCACGTTCCCTGAAGTTTCCGAGAAGAACAACGTGGCCTTTGCGGGCAACGGCATCGCTTTCGAGAAATATACCGGTTCCGGCGGCAAGGGCGGCGCCAGCGACGCTTCGGCCGAGTTCGTGGCCTACATTCTGAATCTGCTTGACAGGAAGAACGTTCCCTGGCAGCTTACGGAAATGGGACGCGTGGACCTGGGCGGCGGCGGAACCATCGCTCAGTTCATGGCGGATCTTGGAATGGACGTCATCGACTGCGGCGTGCCCGTGATCTCCATGCACTCGCCCTACGAAGTCACTTCAAAGGCTGACGTGTACTGGACTTACGAAGGGTACAAGGCGTTCATTGCCGAATGATATCGACGCGCGTTTATTGACGGATCTGATCGACGGATGATCCGGTCGCAAAACGTACGGTAAAAGGAGTAGAAATTGGATAATCTAAGAAGGTTTTTAGTTGTGTTCTGTATCATGCTGATGCTTGCCGCCGCGGTATGCGGTGTCATGCTTGTGCGGTCGTACAACGCTTCCAACAAAAAACTGGTAGAAGACCTCAACGTTACCGTACCCACCTACGATCCTTCCGGCGAACAGATCCAGAATTCTTTCCAGAACAACATACTGTTCATCGTCTACGACGAGCACGACTTCCAGGCCCAGATGATGTTCATCCTGAACGTGGACTCCGTGTCAAGGACCCTGAACTTTATGCTGCTTCCCAGGGAACTCAAATTCAACGTTTCCAACGCAAATATAGTAGGTTCCTTCGGAGATATGTACGGCCTGTTCGCTTCTTCCAGAGGCGCCTCCTGCGCATCCGCCGTGGCATCCTATTTCGAGATCGACGTCAATTATTACTTCTGCATAACCACCGACGAAATGGCCAAGTTCATCAACTCTTTCTGCACCGAGGACAACGGCGTGATATTCGATATCCCGCTGGACGTGTACTACCGCGATTTCGACAGGAACATAAGCATAAATTACAAGCGCGGCACACAGTATCTGAAAGGGGAGGACGCGGTCAATTTCCTCACGTTCTACAAGACTTCCGACGGATTCTACTCGGTAGAGATGCTGAATTATTACGACGGCACGGATTCAAAGCGAATGACCATCGTGGCCAGATTCATTGACGCGTTCATATCCCAGAAGTTCTTCGAGGCTTCCTCCGACTATTATCTCAGAAGTTTCACTGAACTTGCCGCGCCTTATTTGAAGAAGTGCGACACCAACGTGACCGAGAATATGCTGGGTATCATTGCCCAGATACTGGGTGTTGCCAATTCCCAGAAACTTGGCTACTTTATGCCGCTTGGAGACATGTCTTTCAACGACAGGATCTATCTGGAGTACAACGGCTACGTGAGAAACCTGGTGCTGGACGAGAGCATCTCTCCGTCCATCGCCTCTGAGATATTTGAGAGCCGTTTTAAGACGATCTATTAAGCGGGAGGTATCACGTCATACCCATGATGGAAAAATGCCTTAAAAGCCATTCTAAGGCCCTTCTGAGACGTTTTAAGTCCCGGAAGGGTCAGTTTCTTTTTTCTCTGGCAAGAGGATTGCTCTTCACGGCCTCTTTCAGCTGTTTGCTGTTGACGTGGGTGTATATCTGCGTTGTGGCAACGCTTTCGTGCCCCAGTATCTCCTGGAGCGCACGGATGTCTACGTCTCCGTAGGTGTACATCAGCGTCGCGGCGGTGTGGCGCAGTTTGTGGACAGAATACTTTTTGGGATCGAGCCCGGCTTTTATAATATATTTTTTGACCGTATATTCCACGGTCTTGGGGCTGATGCGCTGCTTGCGCTTGCTGACGAAAAGGGGATGGACGCCTCCTTTTTCCACCACGTCTTCACGCTTTTTCATATATCCGGCAATGGCGTCGAGGCAGGCGTCGTTGAGATAGACGGTGCGCTCTTTGTTGCCCTTGCCTATGACTCTGAGCGTGTCTTCGCGGATGTCGGTGACGTTGATGCCTACAAGTTCGGACAAACGCATTCCGCAGTTCAGGAAGAGCGTAACGATGCAATAATCGCGCTCGGCGAATTCTTCTTTATCGTCGATGGCGCCCAGCAGGTCTCTGCTCTCGTCCAGTTCAAGGTATTTTGGGAGGCGGCGGCTCTGCTTGGGGCTTTCCAGCTCAAGCGCAGGGTTGGCGTCGATAATTTTGGCCTTCGAGAAGCAATATTTGAAGAAAGAGCGGAGGCTGGAAACCTTGCGGCCTCTGGTGGCGGCGTTGCCCCCGCGCTCGGAATTTACGTAATTGAGAAAAGCGTAGAGATCGGTAAGCTGTATGGACTTCAGCACGTCGACGTTCAGGTCTGCCGGGTCTATCTCGTCGAATTCCACGTCTTCGGAGACCAGCCTGCGGCGTTTTTTTATGAATCTGAAGAACATCAGGAGGTCGTAATAATACTCGCTGACCGTCTTTTTCGATTTGCCGGAGATGGTATCCAGATAGAGCAGAAAATCTTCGCCGTAGGCAGGCAGCATATATTTGGTTTCGCTTTTCATATTGACCCCCGGAATTGGATTTTGTTCAATTGCCCTTGTATTATACATCGTTCCGGAAGGGAAGTTCAAGTTGACAATTACCGTCTTTTGGAATAAAATCACCGAGTATACTTTTATTTAGGAGTATGATGATATGGCAGAGTTTATAACAGGATTAAAGAGAACGAATTATTGCACCGAACTCGATAAAAACGATATAGGCAAAACGGTCACCGTCAACGGCTGGGTCCAGAAGACGAGAAACCTTGGCAGCCTCCTTTTCGTGGACGTGAGAGACCGTTCCGGCATTGTGCAGTTAGTGTTCGATCAGGACACGCATAAAGATCTTTTCGAGAAGGCGGAAGGGCTCCGTCAGGAATTTGTGCTGGCGGCCAGAGGCGTGGTGAGGCCCAGAAGCCCCGAAGCGCTGAACCCCCGTATGAAGACCGGCGAGATCGAGATCGCCGTCAATGAAATGCGCGTGCTCAACTCTTCCGAAGTGCCTCCTTTCCATATCGACGACAAGGCCAACGTATCCGACGCGCTGCGCCTGAAATACCGCTATCTGGACCTTCGCCGTCCGTCAATGAGCCGGTATCTCATGATGCGCCACAGGATCGTTAAAGAGGCTCACGACTATTACGATAAGAACGGTTTTATCGAAGTCGAGACTCCTTCGCTTTGCAAGAGCACTCCCGAAGGCGCCAGAGACTATCTGGTACCCTCCAGAGTCCATCCGGGCAAGTTCTACGCGCTGCCCCAGTCTCCTCAGCTCTTCAAGCAGCTCCTTATGTGCTCCGGCTTCGACAGATATATGCAGATCGCCAAGTGCTACCGCGACGAGGACCTGCGCGCCGACAGGCAGCCGGAGTTCACGCAGATCGACCTGGAGATGTCTTTCGTTGACGCGGACGACGTTATGACCATCAACGAAGGGTTCATCAAGCAGGTGTTCAAGAACGTGCTTGACGTGGACGTGCAGACGCCTTTCATAAGGATGCCTTATAAAGAGGCAATGGAGCGTTTCGGCTCGGATAAGCCG
>JAEFAM010000070.1 GCA_016287565.1 Clostridia bacterium
TTGCCTAAGATTGTTCTCGTTTCCTATGGAACCCTGCCCTTCGGAAATTATACTATTCCAATCGGATAAACTTTACTGATTCCGTTTGATGTATGCCTAACTTTTTTTACGACAATGCCTGGAATGACAGTTAAAGATGACGGATCGCCTGCCGCTCACGTTAATCCATCTGCTTTCCGTACATTGACAATGGCTGACGGGGCAAATATTAACGTTGCCTCTGGAGGTGTAATCAGCGTTCCTTCAATGCTTTCTGCGGTTGGACAAAATAACGCTTCATGGAATGCTACCCCCACTGGGAAACATGGACGTATTACAATGAGTTCCGGAAGTTCGATTGACGTTCAATCCGGAGGTAAGCTATACGTTTACGGATATATTGCCGGTTCCGGAAATGTATATGCAAGATCTGGATCTGAAATATGGGAGTGTTTTCAGATTCGCAGCTGGCGCGGTGGAACAGCAATATCTAGCATGGCAGGCAATAGCCAGAAAGTGTTTCCGCTTAACCAGTATTATGTACAAAATATAGAGGCACCGCTTACTTTATATCATGGGGCGACCGAAAAGGTGTTTGCTGCAGTTAATGCGTCCAGTCAACAATTTGGTGCGAGTGCAACATTTGTCGGAACAAATGGAATGTTCGATATTGCCAACGGATCAATAACGAAAAAGTATACTGGTGCTTCAGACCGCTTGGAGTTATCGATAGATGGTGATTTTACCATATCAGCCATGAAATTAAGGATTACTGGGCTTCCTTTAGTTGGTACATTGGACTTAAATAGCGAAGAATATGTGTTGCCAATCCAAAGCAATATTACTATCAACGTCAATTCTGGAACGACCACGATTAGTCAAGATGTTGCTTTCTTGCCTGGATCTGAAATGACTATTGCGAACGGCGCCTCTGTTGAAATAGCAAGTGGTAAAAAAACGTATGTTTATGATAAGGATCAATGGGGAGCATATGCTTACGCTGGCGGACAATTTCTTCCGGTAGGCTATTCTACTGTTAACGGAACAACTAATAAAAGAACTACTGCAAGCCTAGTTGATGTTAAAATTGACGTCAACGGAACGCTGAGTGTCTCTGGCTCATTATACACAACTGAGAGTGGCGCGGCTATTGTTAGCAGTGAAGGAACCGGTAAAGTTGTACTTGTTTCAAGCCCCGGAACTGATTCTAATACATATCAAGCGACTGTGAGCGGCTCGTCGCCTACGTATGTTTCTATACCGATAACTGCTGCCAAGCTCCAGAATGCAGATGGCACATATTTTAAAACGGCTGGAAAGCCTGCCGGAAAAGAAGTACCATACAAAGATGGTTTTTGGGGAGGTACTCCTATTACAGTTACTTGGTATAGCGCTGACAATGAAACTCCTTTGAAAGTAGACATAGTCGTGGAAGGTGATGTTCCTGCATATACTGGCGATGTTCCTACTAAAGAACCGACAGAGCAGTACACCTATTCATTTGAAGGATGGTCAAATTCTCCAAATGGACAACTTCTTGAGGAATTTCCTCCAGTTTCGGAAGATGTTGAATACTATCCGGTTTTCGAGCCGCATTTAAGAAGCTACACGATCACCTGGAAGAACGAAGACGGTACTGTTCTCGAAACAGACGAGAACGTTCCTTACGGTACTGTTCCGACCTACGACAGCGAGACTCCTGAGAAGACCGCTACCGCTCAGTACACCTACACGTTTGCAGGCTGGACTCCTGAGATCGCAGAAGTTAGCGGCGAAGCCACATATACCGCAACGTTTACACCTGTTCTCAGATCTTACACGATCAAGTTCGTGAACGAAGACGGAACCGAACTGCAGAGCGGCGAAGTAGATTACGGTGAAACTCCTGTTTACGAAGGCGAGACTCCTACCAAGACCGCCGGTGTCCACACCACGTACAGATTTATTGGCTGGGATCCTGAGATTGCCCCTGTAACGGGCGAAACTACCTATACGGCTGTTTTCGAGGCGATCGTTGAAAAATGCAAGATCACTTGGAAGAACTATGACGGCAGCGTGATTTACATTGAGCAGGTCGAATACGGTGTTGTCCCTGAATTCCACGGAGCAAGCTTGCCGAAGAAAGCGGCAGACGGAAACTTCGCTTACGAATTCGCAGCATGGTATCCTGCCGTAAAAGCTGTTGACGGCAATGCAACGTATATCGCAGAATTTAACGGAATTGACCTTAACGAAGCGATCGAAACGACTGATCTGAGATTTGACGGCGCGTCGATCACGCTGTACAACGACTTGTCCATCAAATATAAGATCATTCCTACGAGGCTCGAACAGAACGGGTACACCGACGTATTTGTCATCTGCACGATGAACAACAACGCGAAACGCATAACAGGCGTTTCTGACCGAGACGGATATCTGTCCTACGAATACAGAGGAATCACTCCTCAGTATATGACCAATAAGGTTTACAGTGTTATATTCGCCATGAAGGACGGCGTCCTTTATCGCAGCAAAGTGACTAAATACAGTGTGAGTAATTATTGCCAGAATATCTTGAGCAATCCTGAGCATTCCAGCAACGTAAAATTACGCGACCTGCTGGTGGATCTGGTCAATTACGGCGCTGCGGCACAGGAATACGTCAAATACCGTACCAACGATCTTCCCAACAGTTTCTTGACGCCGGAACAGCAGGCTAATTGGGGAACTCACGGCGTTCCTGAGACGCAGAACATTATGGCGCTCGCAGGCGAGATAACTGAACCTGCGGCAAGATGGACCAGCGCGGCGCTTAAATTGACTTCCGCGTTTAATATCAGAGTCATATTCAGCGCACAGAACGTTAACGGGCTCCACGTAAAAGTGGAGAATGAGCAAGGCCGTGTCTGGACTATATCGGGCGCCTCGATCATCAACGAAGGCGGCGGTTCATACAGTGCTTACTTCTCCGGATTCAATTTTGCACAGATGAAGGAAAAATTAAAGTTTACGGTCTGTGACTCCGAAGGGAATCCTGTAAGTAAGACGCTCATCTTCAGCTGCGAGTCTTATATCAACACGCAGATCAACAGTTCTGATGAATCGCTCAGAAAACTTGTTATTGCTCTGATGAACTTCGGAAATTCCGCCAAGGCGTTTACTTCATGATCAGGCTTTGCAAGCGGACAAGATTATGATCGATTAATTATGATGCTGATCGCCCGTCACCTGTGTGACGGGCGATCAGTGGTTTGAATGCCCCCTGGAGCGCGTAGAATGGCTCCAGGGGGGCGTTTTGTTGTCTGGGAGGGGAAAATATACTCTGAAGGTGGTAAGGGGCGTGGAAGGGCAAGGAGAGGGGTCTGTGAGGGTAAGAGGGGTGAGTTTGGGAGCCTAGGAGACAGGAGGTGAGGAGATGGACTTGGGAAGGCTTGCACGACAGTTGTTGTGTGAAGCGGGTGAACAGAATTTTCGTGCTATGCAGATCCTAATAATGAATGATCAACAGGCGGTCCTACGGTTTATGCTCATTTTGATTCTGCCTGATTGCTTTTGTTCCTCGTTTTCGAGAGAAAAAGGCGAAATGAAATTTATCCCTGACGTTTTCGTTCCCAACCATTTTTCCACAACAGTTTTCCACAGTCATTAACAACGACTGTTTGCACGGCAGATGTATTGCCATTTCGAACCACGCTGTGATACAATAAGGCCGTTACAAAGGTAGGTTATTTCGGCTTTATAATTGCGCGCACGCATGTCGCGCGCTTGCGAGGTCAAAGTTATGTTTGGACGCAAATATTCGAAAAAACTTGACGGATTCTGGGAGGAAGGGTACCACTACTACGTTGAGATACGCGGAGGGAGATTGACCGTGCGCGGGTACGACCGGAAAGTGGCGCTGGAGACCGAGATCTCATACGACGCGAAGGCGCTGGACAGGGGAGAACGGACGGTGATAAAGCTGGAGGACAACGTGTTGTCCAGGACTGCGGCGGGGGAGCCGTTTACGGTGATCCGGGAGCTGGCTTACGAGAGCGGCGAGCTGAAACTGCTTTATTATTACACAATTATGGGGGAAACGCTGTATACGCTGAAGAAGGTGGACAACGGCCCCTTCGACCACATACTGATCCGGGACAACGAGTTTCTGAAGTCTCTTCAGGGCAGATGGTACGGCGTCAGGAGCAGCGGCCTCACGGGCAGCGAGCTGGTGATCCGGGGCAATAACATCGTCTTTTTCGGCGCGGGCGCGGAGCCTTTCCACGTGGTCAGCTACGCTTACGACAAGGACCGGGTGTACCTGGTGCCGGCGAACCTCACCGACGGCAATTTCAGTGGCTTCTCGGCCGTGGAAGTGCTGCCCGGGATGTTGACCGCCAGGATGATCGTGTTCGACGCCAGGGTGCCGTTGTCCGTGTTCATGAGGAAAGAGGACGTGGGGAAGATACCGGTGCCGGGGGACGCGGACAGCCCAATGGTGAATACGATGATCCGCAGACCGGTCGACGTTCAGACCGACGCTGCGCCCGGACTGATGGGGTTCGAGCCTCTGGGAAAGAAAAAGGATCCGGAAGAATAAGCCGGATATTGACCGCCGCCGAAAAATAACGCGGAAAACGTGATATTCGGGGCCGGAACCGTTACTGTAAGTGTGAACAGCATTGCCGCCCGGGCGGCAGCCGGAAGGAGAGCGCGAAATGAAATACTACGGCAAAGAAAAATGCAGGATCCTCAAGCAGATCCGCGCGGAGATAGCCAGGAACAACGACATAGAGTACGTTATAGAGGAGTGCCCTCATCAGGGGGATTGCAAAGGCACCTGCCCGAAGTGCGAGGAGGAAGTCAGGGAGCTGGAGAGCAAACTGGCGGCCAGACGCAGTCTCGGTAAAAAGGTGATCGTGGCCGGTGTGGCTGCGGGTATATCTCTCGGTGTGACCGGGGCGTGCACTCCGGACAAACCGCTCGTGGACGGCATGCTTGTTCCGGCGAAGTCCGAGGTCTCAGTGACCACGCCGATTCCGGGGGACGACAACGGCGGTGAGCCGGACGGCGAGAACGGCACCGAACCTGTGGAACTTATGGGAGATTACATCTACCTTCCTGATGCAGAAGAGCAGCCCACCGATGATCCGGACCCTTTGATGGGAGAACCCGCGCCTGACTTCGAAGACGAGGAGACCGTTGACGGCACCGAGTTGATGGGCAAGGTCATCGCACCCACAGACGGGGACTGATCTCATCTCGGGACCGGCGGACAATGGACGAATTGAAACTGCCTTTGTGCGGAATAGACAGACTGCGGATGGCAACCGACGGACACGGCGTTACGGCGCTGGTGGTATCCTGCGGTTGCCCTCTTGATTGCCGTTATTGCATAAATCCGTTTACCCACGGGGACGACGCAAAATTCAAAACGGTGACGCCTGAGGAACTGTACGAACGGGTAAAAAAGGATGACCTGTATTATTTGTCTACCGGCGGCGGGATCACCTTCGGCGGCGGGGAACCGCTGCTGCACTCGGATTTTATCGAGGCGTTCAGGAGGATCGCGCCGGAGGGGTGGCGTTTCTACACTGAAACGTCGCTGTACGTGCCGGAGGAAAACGTCCGGACAGCCGCGGGAGTTATCGACCGGTTTTACGTGGATATAAAAGACACGGACAGGGAGATCTATAAAAAGTATACCGGGATCGACGGGGCGGAGAAGGTGCTGGACAATCTCCGGCTGCTTAAGGAACTGGCCGGCAGCGACAGGATCACCGTGCGTGTTCCTCTGATACCCGGGTACAACGACAGTGACAACGTCCGGGCTTCCGTGGAGCTGCTGAAAAAGATGGGATTGACGGATCTCGACTGTTTTAGATACAGAGTAAGAAAGAAAGCGAAAAACGGGGCGGACAATGGCGCGGAACAGGCGGACTGACTGCGCCTGAGACCTGCCTGAGCCACATGGCGAAGCCGCGATCGGCGGCTTTTTTTGTTCCCAAATATAAAGCGCGATCCCGGGCCCGGCCCCGGCTTAAAAATGTTGCTTTTTGCTTTCTTCGGGTATATAATGACCGTTGGGGTATTTTGAACCCTACGGAGGTGTTTTTATGTACGCGATCGGCAACGATCATTCTGCAGTCGAAATGAAAAATATCATCAAAAAGCATCTGGAAAGCCGCGGCATCGAGGTCAAGGATTTCGGCACCAACAGCGGCGACTCCTGCAATTACGCGGTGTACGGCGAGCTGGTTGCCCGGGCGGTGGCTTCGGGAGAGTGCGAGCGCGGCATTGCCATCTGCGGGACCGGCGTAGGCATCTCCATTGCCTGCAATAAAGTGAACGGCGTGCGCGCCTGCGTATGTTCCGAGCCTTTCTCCGCGAAGCTTTCCAGGCAGCACAACAATTCCAACGTGCTCTGCTTCGGAGCCAGGGTCGTAGGCAGCGAACTGGCCAAGATGATCGTAGACGAGTGGATCGACGCCGAATTCCAGGGCGGAAGGCACCAGGACAGGATAGACTATATAGCCGGCATCGAGCGCAAGAATCTCGGCTGAACGGCACAGGACTCAGGGTATAATACCGTACTCTGCGGAGCGCGGAGAACGGTCTGACATAACCGAAATAAAAAACTGGAGGAATCATTTATGGACAAGCTCAGACTGCTTGAGTTACAGAAGCAAGCGACTATCATCCGTAAGTACATTATCGATGAAGTCTTTTCCGCAAATTCGGGCCATCCCGGCGGATCGCTCTCCTGTACGGACATCTTTACAACGCTCTATTTTGAAGAAATGCGCGTCGATCCCAAGAACCCCAAGTGGGCGGACCGGGATCGTTTCGTACTTTCTAAGGGCCACTGCGCACCGGCGCTCTACGCCACGCTGGCCTGCAAGGGCTTCTTCCCGGAAGCCGATCTCAACACCTTCAGAAGGATCGACAGTTACCTTGAAGGCCATCCCAGCATGAACTACGTGCCCGGCTGCGACATGTCCACCGGTTCTCTCGGACAGGGCATCTCCACTGCAGTTGGAATGGCACTGGCCGGCAAGATCGATAAAAAAGACTACCGCGTTTATTCTATCCTCGGCGACGGCGAGCTGGAGGAAGGCCTGGTATGGGAAGCGGCAATGTCCGCGGCTCATTACAAGCTTGACAACCTCTGCGCGTTCGTTGACTACAACGGACTTCAGATCGACGGCAAAATCACCGACGTTATGAATCCGGAGTCCATCTCCGACAAGTTCCGCGCATTCGGCTGGAACGTGATCGACACCGACGGCCACGATATCGAGGGCCTGAAGGCGGCGATGGAGCTGGCTAAACGCATGAAGGGCAAACCCACCATGGTCGTATGCCATTGCCACAAGGGCCACGGCGTTTCGTTCATGGAAGACAATTACGGCTGGCACGGCAAGGCGCCCAACCAGGAGCAGAGAGACCAGGCTATCGCCGAGCTCGACGCGAAGCTTGCCGAGATCGAAGCCGAGATCGCAAAGGTTAAGGAGGCGTGAACATAATGGGAAAAGTCGCTACAAGAGAAGCATACGGCAACGCTCTGGCTCAGTACGGTTCTGACGAGCGCATCGTCGTTCTGGACGCGGACCTGTCCAAATCCACTAAAACAGATACGTTTAAGAAAGTTTATCCCGAAAGACATTTCAATATGGGTATCGCCGAGGCGGACATGATGTGCGTCGCCGCCGGCCTTGCCACCTGCGGAAAGATCGTTTTCGCCAGCACCTTCGCCATCTTCGCTTCCGAACGTGCCTGCGAGCAGATCAGAAACTCCATCTGCTATCCGAAACTCAACGTTAAGATCTGCGCCACTCACGCCGGACTTACGGTAGGCGAGGACGGAGCTTCTCATCAGTGCCTGGAAGACCTGGCCGTCATGCGCGCTCTGCCTAACATGACCGTCATCAGCACCTGCGACGAGATCGAGACCAACCGCGCCATCAAAGCGGCCATCGATTACAACGGCCCCGTGTACATCAGGCTCGGAAGGCTCGGAGTCGAAGCCGTTCACGGAGAAGACTTCAAGTTCGAGATCGGCAAGGGCGTCCAGGTCAGAGACGGCAGCGACGTTACGCTGGTCGCCACCGGCCTTATGGTACAGGAATCCCTGAAGGCCGCAGATATCCTGGCGGAGAAGGGGATCAGCGCGAGAGTCGTTGACATCCACACCATCAAGCCCATCGACAAGGATCTCCTGGTGAAGTGCGCGAAGGAGACCGGCCTCATCGTCACCGTCGAAGAGCACAACATCGCCGGCGGCCTCGGAGGAGCAGTCTGCGAAGTGTTGTCCGAGAACTACCCCTGCAAGGTCAAGATGATCGGCGTCCAGGAGAAGTTCGGCAAGTCCGGAACTCCCGCCGCTCTGCTCGAGAAATACGGTCTCACCGCTCAGCAGATCGCCGACAAAGTCATTGCCGCAAAAGCCTGAGAAGCATTTAACATACAGATCATATTTCAGGAGGATGCAATATGAGTAACAGAAAGAAATTGTCCATGGACGGCAATACCGCCGCGGCGCACGTCAGCTACGCCTTTACCGAAGTTGCCGCCATCTATCCCATCACTCCTTCCAGCGTTATGGCCGAGCTCACGGACTCCTGGTCCGCCAACGGCCTCAAGAACGTGTTCGGAGACAAAGTTAAAGTCGTCGAGATGCAGTCCGAAGCAGGCGCCGCAGGCGCCGTTCACGGAAGCCTTGCCTCCGGCGCGCTTACCACTACCTATACCGCTTCTCAGGGCCTGCTCCTGATGATCCCCAACATGTACAAGATCGCCGGCGAACTGCTGCCCAACGTCATCCACGTTTCTGCGCGCTGCGTCGCTTCCCACGCTCTTAACATTTTCGGAGACCATTCGGACGTTTACGCCTGCCGCCAGACCGGCTACGCCATGCTGGCCGAGTCCAACCCTCAGGAAGTAATGGACCTGGGCGCCGTTGCCCATCTTTCCACCATTAAAGGCAGAGTGCCCTTCATCAACTTCTTCGACGGTTTCCGCACCTCCCACGAGATCTCCAAGATCGAGGTCTGGGACTATGACGTTCTGGACAAGATGATCGACAAGGACGCCGTGGCCGCTTTCCGCGCCAGAGCTCTTAATCCCGAGCATCCCGTGCTTCGCGGCAGCGCCGAGAACGGAGATATCTTCTTCCAGCACAGAGAAGCCTGCAACAAGTATTACGAGGCGCTTCCCGAGATCGTGGAAGAGTACATGAACAAGGTCAATGCCGAGATCGGTACGAACTACAAGCTCTTCAACTACTACGGAGCTCCCGATGCCGAGCGCGTCATCATCGCCATGGGCAGCATCTGCGACGTTGCCGAAGAAGTCATCGACTATATGAACGCCGCGGGCGAAAAAGTCGGTCTCGTTAAAGTCCGTCTGTACCGTCCTTTCCGCGCCGACAAACTTATCGAAGCCCTTCCGAAGACCGTTAAGAAGATCGCGGTGCTTGACCGCACCAAAGAGCCCGGATCTCTCGGCGAGCCTCTGTATCTGGACGTTGTCACGGCCCTGGCCACCAACGGCATCACCGGCATCAAAGTTGTCGGCGGCCGTTACGGACTCGGTTCCAAAGACACTCCTCCGGCTTCCGTTTTCGCAGTATACGAGAACCTGGCCAATGACGAGCCCAAGGCGAACTTCACCATCGGCATCGTTGACGACGTGACCGGTCTTTCTCTTCCCGAAAAAGCCGTTCCCGACACGTCTCCCGAAGGCACGATCTCCTGCAAGTTCTGGGGTCTCGGCGGCGACGGCACCGTTGGCGCCAACAAGAACTCCATCAAGATCATCGGCGACCATACAGACAAGTTCATCCAGGCCTACTTCCAGTACGACTCCAAGAAGACCGGCGGCGTGACCATTTCTCACCTCCGCTTCGGCGACAAGCCCATCAAGTCTTCTTACTACATCAACAAGGCCAATTTCGTTGCCTGCCATAACCAGGCCTACATCCACAAGTACGATATCGTCAGCGATATCAAGCCGGGCGGAACGTTCCTCCTCGACTGCCAGTGGGAAGGCGACGATCTGGACAAGCATCTTCCCGCCTCCGTTAAGAAGTACATCGCCGACAACGGCATCAACTTCTACACCATCAACGCTACTTCCATCGCCATCAACAAGATCGGCAACGCGAAGGTCAAGAACACGGTCCTCCAGTCTGCGTTCTTCGCCCTTGCCAAGATCCTGCCGAAGGACGAGGCGATCGAGTACATGAAGAAGATGGCTTACAAATCCTACATCAAGAAGGGCCAGGCGATGGTAGACCTCAACTACAACGCCATCGACGCAGGCGCAGACGCCTTCGTGAAGATCGACGTTCCCGAGAGCTGGAAGAACTGCGGCGAAGACGCTCCCGAAGCTGCCGCCGTCAGCACCAGGAAAGACCTCGAGAAGTTCGTCAACACCGTCGTCACGCCCGTCGGCAAGATGCAGGGCGACAGCCTTCCCGTATCCGCCTTCACCGATTACGTTGACGGTACGTTCCCGCAGGGCGCAGCAGCCTTCGAGAAGCGCGGCGTTGCCGTGTTCGTACCCGAGTGGAACGCCGAGAAGTGCATCCAGTGCAACCAGTGCGCGTTCGTCT
>JAEFAM010000071.1 GCA_016287565.1 Clostridia bacterium
GATCAGTATGCCGCAGACCAGCAAGGCTGCGGCAGATACTGCAAATATTATAATTATCGTTACCGTCTTTTTCATCGTACAAAAAACGTCCCTGCATCGACGTCAGATTATTATGTCGCGCCTGCAGAAAGAATCTCTTGCCGCCCACAGCAGCACCCCTGTAAGCACGGCCACGTAGATCGCAGAATACAGGCAGCCGAACGGATGCAATATATATTTGACAGCGTACCAGCCGCTCTCCTCGAACATGGCATTCACGTTCAGCATCGAAGGCACCTCGCGGCAGAACCAGAGATTGCTCAGATTCTGCATCGGAAGCACTGCGCGCGTAAACCGTCCGAAAGTATCTGCGGCAGCCAGGCCCATGACCAGGTTTACGATAAAATACCCTGTAGGCAGGATGGCGGAAATAAGCGCGTTGCGGGTCAGCGAAGATAACAGCAGTGCCAGGACCGCAAAAAAGAAGATACCCACCGCGTCTATCAGCACGGAGAACAGCGTTGCCAGCCAGTAAGGCAGGATGCGCGGAGAATCGCCCGAATTGTAAAGTACGCGCCCGTGATCCCACACTCCGGTCACCGCCGAGCCGGCTATGAGCGCGAAAATTGCCGTCGCCACAGAGAGCAGCAGCGTAACGGTAAGCAGCATCAGGACCTTCGACCAAAATATCTTGCTCCTGCGGACGGGGGCAATTATAAGCGATTTTATCGACCCGTCTTTGATCGGCCCTGCGATGGAACCGGCGGCAATTATTATGACCGTCAGCAGCACCGCGATCATCCCGCCGAAAGCGAGAGACTGGTTGATCACCACGTTCGGATCCGAACCGTCAATGTACGGTAAAAGTCGTTCATCCAGTTTTTTCGTGCGCTCCGCCCTGTCGATGCTGATCCTGTTTCTCAGATCGGCCTCGAGCATCCTGACCTGCATTGCCAGTTCGTTAGTACTTGGATAAGATATGGTTGTGTCGTTCTCGAGCCTGTCCAGCTGGTCGCTTCTGGCGCTCACGTAATCGCCTGCCATGCGCACCGCTTCCCTGCCGCTCTCCAGTCCGACGTTGCCGGTACCTCCGCTTAATATAAACTCATACGCTTCTATCTTGGCGGTCCTTTTAAACGAATCCTCTTCCTGTTCGGCCAGTTTCTTCAATTCTTTGATAAAGAAGTCGAAATCGGCGTTCTCGATGGCAGACCTGTAATTATCGATCTTGTAGCAATACTCCTGCACGATGGCATCGAAATCAGCCGTCAGCGTCTCATATTTTTCCAGCGCGGCTTCCAGCGAGGCCTCGGTGATATAATCCGGATATTTAAGCCGAAGCTCTTCCTGGACCGCCTGGAGCGGCAATACACGGTAGTCCTCCCGCAGGATCTGATATTCCAGCCGGAGCTCAAACACTTTCAGATTGATCTTGTCATATAGCAGTTTGCACAACCAGCTTGAGTTGGCGTTCAGAGAGCCTGCGTAATGTGCTTCTGCTTCTTGATAAGCTTTTTTGTTCTCTTTTGTTCTGTCGGCGTCGTAGGCAAACGCGGCGGCTTCATATTCCGCGCGGTAATTCTGCAGATTCTGCTTTGCTTCGTCCAGAATGGCATTAGTCCGTTCGATCTGATTACGCGTGCCGGTTATCCACTCCTCCAGTTCCCTGACGGCCTGGTCGCCCACAGGCGTACTTGAACGCCTGCCAATGATATTCTCACGGGCAACAAAACTAAAAGCCAGTGTCAACGCGAACGCCAGCCCCAGGCCGATCCAGATCGCCGGTCTCCCGAACACGCGCTTCATCTCGTTTTTGTAGAGAGCGATCAGTTTATTCAATGCTGCCGCCTCCTCCCGTGAGTGACATAAATACTTCCTCGAGAGAGTGGCCCCGCTCAGAGACCGTGAGGATATTGACGCCGCCGGAGATTAGAGCCTTGTTGACCTCTGCCAGCCGCTCCCTGTCCATACGCACAGCCACTTCTGCGCCTCCATCAGCCGCCTGGCCGGAAGCAGAACGATCGAAGGCGGGAACGGTTTCAAGCCCCATATCCGCGAATATCTTTTCCGCCTTGACCGTATCGTCCACAGTGTATGCGAACTCCCGCTCGCTGCCGCCCGCGTGCCTCAGCTCTTCGACGGTCATCTCGCCTTTTATCACGCCGTTGTCGATTATGCACACGCGGTCGCACATCATATCCATTTCCGCCAGCAGATGGCTCGACACGAACACGGCCACTTTTTCCTGCTCCGCCATTTTACGGAGCAGCAGCCTGAGTTCGCGTATTCCGTTCGGGTCAAGGCCGTTGGTGGGTTCGTCAAGGATCAGCAGTTTCGGTTTGTGCAATATGCTCTGGGCAACGCCTAAACGCTGCTTCATTCCAAGCGAATACTTGCGCACCTTGTCCCGGATGCGGTTCTCGAGTCCCACTGTGCGTACGACTTCGTCGATCCGCTCCTGCGTGACTCCGCCCTGCAGCGCGGCGTACATTTTAAGATTGTCCAATCCGCTGAAATCCCTGAACATATCCGGGTTCTCTACGATGCCTCCTACGTTAGCCATCGCGTCTTCGAACCGTGTGCGCAGATCCGAGCCGCATATCCTGATCTCCCCTGCGTCCGGGAACAGAAAGCCCAGTATCATCTTTATAGTCGTCGTCTTTCCGGCGCCGTTGGGACCCAGAAAGCCAAACACTTCGCCTTCGTAAACGTCAAAAGAGGCGTCGTTTACCACGCACCTTTTGCCGAATTTTTTGGTGAGGCCGCGCACTTCAAGTACTTTTACACCGTTCATCAGGCGAGCCCCCGTTTCTTCATAAATGCTTCGTACGCCTCGCGCCGTCCCTGAAAACTGTACCCCGCGCTGACCACGCGCCACTTTCCGCCCTTGAATTCGATCCGGAACTGGTCGAACAGATCGTAATAAAGAGACTCGCTGAACGGAAGATCTTTGATGCCGCTCTCCAGTTTACCGAACACGCGCACCGTCGCGTGGGTCAGATCGTCCCACTGTTCGATCTCCGCATACTGGTATATCCTCGGCGGTATTCCTTCGGCCGGGTCAAGGGTCTCGTAATATTCATAGGCCAGTTCGATTATCTTCGCCGGCATCTTTTTAACGTATGCATCGGCGGCCGCAACGAATATCCCGCACAGCAGCACAAACACGGCCAGCGCGATCAATCCGCGGTTAAGCCTGCTTCTCCATTTTCCGCTTTTTTTGTGAAAAGACATCGTGCCCCGACCTCCTTTATTAAACCATTCGTCGCGTTCCGTGTCCGTTAAGGTATTGAACGCCACTGCCTACTCTTTATATATTATACCAAAAGACAAACAAGATATAAAGCCTCCACCGCAAATTCCAGCTCGGTGACCAGAAATGATTCGTCCTTTGAGTATACATAGTAGCAGCAGTTTTGGGTAGACAGCACGATGCACTTGCCACGTTTTTTGTAATCGTACTCGGTCTGGACCGATTCGAGCCGTTTATTCGGAACGGTGAGAGGGAAACTGTCAAGAGTGATCCCGGGGTCGTTGTCAAGGGTCAGAGTAAACCCTTCCGCGTTATGGATCAGGCGGCCGGTTCCGAGGGGGACGAAACCTTTCTCGTTCGGAAGCGCTTCAACATTTACGGCGACGTCGATGCCACGGTAGCTTCCGTTTTTCACCGCTGCGTCAACTTCTTCTTTCTCCCCCCGGTACCACTCCGGAATACTTATTGATCTGCCCGATCCGTTGTCCCTCAGATCTCCCTCCTCGGTCAATGTCCAGCGTTTTCCGCACGCGTCGCACCACATCTCCGTGCCCGAACTTCGCATTTTCCCCTTGACCTTGCACGAAACGCACCGGTAAAGAGGAAGATGAAGACCCTGGGCCCGTTTATTGCCGCGGATCTTTATTCTCTTTTCCTTCTGCCAGGCATATTCATCGTACGCGAGCTTTTCTTCGACGGTGCGCTGTATTTCATCTGCTCCTGCTGCTCTTAGCTCATCAACTGTGTAGACAAGTTCCGCCGTGCTTTCGACTTTCACCTTTCGCCTGTGCTCCTCGTCCCAGAACGGATTTGCCAGATAGGCACCGTGACTGCGTATGAGGACGAGCGGCACGTCCAGAAGTTTAGCCAGTCTCCCAAGGTTTTTCGGAAGAGTTGACGTGATCCCGGCGTCACAGTGGCGGGACTCCGGGAAGATCACTACAGGCTGCTCCAGCACTTTAAGAGCGTATTTGACGTTGGACAATACCGATACGTCCGCAACATAGCGCCTCTTCCCTATGCACCCTCCCGCGCGGTAGGGGCCGATACCGTACGCCGCAAAACCCTCCATGTCTGACACGTAATTGCTCCTGTACGGAAAAAGCATCCTCGGGACAATGAAATAATCGAGGAAACCCTGATGCGTAGAATAGACCAGAAACGGCGGTTTGAGGCCTTTCATACGGATCTTGTTCTTCTTTATGCCACGTGTTGAAAATGCCGAAACGGCATAGTACAGCGGCATGAGCAGCGGAGATTGCCTTACGGGTCTGCGTTTCATGTCGAAAGGGGTCATATCTTTCTTTTTATTGACGAGTCCCATGATTTTTCGCTTTACAGCCGTTCGAGAAGTTCCGAAGGCTTTATCGCAGGCACCTTGCTGTTCCTGCAGTCTTTCAGGTTTCTGGTGACGATATAATCCGCTTTTATCCTTGCCGCGCAGATTGCCTGAACGGCATCCTCGTAATCGTCGATGTCTGTCCCTGCGGCCTTTATCAGATCAGTTTCTCTGAAGTTGGAAATACTGAAAATACCTGTCAACATTTCGAGCATCTGCGGTGTGTTTTGTCAAATACAGGATCATATGGTTTTTCCTCCAAGGCGTACGTTGTGACCGGCCGGTGTCTTCATTATCCGATCTGACTCTGCATCCATGCCAGATGGGCGGTCATCCATGTATTAAAGGATTTTCGCATATCGGAGAGAGTCCGGTATTGTCCCGTTTGGTAACGGGTGCTCTCCAGACTGTAGAGTTTGTTGTATGCGGTCTCATTGATCTTATCCAGCTCGGCGTTGACGGCCGCAATCACTTTATCATAAGTATTGCGGAACAGTTCGACGTATGCCTGTGCAAACTCCTGCTTCCGGGAAAGCTGCGGGAAATAGAAGTGTGAACCGTCCCTGTGGATATTGGCAAAAGAATCGATATTCCATTTCCACGAGTCAAAGTCCCAGTTCGGTCCCATGACGAGCTTGCTGTTTTCGGTGGAATCCTTCTTCCACATAAAGAGATTGTTGCCTCCGGAGTCCAGGAGACACATATAGTCCGCGACCAGGACCCACGAAACGAAAGAATCCAGATCGATGTAGTCAAGGTAAGAGCTGTCGTTTCTGGAGAGAGCCCTCTCCAGTTCGGTCATGTAGTTCTTGATGTATTTGTAGGCGTCGGAATTCTTGTCGATATCATCGGTATCCGGATATTTGAAGGTATACTTCATCACGAAGTTCTGGCACGACGGAGTCGTGAAGTACAGCGGCTCGTTCCACCAGTAGGCGTCAAATTCAATGACAAATCCGTCGTCTTCCACCGGGCAGCGCCACCTGGAGTCCCCTTTTCCCGTCCCTTGCTTGACGCATTCCGAGAGTATGTAAAGTCCCCGGTAATCGCCGTTGACGTACAGAGAAACGTAGGTATAATCCGGCGACCAGGGCGTACCGGCAACGTCCGCGATCGCATCACCGGCAACGCGGTATATATCCGTTCCGTAATTAAGAAGGAGCCATTCCTTGTCGGCGTAGGATTTTCCGTCCGACGGGCGGTCAATAAACGGTGCCAGGAGGTCGCACTTCTTTTTCAGCTTGATCTTGTAAGGTTTCTTTATGCCGTAGGCGCTGGTGTTTCCGCGGATCTTCATCTTTGCGCCTTGATACTGTTCCTCTTCGGCACAGTCCAGCGTGGAGTCGTAAACGACGTTGTCGGAGGCATCGTAGATCTTCACGATGCTGTTCTCCCAGGTCGCGTTGCTGATGCCGGCGCCAATATTTCCGGCAGGCGGTGAAACATATTCGCAAGCAGGCCAGACGTAGTCTTCGGTCGTGATTTCCACGCGAGGAAAGGCAAGGTTTCTCGCAGCGGGTACATAGCAGGCGCTGAAACTGACCGGACTGCCGATTTGCTTATAGCCGTAGCATTTCAGCGTGACCGTATAAACGGAGTTCTTCGTAAGATCCATGAAATCGCATCCGCCAAGTTCACCGTCGTATGTTTTGGAGACGTTGCCCGCGCCGCCGGAAACGCTGATCTCCACGTAACGCAGCGGCTCTTCCTCTGCTTCTGTCCAGGTGATCGTCAGCCGGCCGCTGTCCGATATACCGTAACCGTATGACGCCAGGAGCGTATTACCGTTTGGCGCGTACGTCATTGCCCCGGAGGAGACCGTAACCGTAAGGTTGCTGTTCACCCCACGTATAACATAAATATCCCGTCCCAGGTTTTCGATCTGCTTATATGATCCCTCGACTTTCACCGATGAGATCAGATAACCCTTTTTGGGTTTCAGACAGAGCCAGATATTTCCATTCTCGCGAACCGGTTCTCCACCCGGCGAATCGGACGTATAGAAGACGTCCGACAGGCCGTCGGGAATCGCGTTTCCTTCGGTATAAAGAGACGGAACAATGTGCGAGTCGGTTTTTACCGTACAAAGATAAGCGTATTTTTCATAATATTCCCTGGTCCCCGGTTCGGGTTCCTTTGTAGGTTCCGGAGTAGACGGCACCGCCGTGGGTGTCGGAGTCCCGGTTGGAGACGGTGTTCTGGTTGGGGCCGGTGTTCTGGCAGGAGTCGGGGCTTCTATGGGTGTCGGCGTTATGGTGGGAGTCGGAACTTCGGTAGGTGTCGGAGTTTCGGTGGGTGCCGGTGTTATGGCAGGAGTCGGGGCTTCGGTGGGCGTCGGGACTTCGGTGAGCGTCGGTGTCATGGAAGGAGTCGGGGCTTCGGTGGGCGTCGGGAATTCTGTGGACGAGGAAGGCGCTTCGCTGAACGTCGGTTCTTCGCTCGGGGAGAGTTCTTCGCCGGCTGTGTCAACAAAATCCGAGTTTTCGGGGGAAGGAGATGAAGAAATCTCATTTCCCGGTCCGCAGGCAACAAGAGTCATCAGGGTCAACCAGATCGCCAACCCCAGGCAGAGACGTCTTTTCAATTTTGTTCGTATTCGAAGAGTTCTCATAGACTTCTTAACCGGATTCTGTCTTTCCATTCCTTCTCTTTGATTGCATTAAAAATAGTCTCGAAAACAGACATTTTAATTCTGCCTTCCATTTGCTTGTTGCACATCTAAAATATATTATACCGCCCGTTTATGAACAAATTCAAGTTTTCGGGGCTTTCCCCAGTCCAATTCCGGTAGAAACCCCGAAAACCCAATTTCGTATCTATTTATTTTGATGATTTTCGGGCGATTTTTCCTGTCGCTCAAGGGCGACAATAGGGCTCAAAACAGGCTGATTTTGCCCCGAAAACGGCGAAAACCCGGGCTGTTCCCGGGTTTTCTTGATTTCGTATCTATTTAGACCGTAAATCATGTGTCTTGGGAACGGTTTAGATTTTATTTCCCGCCTCATAACCACGTTTTGCCTCGAAATCGGCGTTTTCCTGCTTTATTACGCATTTTGGCACGTAAAATTAAATCTATTTGGTTTCATTTGGCCTTTAGAAGGCCTGTTTTTTTTGTTCGCTAAAGGGTCTTAATAGATTTATTTCTTTCCGTTTAATGCAATTTATCTGTTATTAATCTTTCAACTTTGCTCTGCATATTCATCCCTGATATTTATCCCTAAGATATAGTGTTTAAAACTGCCAGGTCCGCCGTGATCAACCCAGATATCTGTAGCTCAATCTCCCGACCGGGAACGCTTTTCCTGTCACGTAATAGTCCATAATATCCGACGGATCTTCGACACCGTCCGCAATTTTAAAGTAAAAGTAATTAACTCCCGAATCGAGAGACAGTGTAGCTCTCGGCACCCTTATCTCCATCACTTTTTCATTGACCGAGAACTCCGCCTCTCCTGTTTTAGTGCCCGAAAAATCAGCAGAGAGCATTTCTACACAGAGTTTTCCGTTCTCTTCGGAACGCCCCACAACGAAATCATAGCCTTCCCAGCCTTTCGCTTTCGCAGGTCCTGTTCCAATAAAAAGATTCATCCATGAAGAGTCACCTGCTTCGCGCATTTTTATTGCTTGTTCAGTCTCGATTCTGAAGAAGAATGCTTCCGTATCTTGCGCGATCCTGACTTCTTTTATAAAGTTTCTCGCAGCAGCCTGATCGTAACGCACGGTCGGTGCGGCGCCTTTGCTTTTTCGCTCCTGATTCTCAAGGATCGGTGCCATAAATACGGCTTCAACCGCATCCCAATTCCGATCATTCGTGCCAATTACGATCTCGACAGGCTCAGACCGTAACTGTGCTCCGGCGGGCAATTCCGCATTCTTATATTTTCTGATATTCATGGCAAGCTGGATATAGAACGCGTCATTGTAGCCGCCCTTCATAGGCTCGGCATCACGCGAGAATTCCGTGTTGGCCAGGTCAACAAATGCATATTCTCCATCATAATCGAACTTGGCGGCGACCCACTCGTTCCAGCCGGTCACGAATACGATCCCCGGATCTTCTTTAAGGGCAACATCCCACGTCGCCTGGAAATATTGTCCCGTTGCGGCATTCTCGCTTTCGTTTGTTTTGGTATTGACGTTCCATCCGCGTCCCCAGTTTTTTGCACCCCTTGTCAACGAAAACGACATTGGAAGTTCAGGATGCGCCGCTACCGCGACATTGATCACGCCATTGTGCACCGGTGCGGGATAAGTCCACTCGATCCACGGAAAGCCGTTTTCGCGAAATGGTTCGTTCGGCCACTGTGATTCTCTGAAATAGAACAGTTCCTGGATCTTCTTTGAAAAAGGCTGCGATACGTAATTATTATCGCCTCTCCCGCGCGCCTCAGCTTCGTCATCCTCATTTGTAATATTGCCTATGATAAGCGGCTTTCCGTCGATTCTGTACCATGCGTTGTCATACTTCCCCGACCTGTAATACATCTGATAAAGGTTTTGGATCACATTGTGCGAGTACGCGTTAGTATAGAAAACGAGCTGCGGGGCGTCCCATCCTTCATCGCGAAGCGCGCAAACCTGATTGACTATTTTTTTAGCCACAGCGTCATACGTGACCGCGTTAGTCACGTCGAAGACAAGGAAATCAACTCCTGCCTCCGTAAGTAGCTCGAGGTGCCTTCTGATTACCCACTGATCGGCAGAATTGTAATAACCGTAAAGCGGTTCGCCCCAAAAGTGAGGCTCGTCTACAGGAGATTTTTTGCTCGTAGAATGGAACAGAATATCCTTACCGCCTTCGGTTTCGAGCAGTTTCGATACGTCATAAATATCTCTGCCGTTGTGCTGGCCTAAAGTCAAAAAATAAAACACTCCAACGTCGCGGCTTTTATCAGTTTTCTCGCCCGAAACTGCTTCAAACGTGCGCCCGAACTCATCTATTCCCGTAACGTAGTTCGACGTCTTCCCGCCTTTGTAGTAATCTGCAGCGCTCAAGCCGTCAATTATCACGGGCTCAGCGGGACTTGTTTCAGTCGCTTGAGGATCTTCATTGTCAATCGTCTCTGCCGGTTCCCCGGCGCAGGCGCTTACAAGTAAGCATATTAAAAGAACAAATATTACCGGAACTGTTTTTTTCATATATGTCCTCCGCAGAAGTAATGTGTGCTTATTTTACAATTTAAGAGGCAGGTTTTCAAGCGAACAGAAGCATCTGTTTTCGCGATTATTACCATTAACGTCTCTACCAAGATGACGTTAAAGCAGAGAGGGAATCAATCGTCCTCATCCTCGTCATCGTCTTCATCCTCATCTTCGATCCACGGTTCTTCATCCGGAAGTTCAAATGTTTTAGAATCGATTACCCATGCTCTTTTTTCAGGAGACCTTTTATTTCGTCTTCATACTGTGCAGCGAATCTCCCATCGAGATCGTAGCCGTCTTCCTCCAGATCGCTGTATTCGTCTCTCTCGAAAATGGCGAGTTTCAGCGGACAGTAGTATCTTTCGGTGAGCTTTACCATCGGTTCGGTGACAGGTTCGACAGTTGCTCCAATCTTTTCAAGCTTTTCAGCGAATTCGCAGATGTGCTGCAGTCCGTACGCTCCGCTTCCGTCTCCGAACTGAACATGCGTGTCGTCGATGTACCTGCAGATCTTTTCCTCACTCGTTCCGTCGGAGAAATTTATTCTTATCTTTCCTCCGTCGGGAAGGGTGAATATGTCATTGTAGCCGCTGTCGATGAAGCGTATTCCTTTTTCGGCTTTCTGCATATGATCGTCGAGCCAGTCTTTTTTGTACGCCCAGCAATAGACATCATAGTCACTCGGTGAAGGCTTTACTCTGAAGAAAAGAGAAGTGCCGTCAACATCTGCTCTGAATCCGT
>JAEFAM010000014.1 GCA_016287565.1 Clostridia bacterium
CCAGTAGACGTGGTCCGTGCAGAGGACGTTCAGGTAGTCCTCGTCCTGGGTCACCACGAAATTGTACAGGTGCAGATAGTGTATGAACTTGTCCAGGATGAACCGCATCCTGAATTCTTCACAATTGATCAGCAGTATGCCTGCGTTGAAGAAATTGTACCGGGAGATGCCGAGCGCTTTCTCCACGTAGGTGCCGTATACGTCGATCTGGATCATCACCTGTTCATGGCAGGCGCCAACGTAGCAGTCTCCTATGTCGGTCATGTACAGCTCGCTGATGTCTCCCTGCACGATGGTGTCGCTGTCGATATATATGGCTTTATCGTATTCGGGGAACATCTCTGAGATGAACATCCTGAAATACGTGGTCTTCGAATAATAGTCCCTTAAAGGAAGCTTGTCCGCGATGGATGCGATGTATTCGGAAACGTCGCAGAAACTGATCTCGAAATCGTCGTCCGCCAGTCTCCCCAGCACGTCCTGCATCTTCTCTGAAATGTCCGTGTGAAGCACGCAGACTTTGTAGAAATAATCTCTGGAAGCGTGCTCTTTCATCGACGTCAGCGATACGATGGTATATTTAACAAATCTGTCGTCGCATGCGTAAAAAATCGGTATTACTGGTCTTTCCATGTCAGTCAACTTTCCCTTTCCTTTCAAATAGATTTTTCAGATAGATATATTCGAACAGCACGTCGTCGAAAGTGAAATATTTAAACACTTTATGCACCTTCGAAACGTGCCACTGCTTGATGTTGTCCGTGTGAGGGTACGGGAGCCAGAACAGGCGCTTGGAGAAATGGCGCACCACCGTGTGTTTGTGGAGGAATTTCTGGTCGTTGAACCGCTGCTTCAGCATCTTTTTCTTCGTGGTGGAACGGATCAGCGCGCTCTGGTCCGCGAACACCAGCTTCTTTCTGCATATCCATTCACGGGCCTTTTCCAGGATCCCGGTCTCCTTCATATGCTTTAAGTTGAACAGCAGCACTCCGGCGTTGATATAGTTGGGCTGGATCAGATATTTGCCGTAGTGGTCCCTGGCCGCGGCGTATTCGTAACCTTCCACGTCTATGTCGTAGAGCAGGTGTACGTCGCGGTTGAACATTATGTCAGCGTCAAGGTACAGGAGCTTGTCGGGCATGCCTTCCACCAGGTCCGCGAAGAGCCTGATCAGCGTGTACGGGGAGCAATATGCGCTTTCGTTGGGCGATCCGGCAAAATATTTCTCGTACAGTTCCGTAACGTCAACGAGCCTGACGCCGTTTTCGGGGTTATACGTCCTGGCGATATTCTCCAGGAAGGACGCCTGTTCCTCCGTCACGGGAGTGTAATTGTCCCTGATCCTGGTGAGTGTCATGGTGAAAACATAGAAAGTGAAGGGCTCTTTCGAGTCCGTGCGCTTCAGGATGGACAGCATTCCCGTCAGCATGCCGTCGAAAACGCCGGAATTGCCGCAGAACAGTATATTGACCATCGCTATGCCTCCTCTTTTTTTATATATTTTATGAATTCCACGTCGGAATTCTCAGCTCTTTCGCACATCCTGCCGTACACCGCGTCCCTGAGCGCTTTCGCGCAGTCGGATCTGCCAAGAGACTCGTCCGGGAAGAAGGGACCGTCTATATAGGTGACGATCTTCGGCTTCTTCAGCTGCTTTCCCAAAAACCGCCTGGCCTGGTAGGTGTTGGTGAAGCAGAACACCGGAGCGTCCAGCCTCACGGGGTAACCGAAGGAGGCGTCGGGGAAGGGGCGGATCTTCGTGTAGTAGGGCCATATATGGGCCTCGGGATATATCACGACGCAATTGCCGCGGGCGATCTGCTTTTCCATACAGGCGCGGAAGTTTTTTGCCGCGGTCAGGTCGTCGGGCAACGGCATTGCCCCCATATATTGGTTCAGTTTTCCAAGCACCGGCATGGACACGTTGTTGGGATGCACCACGAAATATACGTCCTTCGGGAAGGCGAACACATTGGGCATCAGCGGGTCTCCGTAGTTGGAAGTGTGGTTCCCGTACATAAAATAACCCGTTTTGCGGTAGGGCTTCAGCAGCTTCCCGTTTCTGGTGCTCTGGTGCAGCACCAGCTTCGTGTACAGGAAGGCGAGGGGCGTGGCAGCGACTCTGTAGATCATAAAACGTTTGAATCCGTCAAAACCTTTCGTCCTGTCGTACACGTAGTTTCCGTCAATTTTTATTGGAGTGATACGGGCTTCGGAAAATTCGTCATTCAGTTCGTCGCTGTAATATATCACACGTCTTTTTTCCAACGCCTTTCATCCTCCTTTGACAGTATTCCGCCGCCGGTTTTTGTCCCGGGGTACGGCTGGATTGTACTATAAGCGCCGGAAAAGGTCAACCGCCCGGGGGCCTCCGAAGGGCCTGAAAGGGCAGGTGTAGAGGCTTTCCGTGACCTTTGTAGAACGTCAAAAAAGGGAGTGAACCGGCAGTAGAGTGGGGAAATCTGCGGTAGACAGGCGGAAACGGAGGTTGACAGCCGGGTGCGGGAGTAGAGGGGGAGCGCGGCGGGAACGGCCGGGAGAAATTCGGCGGGAAAAGCGACGGTGTGGTACGGCTTCGGGCGAAAAACTGTTTTTTACGGGCGCCGTTTATGATATAATTGACGCAGCAGATCATCCTGAACGTCAGAGAGGTATTCGATTATGGATAACAGGACAGCGGCAGACATCGAGAACACAGGGGCCTACGTGCTGAAAAGCAGGGGACTCGTCATCGAGGCATTGCCCTCGGAATTCAGATACACGTTCGTATTGCCCGGCGGAGCGCGCTGGGAGATGAACAGGGTCCCGTTCGTCAAAAAGGGAGATGGAACGGTATTGCCCTTCCCGAAACCGTCTTCGGTGTCGTTCAGGCACGCGGGGACCGGGGACGTTTTAAAGACGGTGTACAGCGGATTTGAAGGGTCCGGCATCGTTGCCACGGCAATGCTCCAGCTGGACGAAACTACCGGCGACGCCGTGTTCCGGCTTGGGATCGAAGGGGAAGCCAGGTTTGAATTCGATACGATCCAGTATCCCGCGCCGCTGGAGTTCGGGGCAAAGCCCGGCCACGGCTGCACGGTGCTTTCCCAGATGCAGGGAACGCTCTATCCCGCAGGGGAGCAGATCGTTGCCCAGACCGGCCTCATCTACGAGCGCGACGGGTACATGCCTCTCTACGGGCAGGTGAGGAACGGCAGCGGCTATGCGGCAATATTCGAGACTCCCTACGACGCCAGGTACGACGTCGACGACGACCGCATCCGGCCCCTGTGGCGCCACTCTCTGGGTCAATTCCGCTACGCCAGGACCATGCGCTACTGTTTCCGCGACGAGTGCGACCACAACGTGATCGCCAGATGCTACCGGGACTATCTGGAAGAGCGCGGCCTGCTGGTGACGCTGAAGGAAAAATTTGCCCGGAACCCCAAAGCCGAGCGCATACTGGGATTGCCCGTGATCCATTCCGGCATCGCGGCCCACATTGCCCCCGAGTCGATGTTTTACGATAAAGAACATCCCGAGAACAACGACAGGTACACGCCTTTCGACACCAGGGCCGCGGAGCTGAGAGCCCTGAAAGCCAGGGGCCTCGACGCCGCGTACACCCATTTCGACGGCTGGGGCAAACACGGCTACGACAACCTTCATCCGTCTCCTTTCCCGCCCAGCCCGGATGCCGGAGGCGCCGAGGGGATGAAGCGGCTGGCAGATACCTGCGCAGAGCTGGGATACATATTCGGCATTCACGATCAATACAGGGATTACTACTACGACAATCCCGATTTCTGCATCGACGAGGCGGTGACCTACGCCGACGGCAGGCATCCTTTCCACGACGTGTGGAACGGAGGCGCCCATACGTTCCTGTGCTCCGCGCTTGCCCCCGATTACGTGCGCCGGAACTACAACGAATTCAAAAAGCTAGGCATCAACGTGGAAGCCGCGTACCTTGACGTGTTCTCGGTGGTGGAACTTGACGAGTGCTACCATCCGGACCATCCCGCCACGAGGGAAGACTGCGCAAGGAACCGGCGCCACTGCCTGGAGATATTGACGGAGCAGGGGATAATACCTTCCTCCGAGGAAGCCACGGACTGCATCATTCCGTCGATGATCCTCTGCCACCACGCGCCCATGCACTGCACCGGATTCGATTACGAACTGGACGCCGTGGGTATTCCCATCCCGCTGTTCACGCTGGTATATCACGACTGCCTGATAGTGCCCTGGATCGGCCTCCCCGAAGAGAGGAGCGGCTGGTGCATACCCAGGGGCGAATCCGCGTACGCCTACGCGATCCTGTACGGGCAGCCTGTATACTGCCCCATGGACGCGGATGAAAAAGATATCGAAGCGGTCAAATTCGCCTGCGGCAACGCAAAGCGCCTGGCTCACGAGCGTATGGTGAAGCACGAATTTTTGAGCGAGGACAACAGCCTCCAGCGCACGACGTTCTCCGACGGCACGGTGATCACGGTAAACATCCGCAGCGGCGAGTACGAGATCCGGCCGGGGACGTGACGGCGGCGTGAGGCGCGAGGCTGCGGAACGCCCGGGAGCGCCGGGGAGACGTCCTTGAAAGGCCACGAAAAAGGCTTGTGAAAGGCCTCCAAAAGCCCCTTAGAGGGTTGCCAAACGGCCCCTTTGAGGATATAATCGACCAGGAAAAAACGAGCCGCGTTTACAGGACGTTATGCTGCTTTTTGGAAGCGAAGCCTGAAAGGAAGCTGAAGATATGAAAAGCTGTTTTACGGAAAAGAAAACTGAAAAAGACCGCAGGGGCAGAGCCTGCGCTGTTGCAGCCGTGATATGCGTGCTGCTGACGGCCGCGGTGCTTTTGATGGAAGGCTGCGGAAAGACGCCGGGAGAAACGGTGATCACCGTGCCCACGGACGCGCCCGCCACCGAAGAGGCCAAAACGGACGAACCGGCATTGACCGACGCGCCCGCTACGGATGAGCCTGCGTTGACTGACGAGCCCGCCACAGACGAACCTGCCACAGACGTTCCTGCCACCGGCACTCCGGCGCCCGAGACGGAGATACCTTCAGCCACCGCAAACATAACGGCCACTCCCGCGCCCACGTCTACGGCTACCCCGGAGCCTACAAAGACTCCCACGGCCACTTCCCGCCCCACGCCTACCGCCACTCCGGCACCCACTCCCACCCTCGCTCCCTACGACGAGCCGGACAACGTTTTCATGACCTGGAACGATTCCACGCTGGGCGCCTTCAAGACCACCCAGGGCAAGCAGACCGACGTCACTCTGGCAGACGACGGCATTAAATTTACCTACACCGCAAGCGCCGGCGCCGATCCTTTCGTATACTTCGATCTCGAAAAATACCAGAGCGTATCCGGTAAAAACGCCCTTGCAGGCAGCAAAGGCTCCTATATAGTGATGAAAGTCAGGTCCGAAGGCGGCGACGGAGACATTGAAATGTTCACCCACAAGCCCGCCGCGGGAGACAGCGCCAAGACCTGCTACACCGCGGACGGAGACTGGCATTACGTGCTGGCCGACATGACCGGTACCACGCTCACACAGCCCGCCAAACTCACCAAAGTCCGCATCGACTGGTCCGGCATTAGCACTAAGAAAGGCGCCACCATGGTGCTGTCCGAGATCCGCTTCTACGACAGTTACGAAGACGCCATGGAAGCCGCCGGCCTTTCGAAGTACATATTGAAAGATTCCTCTTCCCTCAGCGACAACGACCCGCTGGCCAGCAGGAAACTGACCGCAACAAACGAAGAATCTTCCGTGAAGCTCTGGTTCGAGCATCCCACCGAGAAGATCAACCGCAACGTCACCAAGGCAGGCAGCAGGACAGGCTACACCGTATATATGGCCAGGAACGAAGCCGAAAACGCACAGTTCATCATTGCCCCCGGCAGAGCCGTGAACCTCAGAGTGGAAGTTGACCCGTTCTCAGACGGCAAGGGCAACACCGTTGATTTCGAGCTTGCCTACGAGTATTACCACAACATCAGCGGCACCTTCATCCCCGACGGACTGATCCCGTACACCGGACCGGTCAGCGTGGCCGCGGGCAATTCCCAGGGCTTCGTCATCCGCCTGACTTCGCTGCCTTCCACCAAGGCCGGAACGTACAATTCCGTCATCCACGTTTACGACGACGACACGGGCAAAGAGATCAAGCGCGCCGCTGTTGCCGCCCACGTCTGGAACGTGGAGCTGTCCGAAGAGACCAAACTCCGCACCGCCTTCGCCATGAGCGAGGACCAGATCAAGAACTCCTATTCCGACCAGAAATACACTCCCGAGCAGAAGAACGTGCTGTACGACAGCTACTACGCCTTCTTCCTCAAATACCGCATCAACATCATGGACGTGCCTCACGGACTCACTTCCGGCTACGCGGCCAACAACGTGCTGAACAATCCCCGCGTTAATACGGTTAGATGGCGCAACCTCGACTGGAGCATCAAGGACGACAACGACGGCGTGTGGCCCGACTGGATGGACAAAGTGTTCTACTACACTGTCGACGAGCCCGGCGCCCGCAACAGCATTGCCACGGACATGGCCACGCTGCTTAGCCACGCCAACACGATCCGCAGCAACACGCCTCAATACCGCATGGTTTGCCCGATCGATCGCAACGACAACCTCACCGCCGACGGAAAGGCCGCTTCTTTCGCCAATTCCGACACGGATATGATCGGCTACATGCAGCAGGCTACCAACATCTGGTGCGTTAAAATGGACGCCTTCACGCCCAGAGAACTCAGATTCGTAAAGGGCTCTCTGAACCTTCAGTCTATGGAGCAGGACATCCGTTACGGCACCTTCGCGCAGAGGATGAAAGCGCGCGTGGAGCAGGGCGACGAGCTCTGGGCCTACGTGGCCATCAACCCCACCGAGCCATACGTGAACTGGATGCTCCGCTCCGACGGCACCGAGGCGATCACCACGATGTGGCAGCTTTACCAGAACGACGTCACCGGCCTCCTTTACTGGACCGTCAACTACTGGAAGGTCAATTACTGGGGCTCCAGTCCCTGGCAGCTTCCTTACGGCTCCACGGGCTACGGCGACGGAGATCTGATCTACAGTGGCTACAGTTTCGACCTCACCGAACCCATCCCGACGCTGAGACTCGAGTCTCTGCGCGACGGTATCGAAGACTACCAGATGCTCTGCATGCTGGAAGAAAAGCTGGGCAGGGAAGCCGTCGACGAGCTCGTATCACGCATCACCACCAGCGTCGTCACGTTCTCCAGAGACGACGACCTGATCCGCGCGGTCAGGGCGCTGCTGGGGCAGACGCTGGAAAACGCGATGAACTGACTTCAATGGCAGCAAAACGTGTTTCATACTTTAAGGAGGAAACCGAATGACTAACAAAGAGATCTACAAGAAGACGCTGTGCTTCTCCGTGCGTCAGCTGATCATCGGGCTCATTTCCCTGGTGCTGTTCGCGGGCTTTTGCGTGGCTGGATATTTCATTGCCGAGAAAGCGGCGGACAAAGGGCTCATCGGCCTTGCCATCGGCCTGGTCGTGGGACTGATAGTCGCCGCCCTCATTTCCAGATTCCTGATATACCGCCAGAAAGCGGCCCAGATCGCCATGATGACGAAGGGCATCACCGAAGGGACGCTGCCGGACAACGTTTACCAGGAAGGCAAAAAGATCGTTAAGGAGCGCTTCGCCACTCTGGCGGCGCTGTTTGCCATTACCGCGGCCATCAAGGCCATATTCAACCAGATCGGAAGAGGCATCTCTTCGCTGGGCCAGACGCTGGGCGGCGATACAGGAGGCGCGGTGGGTTCCGCGGTCTCTTCGGCCATACAGACCATGGTGGCGTACCTTTGCGACTGCTGCCTCGGATGGGTCTTCTTCCGCAGCGGCGTCAGCGCTGTAAAGGCCACCTGCGAAGGCGCGGTGCTCTTCTTCAAGAAGGGCAAGGCTCTTATTAAGAACGTGGGCCGCATATTCGGCATGGGCCTCGCTTCCCTCGCGCTGATCGGCGGCGCGGTGTTCGGCCTGTCGTATCTTATCTTCAGCCGCTTCGGCAACGCTTTCAGCACGCTGGCCTCTGAGATCGCGGAGGGCGCGGCCCGTCTCGAGACGGAGGCCCCGGATTTCCTGACGAACCCTGCCACGCTGACCATAGCCTGCGCGGGATTGCTGGGCGTCGTGATCTGGTCCTTCGTCCACACGTATTTCATCCGCCCCTTCGTGCTTACAGGAGTGCTCCGCAATTACCTCGAGGCAGGCATGGCGGACATTCCCACGGAGGAATCCTTCGCGCTGCTCGACAGCAAGTCCCCCAAGTTCGCCAAGCTCAGAAAGCAGCTTACGGATTAAGCAGGAAATCGACCGTCAACGCAAATTGAAAAAGGCTGTTAAGCTGCCGGCGAATGTTGCCGGACTCACTTAACAGCCTTGTTTTTTTGCCTGTTTTTGCGGGATCGAAAAAAAACGCGTTCTCAGCCCCGTTTAACGGCCACAGTTCCGATCTTCCCGTTGATATCCAGTTCCTTGGAAAATGCCTCAGAGGGGATCACAGGGGCATCAGCGGGCACGCAGAGCACTTCATCCGTAAGAGTGTCCGCCATGATGGACTTTGCGTTCCGTTTCACCAGCGCCGCGAGGTCATCGTTGTCCGCCACGTACAGGCGGATGTGGTCGGTGACTTCGAAGCCGGCTTCCTTGCGCATGGACTGGACCTTGCTCACCAGTTCGCGGACGTTGCCCGCCTCGATGAGCTCCGGCGTGAGGGTGATGTCCAGCACCACGGTGACGCCGCCGTCTTCCTGGGTGTCGAATCCGGGCATGCGGGCGATCTCGATGAGCAGGTCGTCTGCGGTGACGGGAGTGGCAACGCCGTCAAGCACGATATCCAGAGTTCCGGTCTCGTTCAGCTTCTTCATTGCCGCGGCAGCTTCGGCACCGTTCAGGTTGGCAAGGAATTCTTTTACTCTTCCTATATCTTTTCCGAACTTCTTGCCGAGCGTCCTCAGCTGAGGCTTGAAGGAGTAGCTGGTGAAGGCGGAAGTGTCGTCGGTGAATTCGATCCTGCCCACGTTCAGCTCGTCCTCGATGACGTCCGTGAAGTAGCCGTCAAGCTTCAGATCGGACTTGACGAACATCCTGGAGAGAGGCTGGCGGTTTTTGATCGCCGCGTCGTTCCTGGCGCTGCGTCCCAGCACAACGATCTTCAGCACGTGCTCCATCTTGTCCTCCAGATCGGCGTTGATCATGGATTCGTCGGCCTTGGGGAAGTCGCACAGGTGCACGCTCTCGGGAGCGTCGGGATAGACGCTTCTGACCAGGTTCAGGTAGATGTCCTCGGACATGAAGGGCAGCATCGGAGCGCAGATCTTGACCAGATCCACCAGCACGGTGTAGAGGGTCATGTACGCGTTGATCTTGTCCTGCGGCATGCCTTCGCCCCAGAAGCGGTCGCGGCAGCGGCGCACGTACCAGTTGGAAAGCTCGTCGATGAAGTCCGCCAGCACTCTGGAGGTCTCCGTGATGCGGTAGTTCCAGAGGTTGTCGTCGACGGCCTTGATCACAGAGTTGATCCGGGACAATATCCATTTATCCATCACGGACAGTTTGTCGTACTCCAGTTTGTAGTTTTTCGGGTCGAATCCGTCAATATTGGCGTACAGCACGAAGAAGGCGTAGGTGTTCCAGAGCGTGCCCAGCACCTTGCGCTGGCCCTCGGTGACCGCCTTGTCGTGGAACCGGTTGGGCAGCCAGGGCGCGGAATTCGAGTAGAAATACCAGCGGATGGCGTCTGCGCCGTATTTGGCCAGGGCGTCGAAGGGATCAACTGCGTTGCCCTTGGATTTGGACATCTTCTGGCCGTTTTCATCCTGCACCAGTCCCAGCACGATGACGTTCCTGTAGGGCGCCTTGTCGAACAGCAGGGTGGATATGGCCATGAGGGAGTAGAACCAGCCTCTGGTCTGGTCAACGGCTTCGCTGATGAAGTCTGCGGGGAAGTTGTCCTCGAAAATCTCTTTGTTCTCGAAAGGATAGTGCCACTGGGCGAAGGGCATGGCGCCTGAGTCGAACCAGCAGTCGATGACCTCTTTAACGCGGGTCATCCGGCCTCCGCATTTTGGGCAGCGGATGTTGACGGCGTCGATGTAAGGCCGGTGCAGCTCGATATCATCTGGGCAGTTGTCCGACATCTCTTTGAGTTCGGCGATGGAGCCTACGCAGTGTTTGTGGCCGCAGGCGCACTCCCAGATGTTGAGCGGCGTGCCCCAGTAGCGGTTGCGGCTGATGCCCCAGTCCTGCACGTTCTTGAGCCAGTCTCCGAAGCGGCCCTTGCCGATGCTCTCGGGGATCCAGTTCACGGTCTCGTTGTTGGCGATGAGCCTGTCTTTCACGGCGGTCATCTTGATGAACCAGGAGTCTCTGGCATAGTAGATGAGGGGCGTGTCGCAGCGCCAGCAGTGAGGGTAGGAGTGGGTGAATTTGGGAGCCTTGAACAGCAGCTTCCGGTCGGCAAGGTCTTTCAGGATCAGCTTGTCCGCGTCCTTGCAGAACGTGCCGGGCCATGAGGTCTCGGCGGTCATTTCGCCTTTTCCGTCAACCAGCTGCAGGAAGGGCAGGTCGTATTTCCGGCCTACGTTGGCGTCGTCTTCGCCGAACGCGGGGGCAATATGCACGATGCCCGTGCCGTCGGTGAGCGTTACGTAATCGTCGCAGGTGACGTAGTATGCCTTTTTATCAAGCTGCTTGAAATTGTACAGCGGCTCGTATTCCATGCCTTCCAGCTGGGCGCCGGTGTAGCTTTCCAGGACGGTGTATTCGCCATCGATATTGGCCTTCACCAGCTCCTCCGCCAGGATGTAGCTCTCTTCGCCCACGTCGACGCGCACGTATTTGTAGTTGGCATTGACGCAGAGGGCAACGTTGGAGGGCAGCGTCCAGGGCGTGGTGGTCCAGACCAGGAAATAGGTGTTGTCCGTGCCCTTGACCCGCATCTTAACGGTGGCGGAACGCTCGGTGACGTCCTTGTACCCCTGGGCAACCTCGTGGCTGGAAAGGGGAGTCCCGCACCTGGGGCAATACGGCACGATCTTGAAGCCTTTGTACAGCAGGCCTTTGTCCCAGATATTTTTCAGCGCCCACCATTCGGACTCGATAAACGTGTTTTCGTAGGTGACGTATGGATCGTCCATATCCGCCCAGAAACCCACGGTGCCGGAGAAATCTTCCCACATGCCCTTGTATTTCCAGACGCTCTCTTTGCACTCTTTGATGAAAGGCTCGAGGCCGTACTGCTCGATCTGGTCCTTGCCGTTGATTCCCAGCTTCTTCTCCACTTCCAGCTCTACCGGCAGGCCGTGGGTGTCCCAGCCCGCCTTGCGCAGCACCTTGAAGCCTTTCATGGTGCGGTAGCGGGGGATCATGTCTTTTATGACTCTCGTGAGCACGTGGCCGATGTGGGGTTTCCCGTTAGCCGTGGGAGGCCCGTCGTAGAAGGTATAAGTCTCACCTTTCGCGCGGTTGTCAATACTCTTGCGGAAGATGTCGTTGTCCCTCCAGTACTTTTCTACGGTCTTTTCCCGCTCAACAAATTTAAGGTCTGTGGAGACTTTATCGTACATAAAAAACTGCCCCTTTCGTGCGGTCAAGGCTGATTAAGCGCGGTCAATGCCGCTCTTTTAATCATACCGCAATCGGTGAGGCAAGTCAAGACGGAAGGGAGGGGGGATACGGGGCGAAATTCGGCCTTGAGGCCGGGCGAAATTGACCTTCGGTCAGCGAGATCTGCGCTGACGCGCAAGCGAAATTGTGCTTCGCACAGCTATATTCCGCTACGCGGAGTGAAATTCGGTCTTACGACCGAGCAAAATTGCGTGCTGCCTCGTAAGCGGCAATTTCGCCGGATCCGCAGGATCCAATTTCGCTCGCTGTAAGGCGAATTTAGCTGCCGCGTAAGCGGCAATTTCGCTCGTCCGCCAGGACGAATCTCGCTCGACGCAGTCGAATTTCGCTCACATTTGTCAATACGCCGCCATGGCCGCCGCCTGGTCGTTGTCAACGTATATGGTGAGCTCCATTCCTTCCACTTTGTAACTCAGCCGGGGGCAATCATTGACCATCGTCGCTTCGTTATTGACGTATCCTTCTTCCACGAAGAAAATAGCGTCGATATGATCTTCCAACCCGGGCCATGAATAGAGTATGTATTTCCGCGAGATCCCCGTTTCAGGGTCTGGGTCTCCGGGATTTATCTGGTACTGCTTGCAATCCGCCATGACGAAGAACCACCCCAGTTTATCATCCGCCCTTAACGTTTCTCCCGACTGCTTATTAACGATGCGGACCGTGTAGACGTCATCGGGATTGATCGCATCCTGAGAGTACTTGTAATAGATGGACATTCCTGTCTCGCCATGTACTCCATATTGATACCAGTTAACGCCCTTCAGGACCGGTATCAGATCTTTCGAAAAGGGAGAAGTATCGGGTTCACGGTCTCTGAAATACACGTAGAAGTACATATTATGTTCTTCCGAATTTTTGACGGTGAACATCGCCAGGCCGGAGGAGTTCGTTATGGAATAACCAACGTATTCGCGGTCAATGTTGTAGAAGGCCACTTTTATGCCGCTTTTGTCCAGTCCGCCGTACGTTCCGTACAGGTGTACGTAATACGTCATATCCATCACGTAGGGGCTGTACCGTGTGTTCGGCACTTCCTCGGGAGTACGCATATTGTATACAAGATAGTAGCGCCGCTGGTCGTAAATATCGCCGTCAATGCCCTGAGGATCTTTTTCGGGCATATATTTCGGGTCAAGTTCCGTATCGGGCGTGTAAATGAGGCCTTTCTCCTCGACGGTGATCGTCACGTCGTATTTGATCGAAGTGCCTTCCACGTAGGCTCTCAGCGTGAAACTGCCCTTCTTAATGCCTTTGACCGTTCCGGCGGCCTGGTCGATCTGCGCGTATTCGCCGCCCTCGACGATCTTCCAGCTTACCTTGCCGACGTTGTAATTTTCGGGGTAAACGTCGCAGTTGAGCTTTGCCGGTTCGCCTATAAAGAGCTTGCTCGCCATCCTTACAGATACCGTCTGGATCCGGACGTCGGACGTGGGAGTGGGATCCGGACTGGGCGTCGCCTGAACGGGGTCTCCGGAGGTGATCCTGAACACGTATGCCACCTGGCGCGTTTCATATCCGCCCATCGACGGTATATAATCTCCTCTCTCTGTAAGGACGACCGCAATTATCACGTCTAATGAGTTGGGCACGACGCTTCCCGGAAGATAATACCGAAGCTTCGACAATTCACCGGTAATGCCGCTTATGCTCGTATATGTTGAACCGTCGTATTTTTTGACCTCGCCAACGGATCCCACGTAATAACTGTCGGTCGGTTCTCCGTTTGTCCACGATTCAGAAAAGTCCTTATAGTAATCCACAATAGGAGCGGAGGCAGATATCTGCGCGAAATCCAGGGAAGCGGTAAGGTCTTCGACCACGAAGTCAGTGCCGTCGAAAGACACTGTCTTTACCGTTCCGGCTTTGTACGGGGCAATTGTTTTACCTTCCTGGACGATAACGAAGGGCAGGGAGTGATCGGGCGTGACGTCGGGAGCAGCTGTGGCAGTCGGCGTCGCCGTAGGCGTCAATGCGGTTGTCGCCGTCGCGTCTCCTGTGGGCAACGTCCCGCCGTAGGAACCTTCTTTGACAGCGAAAACGTAATCGTACGCGTAATAGTCAAAGAACTCGTTCTTTTCCGTATAAAACCGGCTTGGCGTCTTATAAGAGACTCTCACGCAGACGTAATAAGGTTCCTTGAGTTCGGGCTCCCAGGCGTAGATGCGCTCCAGTTCCTCGGTCAGATCCCTGGCCGCATAGCTGGCGGTGACGGGAGCATAGAAGTTGTATTTTTTTGTATAAAGTTCTTCCAGATTGCAGTCGTAGATCATATATTGGCAGATGCCATATTCGTACAATCCCTGTTTTTCCGCGAGCCTGAGCGTGGAATCACGGTTGAACGTGAAAGTGTATGCGCCCATATTCTGGGACAATATCTGCATGCGCGGATTTATTCCGTCAGCGTACAGCGGGGCGGGTGTCGCGCCTTCCGCAGGGAGGTCGATCAGCACCTGGCTCCATGCCAGTTCGCTTCGCGGATAGGATAACGATTTGTTATTTACCACGTACAACAGCGTATCCTCCGGTGTGAGGGACGGATCGGACGTGACGCCGGGATCGTCTGTCGAGGGGAGAAGCGTTCCGGAGGGGTCGCCGGGAACGGCGGTGGCCGGGAGGGACGTTTCAGACGCGTGATCGGTGGCGTTGATCCGGGGATCATAAGTCGGGAACTCGTTGCCAACGTATCCGCTCTGGACCGGCTTTTTGCTCCTGCTTCGCGCCAAGATGACAATGGCTGCCGTGGCGCCTGCGACGAACAGCAATACCGTGGCGGCAATGCTGACAACGCTCTTCCAGGATCTTTCGCTCCTTCCGTTCCGGCGGCCTTTCCTGCCGCGGTCAGTTCCCGTTCCGGAGTTCTTCTTTCCTGCCTCGCCGATCGCGCCTGACGCTCCTGCTGCCGCGGCTGCCGCCGTTTCCGCCGATGCGAATTCCGCGCACTCTTCGACGATGTCAGCGTCGATCTGCTTCATATATCCGGCCAGTTTTTCTTCGTTCATAATTCTACTCCTTCTGCCGACAGGTACTCCTTAAGTTCATTCCTTGTCCTGTAGAGGACGGACATCACGGTGCCCTGGGGGATGCCCGTTTTAGCCGAGATCTCCGCGATAGACCGCTCGTAATAGTACCTTGCCACGAACAGCCTGCGCCTGTCCTTGTCGATCCTCCTGAGAAAAGCCGATATCAGGGCGGGTATCCTGCCGTCTTCCGCGATCTCGGAAACGTCCTTCACGCGGTCCGGCAATTCTTCTCCGCCGTCAACGGAGTCCAGCGTATCACGGGGGATCTCCGACTTCCTGTTCCTTGACCTTAGCAGGTCAACGGCCGCGTTCCGGACAACGGCTTCGGCGTATGCGCCAAGGTGCTCGGGCATTGCCGGGGGGATGCTGTTCCAGAGTTTCAGGCAGGCGTCGTTGACGCACTCCTCCGCGTCCTCGTCGTTTCCCAGGATCCCTTTCGCCGTACGACGGAGCCTCGCGCCGTATTGCCGCGTCAACTCCTCTATCGCATTTTCGTTTCTGTTGTCGAACAACAGCAGGATGTCGGTGTCTTTCAACCAGTTCTCACCTCTACACAGAAGCAGACGGAAAACGGACCGTCTGTATTTCATATTTTATAAAAAATATTTTCCGGGTGCAACTTGCGGGCCTCTTGCTGAGCGGCTCCGTCGGCACAAAAAATCGACCCGCCCCGGACAGGGCAGGTCGATCTCGTACAAAGTACTAACTTGTGCGTTCCGCTTTGGATCTCAGAAAGCTCTCTTCTTGGAGAAGACGACAGCCGCGCCGAGGGCAAGAACAGCGATAACAGCGAACATAGCCACGGTCATATCGCCGGTGGTGGGCTGAGTCTCAGGGGTGTGACCCTCGAAGACGTACTCGTTCAGATTCAGGCCTTTGCAGGTCCAATCGGTGTAATCGGTGTTCTTCTGGTTAGACAGTCCGCCGCCGCCTGCGACAAGGAACATACCGAAGTACAGGTCATCCTGGCCGTACACGAAAGCGTCAGCGCCGGCAACGTCGGTGATGGTGAAGATCTCTTTGGGCAGCTTCGCGGTGAACTCGTAGCCGCTGGCGGTCTTAACGATCTGGCCGTTCACTTTGGAAGTGATGTCGGCTCCGCCGGGAGCGGGATCGTCAAGCAGGCCGTTGGCGTGGTTGTGCTGGAGAGCGGTGAGAGTGTCGCCCAGTACGAAGGAAACGAACTGGCCGGTGGTATCCCACAGATAGTTGCCGGGGTTGAAGTTCAACTGAACGTAGTTGCCGGCATCCAGGCCGTCAGCGACAACGCCGATGGCAAGTCCGTCGTCCTCTACCTTGAAGTAGTAGGTGACCTTCATTTCGCCGATATTTCCGTTGGACCAGTTGGTGGCGTTGGTCTTATCGATGAAGTAGGAAACGTCATAGTCGGCGGGGTTGACAAGGCCGGTGGCCTCGCTGGCTGCGCCGTTGGCGTAAGCGGTAGCTTCAGCTTCGTCAGCGAAGAAAGCAACGTAAGCAATGTCGATCTCCTGGCCGGGGTTCAGAACGGGAGCACCGTTAAGGATGTCCATTCTCATGAACGCGCCGTCCCAGTTCGTGTTTGCGCCGCCGCCGTTAACGGCCGCAGCAACAGACAGGTCGACAACAGTGGTATGCCACTCGCCGTCTTTGATCAGCTCATACTCGACGTGAGGCTCGGCGATCTTGGTATAGAAAGCGCCGGTGCCGCAGGAATCGTCGGCATTAGTCCTGTACTTGATGACAGCATACTTGTTCGCAGCGTCCGTCGTCGGAACTTCTTTGAACACGATCCAGGGATCGTCTCCGCTGGTCTCGACGTGAGCGAACTCGATCCCGCCTTCTTCCTGAACTTCCGCGGCGCAGTTTCCGAACGTATTGTCTTCATTAGCCATATCGTCGGGAGTGATCACCAGGGCGGGTTCAGCGGCGAAGGAAGCGATCGCGAACAGAGAAACAAGCATTGCAATCGTCAGAATTGTTGCCAATACTTTTTTCATATTTTTACCTCCTAGGATTTTTAAGGGCAACCGGTATGCCCGTACTTGTCCTGTAATTTTATCATTGTTTTTCTGCCTTTGCAACTGCTCTTTTTAAGAAAAACGGTAATTTCCTGCAAAATTAACAGAAAAAAAGACCCGCTCCGGAAAGGAACGGGTCTTCGGGATCAATATTTGATCTTACGTGTCTTCAGAAGTTCAGAAGGATCTTTTCTTCGCGAAGACTACGGCAGCGCCGAGAGCAAGGACAGCGAGGACCGCGAACATTGCCACGGACATATCGCCGGTCTGAGCGTTCTCGTCAGCAGGGCCAATGTAGGTGAAGCTGGTGTTCGGAGTGGTGCCGGCGCCGTTGGCGCTGACGTTCTCGTCGATCTTCACGATGGTGCCGTCGGCAAGTTTCGCAACGGCAACGATCTTGTTGGTGCCTTTAAGCTCGGAAACGTCGATGGTCATATCGAATCTGGTGGCGTACTGACCGCCGTTGGCAGGATCGGTAACGGCAGCTTCGGGAGCGACTTTATAGTCGCCGAAGGTGTTCTTGCCGTTGATCTGGTAGCCAAGCTGGTCGATCTCGGTCTCGAAGCCGATCCAGCCGCGGATGCGGATGGTCTGAACGCTGCCGTCGGAACCGTCGATCGTTCTGCCTACGCCGTCAAGTTTGTCGGAAGCAGCGCCGTCGGCCTGTCCGAAGTTCATAACGTCGTTGACGTAAATGGTATCGAAGGAAGCTCCGTGAAGCTGGAAGTCAGCGGTCTCTCCGGTGGTCTCGGGCTCAGACTCGAGAACGAGGAGTCTGTATTTCATTCCGGGATATTTGGTGGTTTCTGCGCCGTTGAGGTAAACTCCGGTGGCTTCGCCGGCGCTGGTGGTGTTGCACCAGAATCCGATGGGTTTCTCACCGATGGACTCGATCACGGCCAGGTAATCACCGGCGGGAATGTCTTTGTCAAGGTTAAGGACGAGGGTGGCGTTATCAGCGTGGTCGAGCTCTTCGCCGTATGCCAGAGAATCGCCGGCAACGGTAGTATCGTAATCGCTGTTCCACTTGTAAATGTTAACGCAGGCACTGCTGCCGCCGCCGGGGTTGGACCACGTGGGGCTGTCGGTTCCTAAGAGAGCGCGAAGGGCGTATCCTTCGGGAACGGTGAAGCGGATGCCGAAAGCACCGGCAGCCTTCATGTCGACGGCCTCGCCGCCTTTTTCCATAAGGACGCCGTCAAGGAGCTCTTCGCCGGCGTTAGGCATCTTCGCAAAATAGTTGGAAAGGCCGGCTTCGACGAAATCGATATAGAATCCGAAAGTTTCGTCGGTGTAGGCGATCCTGACGTTGGAGTATGCGGAGTTGGCCGCGGGAAGGACCATGTAGCCCTGATCGGAAGTGACGGTGAATCTCATAGCGTACGCGCCTTTAGGCATCGTTTTTCCGAGATCGAACTGGATTCCGTTGGCAGCGTCTCCGTCAGGATGAACTTCCTGAGAGAAAACGGGAGTGCCGGCAACAGAAGTAGCATAATCGGTATCGTAGTTGAAGAGTTCAAAGACGTACGTTACGAGGGGCTGGTTGCTGCCGTTGCTGTTCCAGTACTGGGGAAGACCAATGTAGCGGAAATCTGCAGCGACGTTGAAAGCCGCGCCGTGAGTGTTTTTCCTGCCGTCGGTATTGCCTGTCCAGACACCTACACCTACACCGCCGGTATACGATTCAACGCGCGTATAATCTTCAGCGGCAGCGGGGATAATGAACAGAGCGGCAACCATCACAACTGCGAGGATAATCGCTAATGCTTTTTTCATATAGAAACCTCCTTGAAAAATAAACAGATATGATCTGCCGATTTTGTCTATACGGAGATTTTAACGCAATCGTAAAAAAGAGTCAACAGAAAAGTCGGAAAAACAGCGAAAAAAGATCAAATGACCGTGACTCCGCTTGCCCTGCAGGCCGCGGCGATATCCTCCGGCGGCTCGCATTCGCACACCAGATAGTCGATCTGGCCCAGTTCCGCCAAAGTAAAGAGCAGACTTTTATCGAATTTCGAAGAATCAAGCAGCATGATGACGGTGCGCGCACGGGCAATGACCGTGTGCTTCAGTTCCGCCTCGTAAATGTTCGACACGGTAAAGCCCGCATCAACCGAGCAGCCGGACGCAGACATAAACGCCAGCTCGATATTGATATTGTCAACGAAATTGACGGAGATCGGTCCGGAGACCGACAGCGTGTTCCGGTTCACGGTGCCTCCCGGAACCATGACGGTGACGTTGTGGCGCGGCGCAAGCTCCTGAGCCACGTTGACCCCGTTCGTGATGATGGTCATAGTCTCGTCCGGAACGATCCTTGCCAGCGCCATCACTGTGGAACCGGCGTCGAAATAGATCGAGCGGCCTTTCTCCACGAACCGGAGCGCCTTGCGGGCGATCACGTCCTTGGCCTCGCGGTTGGATCCGGCTCTCAGCATATACTCGTTCTCCTCGCCGCTCTGGCCGTGCCAGGCGTGAGAATCGCCCAGGCTCCGGATGCTCACCGCGCCGCCGCGGGTGCGGATGATCCGGCCCTCCTGCTCGAGCTGGATGAGGTCCCGCCGGATGGTCATCTCCGAAACGCCGGAAAAGCGGCCGCAAAGCTCGGCCAGAGTTGCCTCGCCTTTAAGGTCGATCAACGTCAATATCTCGCTGCGTCTTTCTTCTGTTTCTGCCATTTTCTGCGGGGCTCCCGGGAAAACCTTAAACCTCTGAAACAGGGCGTCAACGGCTCTTTGCTGAGCCTTTGTCAAACCCTTAAGAAAGGGGACAGGCCCCTGCGGCCTGCCCCCTGAAAAGATCTTACGGTCATACGCCTTTCTTGGCGATCCTCATAAGCTCGTTGGTGGTGTAGTTCACGTTGGGCGTGGTCACGTGGCCCTTGAGCGGGATGATCTTCTGATCGATGGCGTCAAGGATCCAGGAAGTCTGCGGGAAGAAGTCTGCGTCAAACTCGTAAGCGGGAGTTATCCAGTTCTTCGCGCCGACGATGACCGGAGGCGCGTCAAGGTAATCGAAGGCCATCTCGGTGATGTTGGCGGCCAGGTCGTTGAGGAAGGAGCCTCTCGTGCAGGCGTCGGAAGCAAGAACGATCTTGCCCGTCTTCTTCACGGAGTTGATGACTTTCTCGTAATTGAACGGAACCAGCGAACGGGCGTCGATGACTTCGGCGGAGATGTTGTACTTCTCCTGAAGGATCTTGGCCGCTTCGAGAGCTTTGTACAGCGTGACGCCGATGGTCAGGATCGTCAGGTCGGAACCTTCGCGCTTGATATCGGGCTCGCCGATCTCGATGTCGTAATTCTCCACGGGAACGCCGCCCTTGTGGAACTCTTCGCCTTTATCGTAAATACGCTGAGACTCGAAGAAGATGACGGGGTCGGTGCCGTTGAGAGCCGCGTTCATGAGACCTTTGGCATCGTAAGGAGTGACGGGGAAGACCACCTTGAGGCCGGGGATGTGGCCGCAGAGAGAAGTCCAGTCCTGAGAGTGCTGGGCGCCGTACTTGGAACCGACGGAAACGCGGAGCACCATGGGCATCTTCAGCACGCCGGCGCTCATGGACTGCCATTTAGCCATCTGGTTGAAGATCTCGTCGCCTGCGCAGCCAAGGAAGTCGCAGTACATAAGCTCTACCAGAGCGCGGCCGCCGGACATGGCGTAACCGACTGCGGTACCGACGATAGCTGCCTCGGAGATCGGGGAGTTGAACAGTCTGTGGTAGGGGATGGCTTCGGTGAGTCCTCTGTAGACAGCGAAGGCGCCGCCCCAGTCTCTGTTCTCTTCGCCGTAAGCCACCAGCGTGGGATCCTCGTAGAACTTGCTGATGATGGCTTCAAACACACCGTCTCTGTAGTTGTAGACTTTCAGTTTGGAAACGGGCTTGCCGTCCTTGTCGAAACCGAAACGCTCTTTCTTGGCGATCTGCTGAACTCTGGGATCGTCTTCCATCGGGATGAGCACGTCGGGCTTCGCGTCGGAAAGCTTGGCGATCTTCTGGTTGGAATACATAAGATCTTCCAGCTGGTGAGGATTCTTGATGAAGTCCATTCTCGGAGAGATGGAAGTATCGGCGGCCATGGCGCAGATCCTGGTGATGAGGTTGACCACCCACTCGTTGATGGAGTCGATCTCGGACTGAGTAGTGACGCCGGCAAGGATCAGCTTGTTCTTGAATTCGTCGGTGGCGTTGCCCTCGAACCACATATCGATCTCTTCCTTGGTCCTGTAGCTGGAGGCGTCGGAAGGAGAGTGGCCGGTGGTACGGTAGGTCAGCGTGTCAAGGAGCACGGGGCCTTCCTTCTTCTCGATGATCTCTTTCTTTCTGCGGATGGCGTCGATAACGGCCAGCGGATTGTATCCGTCAACTCTTTCGGCGTGCATCTGGTTGGGAGTGACGCCTGCGCCGATCCTGGCAGCGATCTCGTAACCCATGGTCTCGCCGTTGGTCTGGCCGCCCATGGCGTACTGGTTGTTGAAGATATTGAAGATGATCGGAAGTCCGCCCTTCATATCGTCGCCCCAGAGCTTCTTGTACTGGTCCATAGTGGCGAAGCAGAGAGCTTCCCAGACGGGACCGCGGCCCATGGCGCCGTCGCCGATGTTGGCGATAACGATACCGGGTTTGCGGTTGACCTTCTTAAACAGAGCGGAACCGGTTGCGATAGTGGCGCTGCCGCCCACTATGGCGTTGTTCGGATAGATTCCGAAGGGGCAGAAGAAAGCGTGCATGGAGCCGCCCAGGCCTTTGTGGAAGCCGGTCTCGCGGGCGAACATCTCGGCGAGAGTTCCGTAGATAAGGAAGTCGATAGCCAGCTCTTTTACGGTCTTCTGGTCTTTCTGGACGATCTTCAGGATGGAGCCGTCGAAGTAGGTCTCCATGATGTCCATCAGCTCTTTATCGCTGAGCTTCTCGATGGCGGAGAGGCCTTTGGCAAGGATCTCGCCGTGGCTTCTGTGGGAACCGAAAATCCAGTCGTCTGTGGTGAGCAGGTAAGCCTCGCCGACCGCGGAACCTTCCTGGCCGATGGACAGGTGGGCGGGTCCGGGATGCTTGTACTGCACGCCGTTGTAGTTCTCGGTGGTCTTGATGGAGTTGATCATCGTCTCGAACTCGCGGATGATCTTCATGTCACGGTAGATGCGAAGGAAATCTTCTTTGGTGTAGTTGGCCTTCTCATCTTCGATGGTCTTATTGTACTGGTTTACCGGGATGTCCTGGAATTTTACCCAGCCGGGCTGACGTACGACGTTTTCGTCAATAAATTGTGATTTTGGCATGTTCTATTACCTCTTTCTGCTAAAATTATTACTTTCTATTCGCGTAATTCGCGGTCAGTCCTCAAACTCGAAGATGGCCTCGCGGATGATCTCGCAAACCGACGGATGCGGGAAAACGAGCTTTTTGATGTCGGCAACGCGCATCTGGGATTCGATGAGGATCCCGGCGCCGTAGATGATCTCGGAAGAATGGTATCCGATCATGTGCACGCCGATGACGTTCCTGTACTTCTTATCGATCAGCACTTTGATGATTCCGTCTCCGCCTTCGTTCTCGGCAACGTATCTGCCGGAATAGAGCATTGACAGTTTCTTCACTTCGTAATCGATGCCTTTCTTCTGGGCGCTCTCTTCGGTCTCGCCGACGGCGGCAACTTCCGGATTCGTGTAGATGACAGAGGGGATGGCGTCGTAGCGCATAAAGTCTTTTTTGCCCAGGATGTTGTTGATGGCAACTTCGGTCTCGCGGTAGGCGGTGTGAGCCAGCATGGAGAAGCCGTTGACGTCGCCGGTGGCGTATACGCCCGCAATGTTGGTCTGGCCCTTGTCGTCGGTCTTGATCTTGCCGCGTTCGGTCTCTACGCCGATGGTCTCAAGCCCGAGTCCCTCAGTGAACGCCCGGCGCCCGATGGAGAGCAGCACTTTGTCGGCGGGAACTTCGAGGACCTGATCGCCCTTTTTGTAGATGACCTTGCCGGGCTCCACGCCGGTGACGGCGCAGCCGAGGTTGAAGGTGATGCCTTTTTTCTCGTAGTTCTTAAGCAGGATCTCGGAGATCTCGCGGTCGGTGGGACCGGCGATCTTGTCCATCATTTCCACCACGGTGACTTTGGATCCGGCGGAATTGAAGTAGGAAGCCATCTCGAGGCCGATAACGCCGCCGCCGATGATGACCAGCTTTTCCGGGATCTCCTGGAGATCGAGGATCTCTCTGTTGGTGAGCACGAATCCGTTGGCCAGGCCTTCCTTAACGCCGGGAATCGGAGGAGTTACGGGAACGGAACCGGTGCAGATCATCAGTTTCTTGCCCGTGTAGACTTCGCCGTTGGCTTCGACTTTGAAGCCTTCCGCGTCGCGGCCTTTAATGGTGGCAACGGCCATGACGGTGGTGACTTTGTTCTTCTTCAGCTTGGCCTGGATGCCGCCGACCAGCGTCTTCACGACTTTGTTCTTGCGCGCCACGACGGCTTTGTGGTCGAGTTTGAGACCTTCAGCGGTCACGCCGTATTTCTCGCCGTGAGCGGCTCCGTCGTAGATCTTCGCGGAGTAAAGGAACGCTTTGGAGGGGATGCAGCCTTCGTTAAGGCAGACGCCGCCGATGAAGCGCTTCTCGATGAGCAGAGTCTGAAGGCCTGCGTCGGACGCTCTTTCGGCTGCCAGATATCCCGCGGGACCTCCGCCGATAACTATCAAATCATATGCCATAATAATACTCCTTTTCGATTATGCGGCGGGACGGACAACGCGCCCGTCCCCGGCCTTTATTATTTTATGAGCAGCATCGTGAAGTTCTCCAGGTTCTTGCAAAGTTCCTGAAGGAATCTGGCCGCGGGAGCTCCGTCGAGAGCTCTGTGGTCGAAGGTGAGGGAGAGCGTCATCGCTTGGTAGGTCTTGAAGGAAGCGCCGTCCGCCTTGACTCTGGTCTGGAGCGTGTTGACGCCCAGGATGCAGGTCTGAGGAGGATTGATGACAGGCGTGAAGGACTCGATCCCCATGGTTCCCAGGTTGGTAACGGTGAAGGTGCCGCCCTTGAGATCGTCGGGATTGATGGTGCCGCCCTGCGCAGCGGTGGCAAGCGCCTTGGCTTCCAGGGAGATCTCGTTCAGCGACTTCAGGTTAGCGTTGCGCAGCGTGGGTACCATAAGGCCTCTGGGCGTGTCGACGGCGATGCCCAGATGCACGTTCTTGAAGTAGCGCATGACCGTGCCGTCTTCGATGAAGTTGGCGTTGCAGTCTTTATAGTTGAGGATCGTGCGGGATACGGCGTACAGGATGATGTCGTTGATGGTGACGTTGGCCAGGCCGAGTTTCTCCCGGACTTCCTTCAGCTGACGGCGGAACTCCAGAATGTTGGTGGCGTCGAAGGAGGCGTTCAGAGTGAGCTGAGCCATCGTGGAGAGGGAAGCGTGCATGGACTTGGAAATGACCTTGCGGATGTTGGGGATCTTGACGTCCTCGTATTCTGCGCCGGTGTCTTTCGCTTCTGCTTTTGCAGGCTCTGCCTTCGCGGCTTCGGCGGGTTTTGCGGCTTCGGCGGGCTTCGCGGTGAGGTCGGCGGTACCGATCTTTCCGGCAAACGCGGTCCCTTCCATACCGGCTTTCGCCAGGTCGGCTGCGGCAAACGTGGTGTTTCCGCCTGCGGCAATAAAGTCGCGCACGTCTTTTTCTATAACTCTGCCCTCGGCGCCGGTACCGACAACGAAATCGGTGTTGACGCCAGCTCTCTCGGCGAAGTTGCGGGCTCTGGGAGAAACGAAATGTCTCTCGCCCTCTTTGACCACGGGAGCAGCGACGACAGCGGCGGCAACAGGTGCCTGGGCCTGAGCCTCGGCGGCAGGAGCATTGTCCGCAGCAGGAGCAGCGGCGCCGCCCTTGGGATCGAATTCCGCGAAGCTGTCTCCGGGCTTTCCGATCACGGCAACGTTCTGCAGGCAGGGTACGTCGTCGCCTTCTTCGGCGAAGATGGCGAGCACGGTGCCTTCGAATTTAGATTCTTCATCAAAGGTAGCTTTATCGGTCTCGTAGGTGAAAAGGTTGTCTCCTACTTTAACGACGTCGCCGACTTTAACGTTCCATTTAGAAATGATGCAGCTTTCGACTGACTGTCCCTGGCGAGGCATGATGACGGGGTTGGCGTCGGACTTCGGACCTGCCGCGGGAGCCGGTGCCGCCTGAGCGGGTGCTGCCGGTGCTGCCTGAGCGGGAGCCGCTTCTGCTTTAGCCGGAGCCTCGGCCGCGGGTGCCGCCTTCGCGCCGTTGGGATCGAACTCGGCAAAGCTTTCTCCGGGTTCTCCGATCACGCAGACGTTGGTGAGGCAGGGCACGTCGTCTCCTTCAGCAAAAAAGACGGCCAACATGGTTCCGCTGATCTTCGCTTCCTCATCGAACGTGGCCTTATCGGTCTCGTAAGTGAAAAGCGTGTCGCCCTCGGCAACCTTATCGCCCGGCTTTTTCGCCCAGTTTGAAATGATGCAGCTTTCAACAGACTGTCCCTGACGGGGCATAATAATGGGTGTGGCCATTGAAAAACCTCCTTGGAATGATATGGTACAAAAGGTTGTACTCTGAATGATTTTGGGATCGGATGAAAATTTTTTTCATCAATCTGTGAAATTATAACATCCGGCGTCGGTGGTGTCAACAGGAAAAACGGCCGAAAAGCTGACGAATGACGACCGAAAAACCGACAAAAATATGGCGAAAGGGGGCGTTGCCGCAGAGCTTGAAATGAGCGCGAATATACAAAAATGGCTTCTCTGTTTCTACTCATGCTTCTCGGAAGCAGCTGCGCTGTCTCCATACACGCTTCCTCATAATAATTCGAGGGTTTCAACGTTTTTCGTAGATTCCCTCGAATCTTTACCACATCTGCTCTGTCTGAAAAAAGCTTGTTTTGAAAAAATCGAGGGCTCGGATATTTTTACAACTAATCCTCGAAAACGACAAGGCCTCGCGCTGTCTTTGAATAGTTGTCATACGTTTTTTGCTCTGAACACCCTTTGAAATGAGCATAAACATCAGGGATCTCTGCGTTTTCCTTCTTTTCCCTCGAAAACGGTGGAGCCTCTTGCGACGCTGGCTGATTAAATGAGCAAGAACGTCCGGGATTTTGTCGCACGACATTTATTTCCCTCGAAAGCGACAGAGCCTCCCGCGACATGAGCCGCTCAGATGAGCATAAACGTCAAGAATTTACAACAACGCACGTAAGCATCAATTGCGTCCCATTTTTGGTACGCGTTCCGATCTATTATGTTCCCACAAAGGCAATGCGGCAGACATAGTCAACCGCTAATACAATTGCCAAAGAAGGAGAATGAATATGAAACAAGTACTAAAAGATCGGGCAGGCCACAAGCTTGGAGAGATCAGAGACGAAGGAAATCGCCAGGTCATTTATGACAGGACCGGTCATAAGCTAGGTTATTTCGACGGCAAGGCTACTTTTGACCGAACGGGGCATAAGATCGGCCAGGGCAATTTGCTCACTACGCTGTTGCCCAAATGATTACATCGCATAATTCAAACTAAACGGGGAGCATTCTCTGCTCCCCCTGGTAGACAAAGGCGACAAAAATGGATATTTACGCAATGATGAAACGAATAACAAGCCGTGAGACTGATCCAAGTTATCCATCTCCGGAGCGGCAACTGTTATTTCGGCTTGAAGATCTGATTGATCGATACAACGAGATAATTAGAGCAATGGATCTGTCTCCTAATAATGACTATGAGGACGATTATATCTGTTACGAAGAACTGATCTGCTTTTCCCCTCCTGAAGAAATGAAATCAATTTATTTGATTGAAAAAGCAATCAAGAGAGCAAAAATGGATTTGCGGGAGATATATGGCATTGATCCCGATTTCGAACCAGAAGGAATCGAAGAAGTATGTGAAAAAGAATGTGGTAATGCATCATTTAATCCATGCGTTGTCGAACAATTGCTTATATTCGACTGTGATGCATTTTGCACAATCGCAAGAAAATAACAATGAGTTTTCAATAGAACAGGAGAAAGAACTATGAACACTTTTGACAGAATTATCGGTTATGAAAGAGAAAAGAAAGAACTTGGTCGTATATGCGACATGTTGATCAATGAAGAAAAGTATAAAAAGTTAGGCGTGAACATTCCCAACGCTTTACTTATCCATGGTGACCCCGGACTTGGTAAAACACTAATGGCAAAGACGTTAGCGGAAAGCAGCGGAAGGGTTGTGTATTCTTGCCCAAAAACAAAACCGGACGGATCATTTGTTGATAACATAAAGGAAACGTTCGAGAAAGCATCTAAAAATGCACCATCCATTGTTTTTTTAGATGATATGGATAAATTTGCCGAGGACAATAAGAGTTCCGATTCAAATAAAGAAGAATTTGTTGTCATACAAGCGTGTCTTGAAGAAGTAAAAGACAAAAACGTGTTTGTGATAGCAACTGCAAATAACATAGATAATCTTCCGGAATCACTAGTCAGAGCAGGGAGATTTGGGAGACAGATTTATGTGTCATTTCCTACAATAAACGAATCAAATCAATTTTGATTGCGGCAGTGATCGTTTTCACTCTTGCTGCTCCTGTTCATACAGCGGCAGATATTGCCTTGCCTGTTGATGAATCGGTTGGACAGTATGAAACGATCACCGATGTATATGGAGAATCTCAGCTGACGTCTGTTGCGGACGAATGCAGAATTTTGGAATATGTTGATGAAAAAGATTTTTTGTCAAACGATTTCAAACGTCGCGTTGAAGCGGAAGAGAGCCTGAATACATATGTTTTTGAACGCGAGGATGGAACAAGAAGGCTGTATTTGCTGGGTGAAGACGTTAAATTTGAAGCAGAAGACGGAACCATTCTCGAGAAAGATATTACGCTTATTAAAACGGACGAAGGCTACTCGACTATGCGGAATAACGTTGGAATATTAATATCCGACAGTTTTTCTAACGGTGTACAGATAGTTTTCGGAGACAATAAGTTATCAATATTGCCCGTGGATACGAACGTCAGTTATTCCGCGGTTATACGCGATAACACGATCGTTTATTATGATGTTTATGGAGAGGGTACGGAACTTGATTTTACCCCAACCCTGTCAGGAGTAAAGCAAAACATCGTTCTGAATTCTTACGAGGGAATAAATGAGTTCGAATATATTGTTTTCTCAGAAACACTTTCTCCGTTTTCTGACGAGAATAGAGTATATTTAGCCGTGAACGAGGATTCTGATTACAGATTTGAGCTTGGTTCGATCTACATTTACGATGCTGCAGGCCGTTTTACTTCCGGCGACATTGATGTAATTGAAATCGATGATGACAACTGGCTTATAACTATAGTTGCTCCGACAGAGTTCCTTGAATCAGAAAAAACTATATACCCGGTAACAGTTGATCCAACGATTCAAGTAAAGGCATCTGATTCAGTTGCGTATATTGAGGACACGACGATTTACAGCGGAAAGCCAAATCTGAATACGGGAACATGGTTGTATAATCATACCGGATTGATTTCGGACGGATATGATACCGGACGTATGCTTGTCAGAATTCCTGGTTTATATAGTTTAAATCCGACATTTTTATCGTTGTATGCAGAACAAATTGATAATGCTTCTTTTAGTATTTACGAAGCGTCAGGATCTGCAGGTCAGCGTGTTGATTTGTACTATTATAACGGAACCGCTTGGAGCGAAACGACTGCGACGTGGAATAACACAAGTCCAAACGGATATGGGTACCTGTTCGATACAAAATATCCAAGTAACGGTTTAAAAACCACATTCGATATTACGAACCTGGTCAAAGGATGGCGAAACGGCACATATACGGCTTCGCAGGGTTTTATGCTTAAGAATTACGATGAGTCTGACGGAAACAAGTATAAGGCTTTTGACGCTTCAGAAAGCACGACAACGTCGCGCAGACCCTATGTTACCGTTGACTATTCTCCGATTATTTCTATCGGCGAAAATGTTATTAGAATTAATGAGGGAGACACGTATACCCCTACGGTGACTACGCTTTCATCTGGTCCTGTTTATTGGATGAGTAGTAACACTTCAGTTGCGACGGTGAGCAGCACCGGCGAGATTACTGCACTAAAAGCAAGCACATCGTCAGTGGGCATTACCGCTTATACGCTTTTTAATGGGAATCTATATCTCGCCGGGTGTACTGTCTATGTCACGATTCCCGACGGTACTTATTTTATCAAGAATAAAGGTACAGAACGCTATGCGGATGCAACGGGTTATTCAGTTGGAGACGAAGTGTTGCGTTGGTTTTTCCACGGTGCCAGCAATCAAAGATGGGATATTGAATATATTTCTGGCGGGCTTTACTCAATAAAGAACAAGATGAGTAATCTATATTGGGGCGTTGAATCATTAAATAGCACAACAGCCATTACTAGACAGTATTCAACACTTGGAGATTCAACAAAATGGTACATAGCGAAAACCAGTTCCGGCGCATATTGTTTTTACGCTGCGGGGAATTTGACAAACGGTTATGTTATCGGAGCTGACCCAAACAGTAACAACACAATCGTCAATATGACTTATACAAATGATTCAGATTACAAAGACGAGTGGGTCTTTGGAGTAATTATTGATACTGTTTTGGAGGGACAAAGATGGGACTATTGGTGCTGGGTAACGTCTGCACGTATGCTAACTAACGCTTATTGCGATGTGCCAGATTTAAGAGACCAGCCATCTGCTGTACTACAAGTAAAAGGAAGTGTAGTTGATGCTCCCGGCAATCTTCAAGACGCGATAAAGGCATCTAATTACTACTACTCAGGCAATATAAATGCCAATGAATTAAATCTTTGTGATTTATACTCTAGTAGATACAGTGAAAATGCGTTGATTTCATTTCTTGAAGATGGACACCCTATTTATATTGCACGTGGCCACTATACATTAACTAATGTAAGGAATGGCGGACACGCAACGCTAATTGTTGGATACATTGTTGTTGAGGAAAGCGGAGTGGCCAAGAATAGATTTATAATATATGACCCGTGGCCAGAAAATGAACCAGATCCATGGACGTATTATGTTTCCTCTACGGATGGACAGATGATAATTAAATCATATGAGTGGATATGTAACGGAAGAAACGGAGACGTTCCAACTGATGGATTAGATGATGGAATTTGGGATAGGGTGATTGTCGTTGAAACGTCTTATTCATCATCATGTTTATCCCCTGTTTGGAATTAGAAATCACTTTTTTGGAGGTGTATAAAATGAAACGCATTCTTTTTATGCTTTTTTGTGCTTTTGTCGTGTTGACGGTTTTCAATCTGTCTATTGAAGCAAGTTGTTTCTCTGATGATTCTCTCAATATTTCAGAAGAAATAAGGGCAGAATTAGAGACAATTGATGGCATTTATTCTTCTGGCAAAGGAATTACAATGAAGGTATTCAATGTAGCAATTCCGTTTGCGTTTGGGCAAGACGAAACGTATAACATTGATGAGATATTAGATGGTCCTGAAGTATTGGGAGAATACTACATATTTATTTCTGATGAATCTTTATTTGAGGATTATTCTTCGTCGGGCTCTTTGAGCAATCCGGAAGAGGATCCTATTATAGCAAAAAATAAGCATATCACAGTAGACAGTGCAATTGTAAAATGGAAAAACGAGCTTGTTAAGTCGTCAAATATTAACCTCAACTCAGATATGCTTTCTCGAGCTATTAACAACAGATGGTTAAAGGGTATTTCCGAAAATATTGAAGTCCAGAGCGTATATTTGCTCTGGGGCGAACCATCTCATTATGGAAATGCAATATACTTCAAAACCAGCCTGGGCGATTATGTGTATTATAACAATTATTCCAACCGTCAGTTGGGGCATACTGAATACCTTTTTCCTGCAGATCAGTTTTATTACTATCAAAAATGCGTTGTCGAAAGAATGCAAGAAATGGGAGATTTGGATGGTTCAATAGAATATTCAAACCTTTTTGATATTACTGTATTTGTCATTAGTGATATTAATCTACGTAATTTGTGTCCAAACGAAATTGATATGAATCCAGAAAATCAGGATATATCGCTAGTGAAGCCCATACAAGTTGACGCTTCCCTTGAGTTGGACTCGCCTCCAAACAATTTTAAAAATATGGCTATTATTTCAGGAATTGTTATTGGTCCGGTGATTGTTATTGCTGCTGTTTTTCTAGTTGTTTACAATAAAAAACGGGTAAAAATGTTAAACGAGACGCCGACAAAACCTTGATTTTAAGCATTTGGAGTTTGGTGGAAAAGTATCAGTGGGTTTGAAAGCTCGTTGTTGTATAGAAACCTATTAGTCTAACCCTACGCAGAATGGGCAGTACTATACCAACTTGATTTCTATCAACAATCCTAATCCTTCAAGTTAAACAAAAACACTATAAGAATGGAGGTAACTATGAAAAAAGTATTAATAACAGTATCACTTGCAGGGGTTTTAATTTTATGCTCTGTTGTTTTGGCTTTTGCGGCATATAATCATTCTGCTCCGCCAACAAGTCCCTTTGATTGGGATTTTACTACAAGCCATGAATATACAATCGCCGCAAAAATTGATTGCATTTACACAAAGGGAACGAATGGTTTTCTCGGTATAGGTAAAAAGAACTCATCTGCCACAGTGAAAGTCAAGGCGTTTGACTATTATTGGAGCTACGGTGCGGTAGGCATTCAGGATGCGGATGGATCATATTTTTACAATCCTGGTCCCTCAATTCAATCAGGAACTGAATATGTCAAGCAACAGTTTGGCTCTACTACCAGCGCAGCACGATTTGTGAGATATGAAGGCGAAACATATCAAATGAACGGAAATGTCATTATTAATGATGACTATTATTTCTATAATTCTCAGGACTGCGTAACCGTACATACGACAAGCTGACAGTAATGAAAGATATCGGTTTGGTGTTCAAAATAATAATTGATTTCATCAGGGGCAAAAAGCTCATTGCCATCGTATTCATAACGGCGGCGCTGCTGTTCGGCGTGAGCTTTTTGTCCGTGCTCGGCGGCTTCGTGTCGTATTTTTCGGAGGTCAACAGCGTTGACGACAGCCCGTGCCGCCACGTGATCCAGCTCAGAAACGAACAATCCGCGGCGGAGTCAGACGCATATTGCCAAAACCGGTTTTTCAAAAACAAGCGGTATACCGAGCTGAATTCGACGGTTTCCGCGCCGGACGGCACCAGATACTATGTCACCACGTTCTATGGCAATTCGGACAGTCTGCTTTATTACGTCTGCCGGGACGGAAGACTGGCGTTCACCAAAACCGAGCAGAGCGGCGCGGAGCCGGCGGTGTTCGTATCCAGCGATCTGAGCCCCGTTGCCGGCGAAAAGATACGGCTGCCTTTCTGGAATACGGAGTTTACCGTCGTGGGCGTCATTGACGACCCGATGGGCAAACTGATCGTTGTCCCACGCGTGTGGTTTGAAAAAGCCGATCTTAAAGCATACAGGATGACTTTCTACACCACCCGCAAATTGTCCGTTTTCGAAGAGAAAAAACTGCAATACGATCTGTGCGGCGACGGCAACGCCCGATTGACCGGTGGTATTACCTACGAGGAGGCCGCGCACAACAACTCGGTGGATCTGATCGGCTGCTCCATCCTGGCGGTGATCGTGCTGATGCTCGGCTTTTACCTGTTCAATTACACCTCCGAGAAGAACCGGTACACCTACAGTCTGCTGGGCATTCTGGGCTCCGGCAAGGCCAACACGCTTTTCATCCTGATGCTGGAGCGGATCATTTCGACGTTCCTGGTGATGACGGTGTCCGCGGTCATTCACTTTTTCATTCGGGATCCCCTGCACGGTTTTCTGCTGATCCCCAGGTGCCGGATGGGTCTTAAAGAGTACGCGGTCGCCGTAGGGATAGTCGTGCTGGCGGCAGTGTTCTCCTCTATCCCGTTTGCTGTGTACTACATCAAAAATTCATATACGACGGTGGTGAAGCATTATGAGTAAGCTTCATCTTATACTGAAATTAATACGGCAACTGAGATCGAAAGCGATTCTGCTGATGCTGATAACCGCCATAGCCGAGTTCGCGGTGATATACGTTGCCGGACTGTACCGGCTGCCGCGGCTGTATCAGGACAAGCTGGACGAGCTTTCAAGATCCGGCGAATTCATTTATTTCGATACGCTGGGACAAAAGACAGATATCGAATCTGCGGTCTCCGCCATGCCGGGCGTCAAAGAGATCGCATATACGGCATACGTGGGCAATCTCGTTTCCGGCGGCAGCACGTATTATCTTAAGGCGGTGTCATCGAAGATCTGCTTTGCCGGATCAAAATGCAGCCCTATTAAGGACACCGATTTGACTCTGCCTCAGCTCATCTGCGCGCGGTCCGCTTTCAGCGATCCGGTGCGTGGCGGTCTGGTCAACGCGGAGCTGGTCATCGGCAGCGACGCACAGAGCGCGGTGTTCAGGATCTGCGGCGTTGTCCCCGATGACACGCCGGTCATGAACTTTCAGACGGGATCCAACGCGGTCTCGGCGTACAACATGTTCTCGCCCTGCGGCAATGATGTTTACGTCTATCTGGATGATCCCCTTAAAAACTTTTTGCACGACGTGTTCGGCACCGACGACAGTATCTTATACCCGTCCAACGGCGTAATACTGTTTGAAAAAGGCGCGGATCCGGAGGCGCGCACAGCGGTGGTCAATACTCTGCTGGACCGCGATATCAGCATTCAGTCCCGGGATGAGATCGAGGCGCGAACGCGGGCAGTCTCGAAAAACAGTATTGACACCTATTCCGCGATTCCCCTGCTGATCATGGCGTTGTCGCTGGCGTCGAGCATCGCGCTGATAGTGATGTCCATCGACAGCGAAGCCAAAACCATTGCCCTCACCGAACTGATCGGCTGCTCGCGAAAGCAAGGCGCCGCGCTGCTGATAAGCGCGTTCGGCGTTGTCCTCGTGCCGGGTGTGATCGTCAATTCTGTTGTACTGCTCGCTGCAATTCTCGGCGGAAAGCAGCTATGGGGCAACATCTGGCTCACCTGGGGCAGCTTCGGACAGCTGGCGGCAACGGTCCTGGTATTCCTGATTATTATCGCGGCAGTTTCGCTGCTTATGATGCGCGGGCGGTCGTACACGCAGCGCAAGATAGAGGAGATGTGAAAATGGCGGTCGTAGTCCTTAAAAACATATGCAAGACCTTCGTTTTAAAAGATATGTCGGTGAAGGCGCTGGACAACGTCGATCTGTCGGTGGAAGCGGGCGAAATGCTGGCCATAACCGGCGCTTCGGGCTCGGGCAAAACGACGCTGCTCAATATAGTGGGGCTTTTGGACAACCAGGACAGCGGCGAACTGGAGTTGTTCGGTGAGCCGATCGACTTTACCCGGGATTCCGTGAACGCCCGGATCCGGAACACGCGCATCGGTTTCGTGTTTCAGGATTATTCCCTGATGGCCAATGAAAACGCCATTTTCAACGTGATGCTGCCGCTGTATTTCACGAAAATGTCCCTGGGCAAAATGAGGAAAGCGGCACTGGCGGCGCTGGACAAGGTCGGGTTCCCGCGGTCTCACGTGAAAAACAAGGTCAAATTCCTGTCCGGCGGTCAAAAACAGCGCGTGGCGATCGCGCGGGCGCTGGTCAACGATCCGGACCTGATCCTGGCGGACGAACCCACTGGCGCGCTTGACAGCGACAGTTCAAAGATGGTCATGGAGCTGCTGAAGCAGCTGAATCAGGATGGCAAGACGGTGATCGTCATCACCCACGACCCGCTCGTTGCCGGTGAATGCAAAAGAGTGGTCAGGCTGGCGGACGGGAGAGTTGCCGATAATATTGAAACCTTTTTTACAGAAACGTTATAAACAGATTTTTTACTGTTTTACTGTTGCTTTTGGTATTATTGTAACGAAAACAGACTTTGAGAGTTTATTGCAGTTTAGGCTTCAAATTTAGATTGAATTGACCCTCTCCCGCGTGTTAGAGGCAGCGATGCACAGCTTGCGGAAAACTTATTTCTACAGCAAAACGGGAGCAACGCATTGTCCGAAACAAGGAGGACGTTCAAATGGACGACAGGCTTTTTTCGCTGGATCATATCTGGGTCAGCGCGTGCGGCGACACCCTGAAACTTGGCATAACCGATTATGCCCAGGGGAAGCTTGGCAATATCATATTTGTAAATCTTCCGGAAGCGGGAGATACGTTGACAACGGGTGAAAAGTTTGCCGATATAGAAAGCATAAAGGCCGTTTCAGACCTGTACTCCCCTGTTGACGGCGAGGTCGTCCGCGTCAATGAGGAACTGGCGGATGAACCTGAGAAGCTGAACGAAGACCCGTATTCCTGCTGGCTGATAGAAGTCAGGCCTTCCGCCGAGCCGTCAGGCCTGGTAGATGAGCAAACGTATTTACTGCGAAAAAAAGACTGAAAGGGAACCGATGAATATACTGTCATTGTCCGGATTTGTTCCGGAAGCAATATGCGATACTGTCCGGTTTACCGGCTATACCGGAGAGCGGAATATTGCCCATTATTGCGGATATACGGCGGATTATATTTCGCAGGTGATGAACGACCATGATATCGACGGGGCCGTTTTTCCGAAAACATGCGACAGCACCAGAACGTTGATGAGCTACCTGTCAGGCAGCGGAAAATTCTGTTTTCAATTTGTTCCTCCTTCTGACGGAACGCCGTCGGGTGTGGAGTTCTACGCGAATCAGATCAGGACTTATAAGCGCAGCGTGGAAGCGTTTTACGGGATCACTCTGGGTGACATTCCGGAACGTATGGAGATGGTGAATGAGCGGAATAAACTGATTCTCGGGGCGTATGAGCGCCTGTCTTCCCTGTCTTATTTTGAATATCTGAGCGCCATCCACGGGATGCTGAAGCTCCCTCTCAAAGAGCAGAAAACGTTCGGTAAAGCCGGACCGCTATCGCCCCAAAAACGGATCGACATGACCGGTCAGCGCTCAGCCACCAAAGAAAAGCGCGTATTCATTGTCGGATCATTTTTATCGTGCCTGCAGATCGCAAAAGATGTTGAAGCAGCAGGACTTAATGTCGCAGGAGATTCATTGCCCGAATCCGGCAGACTCGTCTCGGCAAGGCCAATGGATCCGGAGGGCGATCCTTACCTCGAAATAGCAGCTCATATCCTTTCCATGCGTCATTCTCCGACGCAAAACAGTTTCCGCGGACTCATCAGCCGCGACATCAGCGAAATAGAAGAAAAAAACGTCAACGGCGTCATTTTCGTCATCCAGAAATATTGCGAACCATACGAATATCTTTACCCTGTTTATAAAAAAGAGCTGGATAAACGCGGAATAAGCTCCGTAAAGATCTCGCCGGACCATTCGGAAGATCGCGCGAAAGCTGTCCTGCTGCTGGAAGCGTTTGCAGATAAATTGCAGGAGGGCTGAAATGGAACAGTCGGTTTTCGGGCTTCAGGCCAAAATAATGAGAGAATACTATAAGGACTTTTCAAAATATGCCAAGGGCAGAGCGCCGGAAAGAAAAGTCGCATGGGTTACCGCGTTCACACCGATCGAAATACTCGAAGCGCTGGATATTTCATATTATTACCCCGAAAGCTACGCCGCCGTTATCGCCGCCAGCGAGAAAGAACAGGATATGCTGGACAGAAGCGCATTGCTCGATATGTCCCGGGATTGCTGCTCATATTCATGCTGTTTTAATGGCTGCCTCGACGCAGGAGGAGGCCCCAGGGGTGTTCCGCCGAAACCGGACGTACTGATCGCCACGAACAATCAATGCAACACATTGCCGGGCTGGTGGAATCTGCTGGCAGACAAATATGACGTACCGCTGATCGTGCTGGACTACCCCGGCGAAGCTGTTGACCCGGTCAATGCTTTTAATTATGTTAACGCGCAGCACCTCCGCCTGATCTCGGAGCTGGAAAAATTGTCGGGCAATATTTTGGACGAGTCAAAGCTCGCCGCAAATATTGACGCCAGCGTCAGAAGCGTCAATGCCTGGAACAGAGTCATCAGCTTTCTGTCTTCAAAAGAAGTAAAGGCCACAACGCTGTTCGACGACATCAATTTTCTCATAACTGCGCGATGCAAGCCTGACACCTCCGAACTGTACACATTGATGGCGGACGAGATACGCGATGTTCCAGACGCCGCTGACGACGGCATACCCCTGTTCTGGCTGGGCTACCCTCTCTGGTATCATAAAGACCGCTACCTTTCCGAGCTGCTGGACGGTTTTCGCATAACCGGATCGAACTATATAACGTGGTGGAGTCTCGATTATTCCGGAAATAGCCCGTATGAACAGCTGTTTTCCGCCTACAATTACACATTTTTAAATCTGAGCCAGGCGGGGCGGGACCGGAGATTGTCCGGGCTCATACGCGAAAGCGGGGCTCGGTGTGCCGTTGTCCTTCACAATAAAAGCTGCAAATGCGATTTTGTTTCAGCGCGTAATGTGGGCATCCCTCAGGCAGAAATAGAGATCGATATGATCGACAGAAACTATCTGAATATTGATAGGGCGAAGGCTCAGCTGGCGCTTTTAAAGGAGACCGTATGTTCAGAATAGGCATTGACGTGGGGTCAACGTATACAAAATATTGCGTAACGCGGGACGGCGAAATAATATCTCTACAGGCCGAGAAGACACAACTTCGTCAACTGGATTATTTCGAAGTCAAACTTGCGGAATTCTGCTCGCTGTACCAGGATGCCGAAACCGTCGCCTGCGGGTATGGAAAGAATAACGTGCCCGGCGTTAAAAATGTGAACGAACTGATCGCGCTGGCTAAAGGCGGCTGGCACGTTACAAAAGAGAGCGGCGCGATACTCGACATAGGCGGCCAAGACACGAAAGTTATAATTCATGAGGGCGGAAAGTTAAAGGATTTCTTCGTCAATGAAAAATGCGCTGCCGGGAGCGGCATGTTTCTTTCAAACGTGCTGGCTCAGATCAGCTTGCCCTTCGGAGAAATCGATCTTACGGGCAATACGTACCCGGACGTGAAGCTTTCGTCCACCTGCGCCGTTTTCGCTCAGAGCGAGATCGTGGAGATGATCGCTGACAACCGCACAGAAAAAGAGATCGCCGTTGCCGTGATCCGGCAGATATTGACTAATGCGAAAGCGCTGCTCAGTAAAATAAGTGCGGACAGGATCCTGATATCCGGAGGAATGAGCCGGATCAGAGGTATCGCAGATTTTGCCGCAGAAATATTTCAAAAGGATTGTTTTACGACGGATTTCGGGCAATATCTGTCCGCCATCGGATGCGCGGTTCTGTCAGTGTGACAGCACGGAAAAGCCTGCCCGCCGGTAGGTGGACCGTGGCAAAAATCAAAACGGCCCGAACCTTTGAGAAAGGCGGCAATATATGGCGAGTGATGGTAGAAAAAGTGCGTCAATAAAGTTTGGAACACCCGGACCGGCCTTCGAGGACGGTCTGTTCGGCATCAACGCGGAAATAACCCGCAAAGGGTATATCGGCGGAATTTCGGCCCAGCTTCTTAACAACCGCAAGCTGTTTTCGGGCGCGGATTCCCCTGCCGGTGGGAGTGCGAAAACTGCGAATATGTTAAAGACAGGCCGGAAGAAAGCCTGTGCGGCAGCAATTTTGTTGTCCTCCGCGACGGGTGGATAAAGCAGCGTTCCGACATCATTTCGCTGAAAAAAGGCAGAAAATATATTGCCGAAGCCTGGGTGAAGGCAATTGACGGAGACGCGGAGATATCATTTGGCGTCGAGTGCGAAAGCGCGGACCGGAATTGCTGCGATACTGAAAGCGCACTCGCCGAAGGTTGTCCGGACACTCTCCCCCTTCCGCAGCTTCCCGCTGAACCCGTCGGACGAGCCGTATACGAAGCTGGCGTTTGAGCTTAGCGGCCAGGACATTGACAACGGCCTTTTCTTCCTCTGCGTGAAGGGCGAGGCAAGGCACTCCGTCCAGGACACAAAGGGCGTAGGCGGTCCGGGTGGTATCATTAAACATGATCGAATTGGCCCAGATAAAACCGGTTTTACCACTTGCATTAATAGAAAAATATTCTTTGTGGGCATCTACTGTGAACTCCAGCCAGTTCCCGTCTTGATAAGGAACTCTGACACTTTTCAGATAGTTGCTATAAATACCATTCACATCGACGGACGTCAATTTAATGCTCCACATATATGACTCTTCTACGCCAGAGGGAAACCGCGGGGCAAGAGCGTAAACATCCAGCTGATCGTCATTGATCTTAAATCTGTAAAGAGTCACTGATCTTTCACAGCGACAGGGGGTGTCAATACAGCAGCAAACAATATCAGAACAAACTGGCCGAAGTTTAGTTAGCTCTTCGACTTTTTTATACTCTCTTTCATTCACGGAGCACCAGACGTTCTGATCAAAAAGCAAGTTCATTCTGATACAAAAATCTTGACGCTCTTGAATACCTTCTTGAAAGTTTATTCCTTCTTTCAAAACGACCGCATATTCTTTCTTCTTGTCTTCAGGAATCGTTCTAAGATCAATGGTGTCATTAAGAATACTGAAAGACTTGTATTCTCTGTCGGGATTATTCACCGCATTTCGTAAAGGATGCTTTTCATCAAGAATTTTATCTTCGTCCTTTGCCAACAATCTGTGGATCGCCCGAAACAATGCCTTGTCATGAGAAACAAAATCGAGAGTCAATTCTTTTGGAATATCATGTGCGCAGATTTCCCGAACATGAATGATTTGTGCTTTCATTTGTTCAGCTATTTGAGCAATCCTATTGAATTCTTGCGGGATATAGTCCTCGTCTTTATGGGCGCTGTTTTTATCTCTTTCACGGAACAATAGATCAACGATAGTATCATTGCTACAAAGCGTTTTCTTTTGCTGAGTTTTGGATGCAATGGTGTGTTCTATGACAGCACAGCAGTTTATATAAAAGGTGTTACGTTTTTCATCAATCAGCGTCTTGAGATCATAATAGCGCAGTTCTTCTGCATGTTCTCCAATATACAAAACGCTGTCTACGCACTTTTTTGCATCTATAAGATATCTTGCTAATTCCCACTTTTTCATATTAACCTCAGATCCAGTTTTTTCGGATGATTACAGAGAGAAAAACAAATATTGCAAAATATGCGGCTCCAATCAAGATCATTAACCATACTAAAGGGTACGCTAAACATACGAGATAGGTCACCCCGGTGTTGATTGCATAGACCACAAGAAACAGAATACTGCCTATCGCAGGTTCACTTCCCTTATCATAGATAAAACCGGTCATAAAGTATGACAGAGGTACAAACGCTCCGCCGACAAGCAAGTTTATGATCTCTGCGTTGCCTCCCAGCGGAGCAAACGGATTTGGCAATAGAAACTGCCTTATAAGAAAGCTAATAATATATATCAGTCGATACAATCACAATGCTCCTTTCATATTCGCACATCCTTGACATCTGAAATAGGAATTTGTTTAGATATCTTATTCCTCGGTCTCGTAGTAATAAGAATAATCAATGCCCTTCATGATGATCTCGCGGTTATAGATATCATCGGTCAAGGCGTTTTCTATCAGTTCTAATATTTTCGTCGGATCGGATACACTTTCGCGCATGGCGGCGAGATAATCCTTTTTGTCGATCAGGCTCCAGTCAACGCTTTTTTTCAGATTTTTCTTCAAAATCAGATCGAGCCAGATACGGGTGCTTCTGCCGTTGCCCTCCATAAACGGATGTGCAACGTTCATTTCAATGTATTTGTTGACGATCTCTTCGAGCGTGGTCTCGGGCATTTTTTCGATATGCGCGAGCGCCCCACCCAGATACATAGCAGGAGCAAAGGCAAAACCGCCCTTTGCGATATTGAGCGTCCGAATCTGCCCGGCGAAATCATATAGTCCGCCAAAAATATATCCGTGAATCTGTTGTAAGCCTTTCACCGTTCCGACTTCAATATTGTTAATGAATCCACTTTCAAAAAGCTCATACGTCTTTTGCTTGCTTTTTTCGTCAAGTGAGGTCTCCATATTCTTCATCCAGCGGGCGAAAACTTCAGATTTTTTGCTTGGAATCAGTGCGATGACAGTATTCAGTCCGGTCTCATCCACAACGTCGGTGTTGTAAAACTTGCCATCCCGCGCTTTTAATTTCAGTTGTCGACAAATCGTCGACAACTCACTTTTACGACTTTTAATTTTGTTCCAATACGAGCGTGGATTCTTACTTTTGGTCAGCGCTTCTGCAATATCAGTAGCGCAAAACCACCATTTGGAACTTTCGTCATCCCAAACAGCTCGCACCGGTATATCTTCAAAAATTCGTATGGATGTTTTTTGCATAATTATCTCTCCATGATAATTAGATATGCTCCAAAAGAATAGTGATTAAAATAACTTGTGAAAGCAGTATTATCGAACTTGCTATTTTTCAAATATAACTTTAAAACCGGAATTGTTGCTAACATTCGTTTCAATTTTTAGTTTCGCAATTAATAATGCTCTTGTTTCTTTAAAGTATTCGATTGCCTTGACTTTGTTATAAACAGCGCCATCAATATTATACTGTTCATCAGCAACTCGGTATTGCGCAAGGTACTCTTCTAAAACATCTCCTTCCAACTCTTCAAATCTCATTTCTTCAATGCTATAGTTTAGTTTTATATCATCAACATTTAAAAATAGATAACTATGAATATAAGAATTGCGCTTATACGTAATTGCATCAATTATCGGAACTAATTCTTTATAATCATCAGTCTTGCGAACAGTCCCATCAAGACCCCAGTCGTCATAAAAAGTATAATTCCGATACGAGTATTTGTTTTTACGTAATACGTTCTTTAATGTATTAACACCGTTTATGTCAAAACTAATTGCTACAGGTTGCAATCTTTTATCAATAAGTGTGTTTACAATACTTGTTATTGTCGATTGCAAATAATAAATATTAAAACTATTGTAATCCGCCCTCTTATAGCATAATAATGGTGCAAATTGAAACACGGTTGAATGATCTAAGTTTATTGTTTCATCTACCGGTATTTCGGGATGATCATTCATCCTTTTAAAGAGCTCGTCCCTAATGGTTGGAACAGTACATTTTTCGGCGTCATTCAGTATATCGTTAATATGAGCTATTTCACTATTGATATTGTCATATGAAGAGCTAAGATATTTTTGAGGCAGGCGATTAGTTTTATGAAATAACCGTTGCATTTTCTGAACATTTTCCAAAGCACTGTCAGTTAGATTCTTGCTTAATTCAAATTCTTGAAAGGCGGCCGTATAAATGCTCTTATATAAAGACAATTTCTCATGAGAATCAGCGTTTTCCAGTTTTATAGGAAAAATACTAAAACCGTAGCCCCAAATAGAATAAAACCATAGAGCAAATTTAATTTTACTTTCTGGTGTGCAAACAAGAGCTTTCCCATTAAGAAGGTCTGGAAAATAATCAAGAGGATCTGACCAGCTTGGATTCAAGACATCCTTGATTAAAAACTCTACCATTTTCTCATGATGCCTTTCTATCAAAAAGCTTATAGAAAGCGAGGCATTATCCATAGTTTCAACAAAACAATCAGGAATTGTTTCGATGAGATTACGACGAGACTCAGACAGTGTTTCCCGTTCCAAAAATGACCAAAAATAAATCATCCGAACTATTTGTGATAACAAAGAAGATAAATATTTAGATGTTCTGTATTGGTTTCTGGTATAAATTGCTTTGATTAATCGTATGTAAATCTTTTTTCCATATTCAAAATCCTCAGCAAGAAGCACCTTATTTCTAAATAGTATGATTGCAGTTTTTACTCTTGCTTGTCCAGAGCCAAAGTCATCATCTAACCAGAGTAATGCGCAAAAGCCATTGTAAACAATATTTAATTTATCATTTTCTATAATATTGTTGTTATCCAATATTGCGGAAAAGAACCAGTAACAAATATTCGTTTTTTCTTCGTCACTTAAAAAGTCACATATAATTATATCCTCTATTAACGCTGCAAGATTGATTTTGTCGATTATTTCTGGGTTCTGATATTTTAAGTTCTTAATATAATTAAATGCCGTCGTTCTTTCATCAAAAAAAGTTTTTGATGGATCATTTAATCTTAGAATCCTTCTATATGAATCAACAAACGACTGATGTTTATATGATTCTGAAAATAATGAAAATATTTGCTTCCCGATTTGATTACAGATTTCGCTTTGGCTTCTTGCGGCTTTATTTAACAAAGAAAGCAATTCTTCTTCATCAGCAATATTATTCTCATTAATAGCAGTATAAAGAGAAGTTATCCAATACTGAATATACTCGGATTTAATTGTGTCCGATTTATCCAAATAAGATAATACAATTCTTTTAGTATAATCATTGTTAAAAACAATTTTACATAATACAACAGTATTACGAATAATAAAAACTATTAGAATTATAGCTAACAAAGTGATTGCAGTATTACATTCGATAGCCAATAGTGGAATTGAAAGGATTACCAAAGAAAAAGTGTTAACAATCATATTCCCTATCTTCAAAGGCGAATTGCCCAAAGAGACAATTTCTCTAAGTTGCAACCCCAACACTCTGTTGTTACTAACTCCGACAATTATTGATAACAAAGTACAACCAAGCGTAGCGACTGTGAAAATAAGAGAAAAAACATAGAGAATATAGTTATCGCTAACGATAATGTATTTTGTGATTATATGACTTTTGATTAGAATATCAATAACAAGCCCGCCCAAAACCAGTAACAGACCTATCAAACTGAAAACCTTTAATTGTTTTTTGTGTTTGTTCTTCATACTATTTTCTCTACTCCATCGGTTTTGTGGTGAATTCGACACATGTGTTCTTGTCTATAAAGTCACTAATACATGTCCCTTCTGCGTAAACCGGAGATGGATCGGTCTGATGGTATTCTTCGTGATAAATACCACAACGCAATTGTTCAAGCTCATCCGAAATCGTGTGAGTAAACTCAGAATACACTATGGTTCCGGATTCACTTGTCTTAGTATCATATAATAAATCGATTGCTTGTTTGAGATAAGAATAGATTACAGGAGCATTTGTTATTTTCTTGGATAAATATCCCTCAATATGAATGCACTGTTTTCGTATTTCATTCTGCTTCTCTTGTATTGGGCTATGAATACTGCTATAAATCTCTTTTCGTCTTTTTTTAATGTCGAGAATAAAATAGAAGTTGCCAAAAGCGTTTTCAAATTCTGTCTTCTTATAATCCGCGAGAGAAAGGTATTCACACATGATTTGCCGCAACACGATATCCCGTTTTTCAAACATCGCCAAAAACTGCGCGACCATTTTGTCATCTCGCGGTTCGTTATTGGGAAGACGCAATGAACTGCAGATTTCATCAATTAACGTTCTGTTTTTATCAACAAAATTCTCTTGCGTAATCTGCTGAATTATTTGATGTGCATCATAATTCCATTTTAACTCCGCAAGTGCGAAATCTAATCTTGTTAAACGCTCATATTTGCATTTCAAAAACTGGTTATTGGTTTCCAGCGCAGCTAAATAGTATTGTTCAAATGTTTCACGTTTTGACGTAAAATACTCCGACAGCATTACAATAAAACTAACAATACTACTGCCCAAAACGCCATAGCCAATATTCTGACACACACCGGAACCTGCAATGTGCCCCACAATTATTATTGCGGCTGAAATCAACACCAGAATTAACTAAATGCGCGTTCCAATAGCACTTTTCCTCAGGTCTTTACTCCATCGGTTCAACTTGTGCTTCTATAAACGCTATTTCCTCATGCGTCAAACC
>JAEFAM010000015.1 GCA_016287565.1 Clostridia bacterium
CCGCGTTCTGAGCGATACAGATAAGATACAGGAGAGTATATAAGTCTAAAAAAGATAGATCTCATCAGAATGCCAACGCTGAAGAAAAGTCCGTAAGGGCGCCTTCGGTCTGCTCCTGCGGCGGCCAGGCCCTTATGGAGGGCATACTTATGATAGGCCCCAAGGGAGAGTGCCAGGTCATCCGGGACCCCGAGGGAAAACTCGTCATTAAAGAGCGGGCAACGGAGCCCCTCAGCAAAAAGAACAAATTCTTTAAACTGCCTCTGGTGCGCGGCGTGGTAAGCCTCGTGGATTCCCTCAGGCGCGGTATGGGCGCGCTCTTCGATTCGGCGGAAGTGGCTATGACGGAAGCCGAAAAGGAAGAGGAAGAAGAAAAGAAATCCAAATTCGAGAAATGGCTTGACAATAAACTGGGCGACAAGGCCATGGGCCTCTTTATGGGCATCTCGGTGGTACTGGCCGTGGCGCTGGCTGTGGTGCTGTTTATGGTATTGCCGCTGCTGATCTCCAGCCTGATATTGCCCAAAAACGTGCCTTATATGGTCAAGAACCTTGTGGAAGGCGTTATCCGCCTTATCATATTCCTGGGCTATATGGCGGGCATCGCGGCAATGAAGGACATCAGAAGAGTTTATATGTACCACGGCGCGGAGCATAAGACCATCACCTGCTACGAAAAAGGGTACGAGCTCACGGTGGACAACGTCCGTAAATGCACCAGGTTCCATCCCCGCTGCGGCACCGCCTTCCTGTTCGTGGTGGTGGCCATAAGCATCCTGATCACCTCTATAGTGCCCCGGTTCTCCGACGTCCAGATCGCCAATACGGTGCTGAGATTCCTGGCCAACCTGGGCGTGAGGCTGGCGCTGCTGCCTCTGATCATGGGCATTTCTTATGAGTTCAACCGTTTCTGCAGCAAGCACGAAAACGCTGTTACTAAAGTGCTCAGGGCTCCCGGACTGCTGATGCAGAGGTTCACTACTAAAGAGCCGGACGACAAGATGATGGAAGTGGCCATCGTTGCCCTTGGAAAGGCGCTGGCCTTCGAAGGGATAGAAGTGGATTACTCTCAATATCTGACCGAAGAGCCGGAGACGGAGCCCGAGCCCGAGACGGAGCCCGGACAGGTCGAAAACGATGCGGCCGGCGGCGAGAACGCCTCTCTGGGAGAGGAAGAGAAAGCGGAAACGGCCGAGGCTGAGGCAGTGGCAACGGAAGAGGAAGCGGAAGAGGCAGTGGCAGAGGCTGCCGGGCAGACTGTTTCTGCCGCCGAAGAGGAAATACGGGAGGAAGTCTGATGACTCTTCTCGAACTTAGAAGATACCTCGAAAAACTGTACGCCGCCGCCTTCGGTGAGAACAGCGAAGAACGCGGCAGCGCGGTCAACGAGGTATCTTATATTTTGTGTTCATACTTCGACAGGTCCTTTACCTGGCTGACCACCAATCCGGAACTGCCTGTCTCGGACAACGACGCCGCCGCTTTAGAGAACGTCATAGAGCGGGTGAAAAGGGGAGAACCGGTGCAGTACGCCCTGGGCAGCGCTCCTTTTCTGGGCCGCAGGTTCGCTGTGGATCCCAACGTGCTGATCCCGCGGCTTGATACGGAGTGCCTTTTCGAGGAAGCCGCTGATCGCATACGTACGGTCAAGGCTTCGGGACTGACGGATATCAGGGTGCTGGATCTTTGCACCGGCAGCGGCATATTGGCCGTCAGCCTGAAACTTGAATTTCCGGACGTCGCCGTCACCGCTTCCGACGTGTCCCCGGAGGCCATCAAAGTGGCGAAGGCCAACGCGGATAATTATTCATGCGATATAGATCTGGTGCTGTCCGATCTGTTCGAAGCTCTGCCAGCCGGACGGATATACGACGTCATAGTTTCCAATCCTCCCTATATAGCCGAAGATGAGTACGATACCATTCCTTCCGAGGTCAGGGACTTCGAGCCAGAGATAGCTCTTAAGGGCGGCAGGGACGGAGCGGATTTCTACAGAGCTATTGCCTCGCAGGCGAAAGACCATCTTAAGCCGGGGGGCTGGCTGTGTTTCGAGATAGGCGAGAAGCAGGGGAGGCTCGTTTCGGATATATTGACCCGGAACGGGTTCTCCGGCGTGTCGGTGACTAAAGACGTGGCTTTTATGGACCGGGTGGTATGCGGAAAACTCCCGGAAGAAAATATTTAAAAATTGCCGTGCGCCCGTTTGATAAAGCAACGGCCGCCAAAACGGCCTTGAAATCATCCCGAAAACGCCATTTTTGCCTGAAAAAGCTTGACAAAATATCCGGCGCGACTGTATAATTCGACCGATTTGTTGTCCCCTTTATTTCAGGCAGCAAATGGACCGGAGGGGTTACTCTTGAAGCAGTTAAAAACTAAGAAGAAAAAGAATATATTGACTCCCGCAGTGAAAGTGTGCATTTTCGCTTTCGTGTGCGCGGCCGCCATCGCGTTGTGCGGCGTTATTACGTACAACCGGGCTGCTAAAATGGCTGACGATACCGTTATTGCCACGGAAAACGAAGGCGGCGTCAATATCCGCTTTACGGATTCGGGCTACGGCCAGACTCTCGTGAATTACGACCGTGCGGACGCTGCCGCTGACGACGAGCTTAAAGACGGTGGCTTTTCCGACGAGGAAGATCCCGCCGAGTACGTGGAAAGCGAGCCTCCCGTAAATCTTTGCGTCACCGTGGACGGACACACCTATTCTCTCCTTACCAGAGCCCTCACCGTAGGCGAGGCGCTGGAGGAGCAGCATATAGAAGTAGGCGCTTCCGATATAGTCAACGGCGGAGACCTGGACGCTGAGCCTGTTTCCGGAATGAATATAGACGTTATCCGCGTGGTCCGCGAGACCAGGACCGAAGTCGAGACCGTCCCTTATGAGACGCTCTACGTGTGGGATGAGGATATGATGGAAGGCGAGTATTACACCCTTACAAAGGGAAAAGACGGCTCCATCACCAGGACCTACACCCTCACTTATGAGAACGGCGTGCTGGTATCCGAAGAACTTTCCGACGTTGTTAAAGTATCCAAGACCAACGAGCGCATCGCCTACGGTTCCAGAAGCTCTTTCTCCAACTCCAGAGGCGAGCGCATCGATTATAAGAGATGCATCGAATGCTGGGGCACCGCGTACATTCCCGACGCCAAATGGGGCTATCAGACCTACGTAGGCGAGAGGAACAGGCCCGGCATCGTGGCAGTGGATCCCGAAGTCATACCTCTGGGCACCAAGCTCTACATCGAATGCCCTTACAGCGATATAGGCGACTATGGATACGCCATCGCCTGGGACATCGGCGGCCACGTCAAAGGCAACTGGGTCGATCTCTTCGTTGAATATCTCGATTACGCAAATCTTTTCGGCGCACGCTACGTCAACGTTTATATTCTTGAAGATCAGAGCGTGGATATCTTCGCTCTCCGTTCGGATTATTACGTATTTATGGACGATTGATATTTGACCGGAGCGATTTCTCCGGCCGGTACCGGTATGAGCAAACAGGCTGAAAGAGAGAAGACCGAAAGACTGGAATATGGAAGTCATGAGCGCGTTTCACCTTACGCCATCATGGCTTCTTACGGTATTTCGGCGAAAAAATCCCTGGGCCAGAATTTCCTTTCCGATCTTACTGTAGTAAAAAAAATAGTCGACGCCGCGGGCGTGGGGCCCGAGGACCTGGTGATAGAAGTGGGGCCTGGCCTGGGCGTGATGACAGAGATACTCTCCGAAAGAGCGGGACTCACGGCAGCGGTGGAGATCGACCGTGATCTGGCTCCCGCGCTGGATTCTCTCAGCCTTATGCACGACGGCCTGGAGGTCATCTACGGCGATATAATGCGCGTGAATATAGGGGAGATCATCGACCGCCTGCAGGCCGAACATCCCGAACTCAGGCGCGTGCGCGTCGTGGCAAACCTGCCCTACTATATAACGACGCCCATCATAATGATGTTTCTGGAGCAGTACGCCTCCCGCCTCGATTCCCTGACTTTTATGGTCCAGAAAGAAGTGGCAAGGCGCCTGGTATCGCCTCCCGGAAGCGGTGAATACGGGGCAATATCCGTGGCCGTCGCTTACTATACCGACGCCCGCATCTGTTTCGAGGTTCCGTCCTCCTGTTTCGTGCCCCGGCCCGGAGTCGATTCCGCCGTGGTCAATATGTCCGTCTACAAAGAAAGGCCTGTGGAGCCCGAAAGCCGGGACAATATGTTCAGGCTGGTCAAAGCCGCTTTCTCCCAGAGAAGGAAAATGTTCCTGAACTCCGTTGCCAACGCTTCCATCCCCGGCATCACGAAAGAGCGCGTTTCCGAGGCGCTGGACGAACTTGGCCTGGATCAGAAGATCAGGGGCGAGATGCTGGGCGTGAAAGAGTACGCCGCGTTGTCCGACATACTGTTTAAAAAGCAATAGTACTTAAGTATTTAAATATTAGTAATTGCTTATTTATTGCCGCCTAAAATGGCGTTTTTTATAATTTTTTGCAGAAAAATTTCGAAAAAGCGGTTGACAAAACGCCTGGCGCGTGGTACAATCAGCTCACCGTTAAAAATCAGACGCATCGAATGTGCGGCGGACATTGGAACACTTTCGCAGTAAAAAATAACGAAAGGATGATACCGGTGGACAGCAGGCATATTATTGATATCGTCGATAAAAATCTATCTTCCCGGATGGATCTTTCCAGAAATTATTCGGATAAAGAGCTGAAAGAGCTGATAGACGACTGCCTCGACAGCCTGGAGAAGAGGATACCCGCCATAGGCATAGACCGGACGGATATCAGGAACGCCATATATAACAGCAGGCGCCGGTTCGGCATCATTCAGCCTTTTCTGGACGATCCCGCGGTCAACGAGATCATGATCAACGGCACCGAGGCCGTTTTTATAGAGCGAAGCGGATCGCTGGTAAAGACCGAGGCCCGGTTCGACGACAGGGACAAACTTTTCAATTTCATACAGACCATGATCTCCTGGGTAAACAGGAGCGTCAACGAAAGTTCTCCGATAGTAGACGCCAGGCTCACCACCGGCGCCCGCATCAACGTGGTGCTGCCTCCAGTGGCTCTGAACGGTCCCATAGTGACCATACGTAAATTCGCCGAAAAGCCATTCGGCTGGGACGAACTCGTCGCCAACGGCACCATGACGGAGGCGCAGGCCGCCTTCCTTAAAAAGGCCGTTAGAGATCAGAAAAATATCATAGTAGGCGGAGGCACTTCCACAGGAAAGACCACGTTCCTGAACATGCTGGCCTCTTCCATACCTCCCGAAAACCGCATAATCACCGTGGAGGATTCGGCGGAACTGAGGCTGTTCCAGGAAAACGTTGTGAGGCTGGAGACCAGAAACGCTAATTCCGAGGGCAGGGGCGAAATAAAGATGAGAAGCCTTATAAAAGCTGCCCTTAGAATGCGCCCGGACAATATCCTGATCGGAGAGGTGAGGGACGAATCGGCTCTCGAGATGCTCACCGCACTCTGTACCGGCCACCGTGGATGTATGTCTACGGCCCACGCCAACAGTGCCGCGGATATGCTTGTAAGACTGGAGACCATGGCGCTCTGGGCAGGGAACATATCATCCGAGAGCATCCGCAAGATGATCGTGTCCGGGATCCATATATTCGTCCATCTGGTTAGAGACGAAAATGGGAGGCATGTCGGAGAGATATGCCTGGTGGACGGGATCAGGGACGGAGAGATACGGCTTACAGACGCACGCGTTTCATAAGGAGCCCGGAAATGGTCAAGGTAAACAGAACTTTTAAGCGCAAAAAATATAATTTGAACGCCGCGGCGGTATGGGGGATAACCGCAGGCGTCTGCGGCCTGGTATTTCTGTCGGCATTCGTACTGTTTACGGATACGACAGTTTCAGTGATCCTGACTGCGGCCAGCCTCCTTCCGGTATATTCTAAAGTCAGAAAAGAATGCGAAAAAGCCTATGAAAGAACAGTGAGAAGAGAATTTGTGTCCTGCCTCGTAACGTTATCCGGTACGCTTTCTTCCGGGGCCAGGCTGGAGCAGTGCGTCAACGAGATCGCCCTTGGCGACAGCAGCGAGATAAGGCATATCCGCCCGGAATTTCAAAGGATGGCCAAACTGATACAGCTGAATCTTCCCGTGGAAAAGGCGTTTTCCGAATTTGCAGAAAGGGTACCCGTCTCCGATATAAAACTGTTCAGCCAGGCTCTGGAATACGGCATCCCCGCCGGCGTCAATCTTATCGAACTGGTCAGATCTTTTTCCGCCGGGATGCGCATCAGGAACGACGTGGAGGCGGAGATCACCAGGACACTTAATCTTCCAAAGTACAACAACCGGGTGGTGACCGTGATGCCCTTCGTGATGATAGCCGTGATGCGCCTCACTGCAGGAGATTACCTGGCCGGTCTGGATACGGGAGCCGGACTGACCGTGAAGGCAGTAAGCGCCGGATTGATCGTGATCGCGCTGGTGCTGGGAGAACTGCTGGGGGATATAAGATATGCCGAATAACAAAAGACTTTCGGAAAAAAAGAACAGGGGCCCGGCGGACAAAAAAAGTATCTTTATGACGATCACCGGTTTCGCAGCCGGGTTTGCGCTGTCCCTTGCGGCGGGCAATTCCGTCCTATTCTCCGTTTGCTGCGCGATCGCCTTTGCGGCTGTTTTCCGGTTTCTTCCCGTGTTCGCTGAAAAGAGGAAGAAGAAAAAGGAATTGAAGCTGTACGAGATCGATATGGCCGATTATCTTATCGGAGTGTCGCTGCTCATGTCCTCCGGGATGACCGTATGGGAATCGCTCAGAAGGGCCCTGGCAGGAGCGGATCTCGGCAGGCCTTTATACAGGGACATAGAAATGCTGTTCGAAGGCATCGACGCGGGAAAGTACGGAGACCCGGTGGAGGCTTTCGAAGAACTGGCTTCGGAATGCGGCTCTCCGGCTGTCAGCACACTTACCGCGGCCATCGTACAGAATTATAAAAAAGGTTCCGGTGAGATAGCGGCTCTTTTAAGAGACCTTTCGCTGACCGCCAGGAACAACAGGAAATATATCTGTATGAAGCTGGCTGACGAGGCAACCACGCTGTTGCTGATACCGTCCACGCTGATCCTGGTCGCCCTGATCGTACTGCTGGTAGCCCCTGCGGTGATGACGCTGACGGAGCTTTAAAACAGAAGGATGAACGTTTTATATAATTCAACGGAAGGAGGTGACAAACAGTGGAAAGGATCTCCGGGATAAAAAGATACGCGGACGTTATTTGCAGAAAAAGTTATATTTATTTCAAAGATCTGAAACAAAGGGTCAAGGAAAGGATCGTCAGGAGCACCGAAGGAATGGGGACGATAGAAGTCATATTGATAATCGCCGTGCTGGTGGCGCTGGCCCTCATATTCCGCACTTTCATAGGAAACGTCTCGTCGAAGATATTTAACAAGATACAGGAAAAGACGGATTCCGCCATTGACGATCTGTAAACGAAGGGCGTATCGCCCGATACGTAAAAACCGGTTGCGGGTACGATTATGAAACTTGAAAAAGAACGAAGCAGCATAAGGATAACTTATTTGTCCGATTCGGATCCGGAAGAGATAAGGAAAGGATTCGAAGAGCTTTGCGCCGCCGTTGACGGCATATACCTTCCTTCGGACGTTCAGAAATCCAAGGAGGGCATCGTCATCAACGTAAGGCACAGGGAATCTCTCAAGACGTTTCTGGGCAAGAATATTTTCAGGACGGACGATTTTATCCTGCTGCTGAAGAGAATAAAAAAATATTACATTTCCGTCTCCGGGGCGGGATACGATCCCTCCGGCTGCGTCTGGGACGTGGACGCGGTTTTTATAGGCAATGGCATCGACGATACCGAGGTGATCTACCCTCTCGGAAGCAGCGAACCGAAGGACGGGTCGAACCAGCTGACGGATTTTCTGGCCATCGTCTCGTTGCACGTTTTCGACTCCCGGGACAGCGCCATAAACGCGTTGTCCGACGTGATAAGAGATTTTGCCGAATACGAAAAAAACGGTCCGGACAGGATATTTCCTCCGGCGCTGTTTGACAGGAGCGTTAATGCCCTCGAGGCTTTCGCCACGGGCTCCGGTCGCGTGCGTCAATACGTCCAGCGCGCCGCGGGTCTTATGACCGAACTGTCCGAAAGGCTCAAGAAGCAAAAGGCCGCGCTGCGCATGGGCAAAGACAGGAAGAGGGTGTTGAAACCTTTAAGCGATCCGAAGATCAGGCCAGGCGTGCCGGGGTGGCTGGAGCAGCGGGTGGTGGGAAAGCCACGGGATCCGGGAACGTCTCCGCCGCCCGTTCACACCGGCGAGGAAAGAAAGGAAACGTTTAGGGAAACTGTCCGGGAGGATGTCCTTTACAGGATCCCGGCAGGGCGGGAGTATGCCGAGGAACTGTTCCGGAAACGCTGCCCTTACGTCAGCAGAGAGCACTCGACCATATGTTATAACGGCAGGATCTATACTCTGTCAGACGCCGGGTCTCTGAACGGCACGTACCTTAACGGAGAACGCATATCCAAAGGACTTTATTACAGGCTGGAGAAAGGAGACGTGGTCAGTCTGGGGCACAGGGAACTGTCCTTCTCGTTCTGCCCCTGAATGATGAAATGGAATTTGCAAAAAAAAGTTGCGTTTTTTCGTTGCCCGAAAACCGGCGATGTGGTATTATAACTGACGCGAAACGACGCGGAGGTCAGAGATATGGGATTTTTTAAACAGAACATGGCAATAGATCTTGGCACCGCCACCGTGCTGGTGTGCGTAGGTAAAAAGGGCGTCGTCCTTAAGGAACCGTCTATCGTCGCCATTAAAAACGACACCAGGGAAGTCGTGGCCATCGGAGAAGAGGCCAGGGAGATGCTGGGAAGGACCCCCGGCGATATAAGCACTGTCAAACCCATCCAGAACGGCGTTATTTCGAGTTTTACCATCACCAAGAAGATGATACAGTATTTCATCGGAAAGGCGCTTAAAAACCCTCTGAAGCGCATTTTTTTGCCTGACGTGATCATATGCGTCCCCAGCAGAACTACCAACGTGGAGCGCCGGGCCGTGGAACAGGCCGCGCAGGACGCGGGAGCTCACAGAGTCTTCCTGGTGGAAGAGCCACTGGCCGCGGCGGTAGGAGCGGGACTCGACATATCGCGCCCCTCGGGCCACATGGTAGTGGACGTAGGCGGCGGCACCACCGATATCGCCGTGATCTCATATGACAGCATCATTGCCAGCAGAAGCGTAAAGGTGGCCGGCAACGACTTTGACGAGGCCATTAAGAATTATCTTAAAAGAGCCCATAATCTGATGGTGGGAGACAGCACAGCCGAGATGGTGAAGATGGAAGTGGGTTGCCTCTACGAGGGCGTCAGAAACGACTCTACCGAGGTGCACGGAAGCGATATGGTCACGGGACTGCCTTCCGAACATATAGTCACTTCTTCCGAACTTTCCGAGTCGCTGATCAGTACCGCCATGCCCATTCTGGACGGAATAAGGGCGGTGCTTGAAGAGACTCCTCCGGAACTGGCGGCGGATATATATACCAAAGGCATCCTTATGACCGGAGGCGGAGCGCTGCTCACCGGATTCGACGAATTGATCAGAAAGACCACCGGCATCGACGCCGTCGTAGCCGAAGAGCCGCAGTATTGCGTGGCAATAGGTTCCATAAGTATATTAAACCGTATGAGCAACGCTAAAAAAAGCGCCTTCGCCATCAGGTAAGACGGGGAAGGACGCTTTAGGGCAGCAGTTTCCGGCCTGTGAGGGCCGCAGCACGATCTCGTTTATTTTATAAGAGGCAGCACTTTATTGATATCTCCGGCGCCCAGAGTGATTATCAGGTCGCCGGGTCTCAGGATACCGCTTACGTATTCGGCGATGTTTTCGAAACCGCTGATATAGGAGGCGTTGAGGCCTTTTGCTTTGAAGGATGCGGCCAGAGAAGCTCCGGAAACGTCTCCGGGATCTTTTTCCCTGGCGGCGTAGATATCGGAGACCACGATAACGTCGGCCTCTATTAACGATTTGGCAAACCAGTCCTCGAAATCTCTTGCCCTCGTATACGTGTGGACCTGGAATATGGCGATTATCCTGCCGCCTTTTCCCACAGTGTCTCTGGCCGCGGAAAGGGTGGCCCTGACTTCCGTGGGATGGTGTGCATAGTCGTCGACCAGGAGAGCGCCTCTGACGCTGCCCTTTCTCTCGAACCGCCTGCCGGTGCCGGTGAATTTTCCCAGGCCGGAAACTATGGCGTCGATGCCGGCGCCCAGATACCAGGCGGCGGAAGAGGCGGCAACGGCGTTCAGCACGTTATGGATGCCTGGAACGCTAAGGCTTATTTCGCAAAGCGGCTCTTCGTAATGGAGCAGAGTGAATACGGTGTGATCCTGGCCCAGAACGATATTGTCCGCCTCGAACTCGGCCCCGGTCCTGCTTTTCGCCAAAGCGTAAGTCACCACTTTGCCACGGCAGGACGAAGCGGCCTGCATTGCCCGCTGATTTTCGGCGCAGACTGCCAGGAAGCCGTCGGGGGAGACGGAAGCGGCGAATTCAGAAAACGCGGCGTCGATGTTGGCGTCGGTCTTGTAATAATCCAGATGCTCGGATTCCACATTCAGCAAAACGGCGCCGAAGGATGACAGTTCGAGCATATGTTTGTGGTATTCGCAGGCTTCGGTTATGAGATAATTGCCCTGGGAAGGGCGAACGCTGCCGCCTATGAGAGGGAACGTGCCGCCCAGATGGATGGCGGGATCTATGCCTGATTCGATTGTGATGGCGCCAAGCATGGCCGTGGTGGTGGTCTTGCCGTGGGTACCGGCAACGGAGACGCAATACCTGTATGCTCTTGAGAGCATTCCAAGGAACTTGCCGCGCTCCACGAGAGGGATATTGCGGCGCATGACTTCCTGTATCTCGGGGTTGTCCAGGCCTACGGCCACGGTGTAGATCGCCAGAGAGATGCCGTCGGTGATATTGTCCGCCTTCTGGCCGATGAAAACTTTGATGCCTCTGCTCTCGAGTTCCGCGGTGGCGGAGCTTGCGGACCTGTCGGAACCGCTGACGTTATAGCCGAAGGAACTGAGCATCATGGCCAGGCCGCTCATGCTCGATCCGCCTATGCCGATAAAATATACGTTTGACCCTTTGGGAGGAAGGGTCTCCTGAAGAATTGCAGTTTCTTTTTTATAAGATCCGGAATCAAGAACGTTGTTCATCTCTGCACCCGCGACATACTTATTTGACCGAAATTATACCACCAAAACTGTTTCGGGACAATAGCATGATCGCGCCTGTAAAGGTTTTAATGAGCGAGCCGGAAAACGTTTTTGCCGATTGTGCCTTGATCGGTTTTATAGTATAATCCGGACAGATCGCGCGGCGCAGGGCCGCGGACAACGCGGATCAAGGCGGCACCTTATGAAGAAGGCTCAGACAGTAATTTCGATCACCGGTATCGCTCTCTTTTTTGCTATCGTTCTTTTTTGCGGGATCATGGAAGTATCCGGCGGAGGGACCGAAGTATTTAAGGGCGGAACTGCCTATACCGATGAAGCCGTTACTTTGAAAGACCTGGCGCTGGGAAAGCTCTTCGGCGTTTCCGGCAACGGTCAGGTGATCGCGGGCAAAGACGGATGGCTCTTCTACAGCGAAACGCTGAACGACTATACGGGCGCCGGAAGGATGACCGAAGCGCAATTGAAAGAGCTGGCGGAAAAGATCGCCGGCCTGGACGAGTATTGCCGCGGCAACGGAGCAGATTTTTATCTCATCGTTGCCCCTAATAAAAATACGGTTTACTCCGAAAAGATGCCCGGCATTTACAAAAAAGGCGATCCCGGGTCTAACCTGGAACTGCTTCTGGACAAACTGGCCAAAAAGAACGTCAACGCGCCTGATCTCGCAGGCTCGTTCCGTGAGAGGATCGAAAACGTTCCGGAAGTTTGGAAGCAAACAAACGCCGAAACGTATCTGTATTATAAAACGGATACGCACTGGAACGCCACGGGCGCTTCGGTAGTCTCGGATTATTTGACCGGAAAAATAAACGGTATTGACGGAGACGCATACGCGTCAAGGCAGTTGACCTGCAGCGGCAATACCGGAGGGGATCTGTACAAACTCCTTTATCCGTCCCGCAGGATCACTGCCGGCGGCAATGAAACCGATGATTCTTACTCTTTTGCGGAGGTCCCGGATTTCGAGTACGCAGAAGAGCCGGTTTCGATGATGGACATGGATATAAAGACTTTCAGCGAAGGAAAGCAGGGGAGCGTCATCGTCTACAGAGATTCATTCGGGTCGGAGCTTATTCCGCTGCTTTCCGGTTACTTCGGTTCAGTCCGGTACCTGCGGGGGAACATGCCGTACGATCTTACATACGTGGCGGAAGAAAAGCCTGACGCAGTGGTGCTTGTCATTGCCGAAAGAAATCTGGAGCAGCTCCTCAAGGCGGAATTCAAATACGATTGACCGGGGTTCCCGAAGAACAAAAAAGAAAGATGCGCGCTGCGCACATGATGACGTTCGATTTGCTCACTAATACAGCGGAATTTATTTATCCCTCAATCAGTCCCGCAGGGACGACATCATTAGCGAAGCGACATCATCAGCGCAGCGGCATCATTTCTTCATTATTCCGGGCAGAACTTACGCTTCGGTGAAAAGGGGAGTGGAATAGTATCTGTCTCCGCTGTCGGGAAGCAGTGCTACGATAACTTTGCCCTTGTTCTCAGGCCGCTTTGCCAGCTCGACCGCCGCAAAGAGCGCCGCGCCGGAAGATATGCCCGTAGAGATGCCTTCTTTCCTGGCCAGCAGCTTGGAAGCGGCGAAAGCGTCTTCGTTGGCCACCGGGAACACCTCGTCGTACACCGCGGTGTTCAGCACTTCCGGCACGAAGCCGGCGCCTATACCCTGGATCTTGTGAGGCCCGGACTTTCCTTCGGACAAAACGGGAGAGCTCTGAGGCTCCACCGCCACTACCTTGACCTCAGGCTTAACGGACTTGAGGAATTCACCGGTACCGGTGATAGTGCCTCCGGTACCGACTCCGGCAACGAATATATCCACGTCTCCTTCGGTGTCGTTCCAGATCTCGGGACCTGTGGTGGCCCGGTGGATGGCAGGATTCGCCGGGTTAACGAACTGCCCGGGAATGAAGCTGCCGGGGATCTCCGCAGCCAGTTCCTCAGCTTTGGCGATGGCGCCCTTCATGCCTTTCGATCCGTCGGTAAGCACGATCTCCGCCCCGTAGGCCTTCAATATGTTACGCCGCTCCACGCTCATGGTCTCGGGCATCGTAAGTATGATCCGGTAACCTTTTGACGCCGCGATGGCAGCCAGGCCAATGCCGGTATTGCCCGACGTAGGCTCGATTATGACGGAACCCTCTTTAAGGAGCCCCCTGGCCTCCGCGTCCTCGATCATCGCCTTGGCGATCCTGTCCTTGACGCTGCCGGCCGGATTGAAATATTCCAGTTTGACGAGGAGCGTGGCCTCCAGGCCGAGCTCCTTCTCTATGTTGACCACCTCGACGAGAGGTGTGTTTCCTATGAGTTCCAAAGTGCCTTTATAGATCTTTTTCATGATATCCTCCTCGATCTGTTTGTCGGAGCGTTTTCTCCCGAAAACGTTGCCTCGCGGCTGATCTTTCCTGCCGCGCCTATTATGAAGCAATTCCGGCGGCAATTCAATACCGGTCCTGTTTGTGCGCTTTTTTGCCCTGCCTGTCATCCGCCGGGCAGAATGCCATTCTGTTCCTTTCGCCGATCTAACGGAGCGCTGCGAAACCCGCCTCCAGGTCAGCGATTATATCGTCGATATGCTCCGTGCCGATGGACAGCCGTATGGTGTTTGGATGGATGTTCTGGCTCTCCAGCTCTTCTGGGGTCAATTGCGAGTGAGTAGTCGAAGCGGGATGAATGACCAGCGATTTAACGTCCGCCACGTTCGCCAGCAGCGAAAAGATCTTGAGGGCGTCAATGAATTTCCACGCCTCCGCCTGGCCGCCCCTGATATCGAAAGTGAATATTGACGCTCCGCCGTTCGGGAAATATTTCTCGTAAAGCGCGTGCTGGGGATGGTCCGGAAGGGAAGGATGGTTCACTTTCTCCACCAGCGGATGGTTCCGCAGAAACTCCACCACTTTTTTGGTATTCTCCGCATGGCGCTCCAGACGCAGCGAAAGCGTCTCGATACCCTGCAGCAGCAAAAACGCGTTAAAAGGCGAGATGGCCGCGCCCGTATCTCTCAGCAGGATGGCCCTCACATAAGTCACGAAAGCCGCAGGACCCGCGGCGGCCGCAAAAGAGACGCCGTGGTAGCTGGGATTAGGCTTCGCTATTGGAGCGTACCTGTCTGCGTGAGCGGCCCAGTCGAACCTGCCGCTGTCGACGATGATGCCGCCCAGCGTGGTGCCGTGGCCTCCCAGGAATTTGGTGGCGGAATGTACCACGATATCAGCCCCGTGCTCTATGGGACGGATCAGAAAAGGAGTGCCGAAAGTGTTGTCGATGACCACCGGGATCCCGTGGGCGTGGGCAATGCCGGCGATCTCGTCGACGTCCGGAATATCGCTGTTGGGATTGCCGAGCGTTTCGATAAATATCGCCTTGGTCTCCGGCCGTATGGCGTCCTTGACCGCCTCGATATCGTGGATATCAACGAAAGTCGTGTCAATTCCGTATTGGGGAAGCGTATGGGCCAGCAGGTTGTAGCTGCCGCCGTAGATGGTCTTCTGGGCAACTATGTGTTCGCCTTTCTGGGCCAGCGCCTGGATCGAATATGTGATCGCCGCCGCCCCGGACGCGAGGGCCAGCGCCGCCACGCCGCCTTCCAGCGCAGCAACTCGCTTTTCGAGCACGTCCTGAGTCGAATTCGTCAACCTTCCGTAAATGTTGCCCGGGTCCGCCAGCCCGAAACGGGCCGCCGCGTGGGCGCTGTCGTGGAAAACGTAAGAAGTGGTCTGGTATATGGGCACGGCTCTGGAATCTGTTGCCGGGTCCGCCTGCTCCTGGCCCACGTGGAGCTGGAGCGTTTCGAATCTATATTTTTTATCTGCAGAATTACTCATTTTGACCTCCTGAAGTCGTTTGCGCGTTGTTTTTCTTCTTCTCATAATAATCGTCGATCGCCTTCTTGATCGCCTCCTCGGCCAGGACCGAACAGTGCATCTTATAGTCCGGAAGGCCGTCCAGCGCCTCAGCCACCGCCTTGTTGGTAAGCTTCAGCGCCTCGCTCAAGGGTTGCCCTTTAATGAGCTCCGTCGCCATGGAACTGGAGGCGATGGCGCTGCCGCAGCCGAAAGTTTCGAACTTGACGTCGGTGACGGTGTCGTTGTCGATCTTAAGATACATTTTCATGATGTCTCCGCACTTGGCGTTGCCCACCTCTCCGATACCGTCCGCGTCTTCGATCACTCCGACGTTGCGGGGATTTCTGAAATGATCCATTACCTTTTCGCTGTATAGAGCCATATAGATACCTCCTTCGGCGCATGTAAACGTCCCTTGCGGTCGCCGCCTGCGGCCGTCCCTGATAAACGTTCCCGCGCCTTTCCCTTATTTTTATCTTTCAAAGTATAAAATCTGTTTTTCCCGAAACGAGATCTCTCCAGACAGGGGAGAAGCTCCTCAGGTATTCAACTACGCTTTTAACCGAAGCCACGATGTAGTCCGCTTCCTCGTCGCCGATGCTCTCGTCAATAGTCAGCCTAAGCGATCCGTGGGCAACGTCGTGGACTCTCCCGATGGCCAGCAGCGCGTGGCTGGGGTCAAGCGATCCTGACGTACACGCGGAGCCGGAGGAGGCGGAGATGCCCTTGTCGTCCAGTAGCAGGAGCAGCGATTCTCCCTCGATGCCCTCGAAACAGAAGCTGATATTGCCGGGAAGCCTGCGCGTCCGGTCTCCGTTCAGCGCCGAGTGCGGGATCTCCGAAAGGCCTTCGATGATCTTGTCCCGCATCCGTATGATCGAGGGGTTGATCCTGTCGATGGACGACGCTGCCTCCTCGAAAGCCGCGGCCATCGCCACGATGCCCGGAACGTTCTCTGTGCCTGCCCGCCTGCCTCTTTCCTGGGCGCCGCCCTCAATAAGCACGCAGGGCTTTATGCCTTTTCTCACGTACAGGAAACCGGTGCCCTTGGGGCCTCTGAATTTGTGGGCCGACGCAGAAAGCATATCCACGTTCAGTTCTTTTACGTTGACCGGCAGGTGTCCCGCCGCCTGTACCGCGTCTGTATGGAAGAGGACTCCGCGGCTCCGGCAGATCCGTCCGATCTCGGCAACGGGCTGGATCGTGCCTATTTCGTTGTTTGCGAACATGACGGTCACCAGGCAGGTGTCCTCACGTATCGCCGCGTCGATATCCGCTGCGTTGACGATCCCGTTTTCGCCTGCGTCAACGTAGGTCACATCGAAGCCGTTTTTCTCCAGCTTTTTCAGCGTATGCAGCACCGCGTGGTGCTCGATCGTGTCGGAAACTATATGCTTTTTGCCCGTTTTTTCACCGAGCCGGGCGGCGGTCAATATGGCCTGGTTGTCCGATTCCGAGCCGCCGGAGGTGAATATGATCTCCCAGGGCTCGGCGCCGATACATCGGCCGATCTGTGATCTGGCTTTTTCGATGGCTTCTCTGGCCTTCTGGCCTTCTGAGTACAGACTGGACGGATTGCCGAAATAATCGGTGATATATGGCATCATGGCGTCGATGGCCGTCTGGCTCATTTTTGTCGTTGCCGCGTTGTCCGCGTAGATCTTCATTGAACTGCCTCCCCGAAATTGGTTGGTTCCACGCTATTATAGCGATAAACGCCTACTGCGTCAATAGGTGTTTAAAAATGTTTTTTCGGAGCCGGACAAAAAACGGCAGAAAAGTATCGGCGGTTGACCGCTTGAATTGCCTACCGACGGGGTAGTATAATACCGGCTGCAGGAGCGGAGGTGTTGAACGTTGATCTCTACAAGAGGAAGATATGCGTTGCGGGTGATGATCGACCTGGCCGAAAACGACAAAAACGGACCGGTGTCTCTCAGCGATATTGCCCTTCGGCAGGAGATATCCAAAAAGTACCTGGAGACCATCGTCCGCGACCTCGTAAAAAACGGGCTGGTCAACAGTTCCAGCGGCAGGACCGGCGGATACGTGCTTTCGAGGGCTCCGGAAGATTATCCGGTAGGGGAGATACTGGAGAAGACCGAAGGACCGATGCCTGTGGTCGCCTGCCTGGCGGAAAATTCGGAGGCCTGCCCGAGGGCGGCACAGTGCAGGACGCTGCCTCTCTGGAGCGAATACGAAAAATTGACACACGATTTTTTCTATTCAAAAAAGCTGAGCGACCTGCTGCATTGACCGTACATACGAAAAACAGCGATAACGGATCGACGATAAAACGTCCGAAACAAACGGTTCAAAATAATTGACCGAAGGTATATAATACAAAGAGCGCGTTACGTAGCGCGCCGGTCGGAACTGATGATGACCGTAAGAAGAACAGAGAACAGGAGAAAAATTAATTATGAGCGAATGTACACATGACTGTTCGTCCTGCGGAGAGAACTGCCCTTCCAGGAACGCCCCTCAGGATATGCACGAGTCTCTTAACGAATACAGCAGGGTCGGAAAAGTGATCGCCGTCGTCAGCGGAAAAGGCGGAGTGGGGAAGTCCCTCGTCACGTCGCTGCTGGCCGTAGGTATGCGGCGCAGAGGATACAAGACCGCCATACTTGACGCGGACGTGACCGGGCCGTCGATCCCCGAAGCCTTCGGGCTCCACGAGAAAGCCAGCGGCAGCAGCGCCGGGATATTGCCCGTGAAGACGAAGACCGGAATAGACGTGATGTCCCTCAATCTGCTGCTTGAAGACGAGACCGATCCCGTCGTATGGCGCGGACCTATAATCGCAGGCACGGTCAAGCAGTTCTGGACCGACGTGATGTGGGCAGACGTGGACTATATGTTCGTGGATATGCCTCCCGGAACAGGCGACGTCCCTCTGACCGTGTTCCAGTCACTCCCCGTTGACGGTATCGTGGTGGTGACGAGCCCCCAGGACCTGGTGTCCATGATCGTGGGCAAGGCCGTTAAAATGGCCGGATTGATGAACATACCCGTGCTGGCGCTGGTGGAAAACATGAGCTACGCTATCTGCCCCGACTGCGGCCGCAAAATAGAAATATTCGGCAAGAGCAGGATAGACGAGACCGCAGAAAAATTCGGCGTCGACACTACTGCCTGCGTGCCTATGGACCCCAAGCTTTCCGCCGCGGTGGACAAGGGCATGATCGAGCTCTTCGAGGGAGACTGGCTCTCGAAGATAGAAGAAAAGATCGAGAAGATCTGAGGGCAATACCGGTTTCGGTTAAATAGATCAGATACCTCCGCCGTCGACGTCCAGTACCGCTCCGGTGACGTAGGACGACTGATCGGAGGCAAGATAATAAACGGCCCGGGCAACTTCTTCGGGAGTTCCCAGACGGCAAAGCGGCGCTGCGTCTGCCAGCGCCTTTTTTGTTTCCTCGTCCAGATGGGCGTTCATGCGGGTGTCGATAACGCCGGGGGCCACGCAGTTGACACGGATGCCGGCGGGACCGACTTCTTTCGCTAGGGCTTTCGTGAAACTGATCACGGCGCCTTTCGACGCGCTGTAGGCAACTTCGCAGGAGCCGCCGATCCGCCCCCAGATGGAGGAGACGTTGACGATGACGCCGCTGTGGCGCCGGATCATATGAGGGAGCGCTTCGCGGCACATATTGAAAGTGCCGCCGATATTGACGTCCATGACCGCCCGGAATTCTTCCGGTGACGTCTCTGTAATGAGCTTCTGGGGAAGGGCGAGCCCCGCGTTGTTCACCAGGACGTCGGGAGCTCCGAAACGTGAAAGGCAGGCCTCCACCAGCGCTCCGGCGCCCGCAGGCCGGGAGAGGTCCGCTTTTTTAGAAACGGCGCTGAAGCCGCTTGCCCGCAGTTTTTTCACGAGTTCCCGGGCCTCCGGGGCCGAAGAATTGTATCCTATCACCACGTTGTATCCCTTTTCGGCAAACAGCTCCGAACAGGCTCTTCCGATGCCTGTGGCGCCGCCGGTGATTATTACGTTAAGTTTTTCGTTGCGATCCGAACCGTCCATTTTTCAGGCCTCTTTCTGCAGCGCGCCGTATACGGTCTGCGCGTCAATAAAATGATACTTTTCAGTTTTGGTATTGCCGTCGTTGCCCGCGGTGACGAGCACGTATCTGTGGCCGTTGTACGAGGCGTACGTTACGAGACAGAGACCCGCCTGCCTGGTGTAGCCGGTCTTGCCGCCCCTGACCTCGACCTTGCCCAGATCGCAGGAGCCAAGGCCCGTGAACACGGTGCTTATGATGTTGAACGTGTATTGATGCGCAGGCTCAACTTTCGCAGCGTAGGTTTCGAGCCCGAAGAAATACGCGAAAAGCTCGTTTTTAATGGCGTGCTCCGTCAATTTTTCCAGGTCGCTCACCGTGGTGTAGTGGCCGTCGTCGTGAAGCCCGGTGCACGTCACGAAATGAGTGTTTGCCATCCCCAGCTCCTGCGCTTTTTTATTCATCAGCTCGACGAAACCCGCTTCGCTGCCCGCGATCTCGATCGCCGCCGTAAAGCTGCAATCCGCGCCGGAAGCCATAAGGATACCCGCGATTATGCCATTTTTATCCGTAGTCTCGCCGCGGCTGAAACCGGAAGTGGAGGCCCCGAGGCTGTCCGCCAGGTCCATGACTTCCTGAGTGATCGTATAGTCTTTGTCGCCGGGCAGGAGCTCCGCGGCCAGAAGTCCGGTCATGATCTTGGTCAGTGACGCAGGGAAGATCCTTTCCTCCGGGGAAAGGGAGTAGAGTACGGCGCCGGTATCGATATCTTTCAATATCACGTTCCTGCTGTAGAGGAGTTCCGGGTCAAGGTCGAGCTTTTTTACGCCTTCCGTTGACGTCTGCGGGCCGTGCCCGTCTGTGGCGGAGGGCTCCCCGGTCAACGACGGATTTTGAGGCGTCTCCTGCGGCTCGGCCGTGCTGTCCGAACCGTGGGTATTGACCGGCGTCACCACTATAAACCCGGCTCCGGTCGGGTCGGTTAGGGCAGTGGGATCGGAACTGCCGCTTCGGGCTGAACAGGACGCCAATGAGGACACCGACAGCGATGCTGCGGCGATCAAGGCAATCAAAAGTATTATTTTACGGGTCCTTTTTTTGCTCATTATCCGCGCTTCTTCTTTTTGCCCGCAACTATCACAGCCGCGATGATACCTGCCGCCGCCAATACGCCGATGACTATGCCCGCGATCACGCCGGGATTGACGCCCGCGTTTTTCTTTTCGTTTTCATTGCCGTTATCGCCTTCGGAAGCGTTTCCGGTGGCTTCGGCAGGTACCGCGCCCGTGGCAGTTTCAGCGGGGTCCGGAGCCTCTGTAGGATCCTCAGGTATACCGGTCTGTTCCGGCTCGGGTTCCTCGGTAGGAGCCTCGGTCGCCGGGCTCTGGGCGCTGTTTACATATATAGCCGAATTCTTTATCTGAATGCCTTTAAATCCGCCTGTGAATCCGTTGCATTGGGCGAAATCCATGCAGAGCACCAGATCTCCGAACAGGTCGTCGCTGAGGGAGGAAGGGGAGACGGTGATGGGATCGGATTCGAACACGGTCCAGTCGTCTGTGACGGTGATGACGGTGGGACTCAATATAGACATGACGTTGCCGCCGAAGTCGGTCTTAAAGATCAGGTCGCTTTCTCCCAGCGCTTCATCGTAAAGAGTCATCCAGTCGCTGCCCTGACCGTCCCAGTTCTCGAGCTCTTCTACAGGGTAGGCGTAACTGTTGTTGCGGGGATCGACGCCGCGGAACAGGAAGCCGATATTGGCCGAATCGGCGCTGCCGGTGAACACGCCGCGAAGCTCTATATGGAAATAGAATTCGACGGATTCGTTGCCCTCCGCAATCTTTTTAAGGTCTTCAAAGACGCTCAGCTGGGGAGAAAACCAGGTGGCTTCGGGGATCTGGGGAACGTACGTAGTGACGGTGGCGCCGTCTTCCTCTTTTTCGGTCAACTGGCCGGGGAAGAAGGTGGCGTTCCATTTATGTGTGAGATGATTTGCTTCTCCGGTCTCGTCGGCGAAACAGGGGACAACGAACGTAACGGCCGTCAGCAGTACTGAAAGCACGACAGCGATGAACTTTTTCATGAAATCCTCCTTGAAAAAGCGGGAAATGTGGGGGACCGCTTCGCTGAGGTCATTTTACCAAATCCGGGCTCCGTTTACAACTGCGTAAAGGAGCGCTTCAGGGCCGATAACAGAAAAACAAAAAGCTCCCGGGTCACAGGAGCTTTTCATTATTCGCTATGGAGATGAGGGGAATCGGACCCCTGTCCGGAATCTTATCATCACCGGCTTCTACAGGCTTAGACTGCCATAACAAATTCCCTTCAACCGACCGCGGCAGTCAGTGTCAAGTATCCGGTAGCTTCATAAGTGCCGCGCCGGCTCAAAGCTTTGCCGGTGCCGTTCTCCGATTTGACCTGCATACGGACAGGGCCGGAATTTTGACGCCGCTTGCTCCCGGACCGGCAGCCGGAAGGGCGACGGACTGCCGTCAGGCAGCCTGGAGTGCTAAATTATCGTTAGCGTTTAATTTTAGATTCCCGCTTTTTAAAGAGGCCAACGGGCACCTCTGCCTGCGACCGACGCGTCAAAAACCCCGTCGAAACCGGTACATCCCCATGATATACCGCGCTTGCCCGGAAGGCGAAACGCCGTCACGCCGAGAGATTATCGCACATCTGTACGGAAAAATCAACTTCTTTGCCGCCCACGGCCCGCATCAAGCCCCGATCTCCAAAAATTAAATGAAATATTTTTGAAAAATATTCACAAAACTATTGACATTAACTGAATAACGGAGCATAATATCCGCATATTTATTCATGCGTTTCCGGAAAGGCGGTGTTTGAAGGCATGAGTAAGATATTTATTGACGGGTCCGCGGGGACAACGGGGCTCAGCATAAGGAACAGGCTGGCTGAGAGACCGGAGCTGGAGATATTGACCCTCCCGGAAGAGAAAAGAAAAAATATTGACGCGAGAATAGAAATGATATATAACGCTGACGTGGCTTTCCTGTGCCTGCCGGACGAGGCTTCCGTGGAGATTGCCGAAAAGGCGAAAGACTCCAAAGCGGTGCTGATAGACACTTCCACCGCCCACAGAGTATCGGAAGGCTGGACCTACGGACTGCCGGAACTGAAAGGGCAGAGAGAAAAGCTGAAGGATTCCAAAAGGATAGGCAATCCGGGCTGCCACGCCACAGGATATATAGTGCTGACGGCTCCTTTGGTCGAGGCGGGGCTGATCTCCGAAAACGCGTGCCTGTCCTGCACCTCTCTCACCGGTTATTCCGGCGGAGGCAAGAAAATGATCGCCGGGTACGAGAGCGGCGAGGCGGACAAGCTGCTTGAAGCTCCCAGGCTGTACGGACTCGGCCAGAGCCACAAGCATCTCCCCGAGATGGTCAGATATTCCGGGATACAAAACCCTCCTGTGTTCATGCCCGTCGTATCCTGCTTCTATTCCGGAATGGAAGTCATGATACCCTTAAGCGGGGACCTGCCTGGCGCCGGGGAGGCGGCTCCGGGGGAGATAGCGGAGATATATAAAAAGTACTACGGCGAGACGAGCGGCAACGGAATCATCAAGATCAATTCCGGCAGCAGCGAAGAAGGGTTCCTTTCCGCCGGAGCTTTCTCCGGAAGAGACGATCTGGAGATAAGCGTTTGGGGCAGGGCAGGAAGCCTGGTCCTCACGGCACGGTACGACAACCTGGGCAAAGGCGCTTCCGGAGCCGCGATACAGAATATGAACATCGTACTTGGATACGAAGAGACCAGGGGACTGGCGGCCGGTCGGTAAGGCGTCCGGCAGAATAACGGAGGATAAAATAATGAAACTGGTAAAAGGCGGCGTATGCGCTCCGAAAGGCTTTCTGGCATCGGGTATCAATTGCGGGATCCGCAAGAATAAAACTAAAAACGACCTGGCGATGGTCTACAGCGAAGTCAGAGCGGCAGCCGGGGGAGTGTACACCACGAACCTGGTAAAAGGAGCTCCCTTGACCGTCACGAAGGACAATATTTCAGACGGCTACGCACAGGCGATCATCTGCAACAGCGGCAACGCCAACACATGCAATTCCGACGGCATCGAGATCGCTAACAGGATGTGCGCCCTCACCGCCAAGGCTCTGGGCGTGGATCCCAAAGACGTGATAGTGGCTTCCACCGGCGTCATCGGCCAGCCGCTCCCCATCGCGCCCATAGAATCGGGCATCCCCGCGCTGAAGGCCATACTCAGCCACAAAGGCAATTCCGGAGCCGCGGAGGCAATAATGACCACCGACACTTATAAAAAAGAAGTGGCCGTGGAGTTTACGATAGGCGGGAAAAAGTGCAGGATCGGCGGAATGGCCAAGGGCAGCGGGATGATCCATCCCAATATGGCCACGATGCTGGTGTTCCTCACTTCCGACGTTGCCATCGCTCCGGAAATGGTGAAAAAAGCGCTTTCGAAAGACGTAAAGGACACGTTCAATATGCTGAGCATCGACGGAGACACTTCCACCAACGACATGGCGGTGCTCCTGTGCAACGGCATGGCGGGCAACAGCCTCATCGACTGCGACGGCAGGGATTTCAAGACGTTCATGAAGGCGCTGAACACGGTGACCGTGTGGCTGTCAAGGAATATTGCCGCGGACGGAGAAGGGGCAACGAAGCTGCTGGAATGCGTCGTGACCGGCGGAAAGAGCAAGGGCCAGGCAAAGACCGTTGCCCGCAGCGTCGTCTGTTCCAGCCTGCTGAAAGCGGCAATGTTCGGAGCCGACGCCAACTGGGGCAGGGTGCTGTGCGCCATCGGTTACAGCGGCGCTGACGTGGACGTGAACAAGATCGACGTTTCCTTCAAGAGCGCGGCGGGCAGCGTTAAAGTGTGCGAAAACGGAGCAGGCGTGGATTTCTCGGAAGAGGAAGCTAAAAAGGTGCTCAGCGAAAAAGAGATAGACATTTTGATCGGATTGAACGACGGCAGCTGCAAGGCCACCGCCTGGGGCTGCGACCTCACCTACGATTACGTGAGGATCAACGGCGACTACAGGACCTGAGGCACCCGGACCGGCGGCAGGACAAAAAAGCAGAGGAGATCTGTATGGAACAGCAAGTTTCCAATTCCGACAGGACCGAAGTGCTCATCCAGGCGCTTCCCTACATAAAACGCTACATAGGAAAGACCGTTGTGGTGAAATACGGCGGCCACGCGATGGTGGACGACAAGCTTAAGGCCCAGGTGATGCAGGACCTGGTGCTGCTGTGGCTCATCGGCGTGAAAGTGGTATTCGTACACGGCGGCGGCCCCGAGATCAGCGCCATGATGAAGCGGCTGGGAAAAGAGGTCAGCTTCGTCGACGGGCTCAGGGTCACGGACGCGGAGACCGTGGACATCGTGCAGATGGTGCTGACGGGGAAAGTGAACAAGACTCTGGTCACCATGCTGGAGACCGGCGGCGGAAAGGCCGTGGGCATATCCGGCGTTGACGGGCGGCTCATCGAAGCCAGGCAGAAGGACCCGCGGCTGGGATTCGTGGGAGATATCGTCAGGGTCAATATCAGTCCCGTACGCGACCTGCTGGACAACGGCTACATCCCCGTGATCGCGGGCATCGGCTGCGACGCAGAGGGCAATATCTACAACATAAACGGCGACACCGCCGCGGCCAGGATCGCCGGGGCACTGGGAGCGGAAAGGCTTTTGCTGATGACCGACATCGACGGCATCAGGAGAGACGTGAACGACCCTTCCACTATGATATCTGAACTCACCAGAGACGAGGCGGCGGCGCTCATAACCGACGGCGTGGTCACCGGCGGAATGATACCGAAAGTGGAATGCTGCCTCACCGCCGTTGACGGGGGAGTGAAAAACGCCGTGATACTTGATGGAAGAGTGCCTCACTCGGTGCTGCTGGAACTGCTTACCGACGAAGGCGCCGGCACCTGGATAAAAGGGCATTGACCGCCCGGGGAGAAAAAATATGACCGTTCGGGAAAAAGATAAAAAATATATCGCAAATACGTACAACCGTTTTCAGCCCGTGCTGGTATCCGGTTCGGGCGCCGTCGTAAAGGACGAGGACGGGAAAGTATATATCGATATGGGCAGCGGCATAGGCGTCAACGTGTTCGGCTATTCCGATCCGGAATGGGCCGCCGCCGTGGCAAAACAGGCCTCTCTGCTCCAGCATACGTCCAATCTGTATTACACGGAGCCCTGCGTTAAACTGGCGGAAATGCTTTGTGCGGCCACGGGTATGGACAAGGTGTTTTTCGGCAATTCGGGAGCCGAGGCCAACGAGTGCGCCGTGAAGGTGGCCCGTAAGTACGCCGCGGACAATTACGGCCCTGAAAGGCACGTGATATTGACGCTTTCCAACAGTTTCCACGGCCGCACGCTCACCACGCTGTCGGCAACGGGCCAGGAGCATTACCACGAGCTGTTTCAGCCGTTGACGCCCGGGTTCAGGCACGTGTGCGCCGGAGATATGGAAGGACTGGAACGGGAGCTCAAAAAAGGCGACGTGGCTGCTCTCTTGATGGAATGCGTGCAGGGAGAAGGTGGAGTGATACCCGTCGACCCTGAGTGGGCATTGCAGGCGGAGCAGCTCCTTAACGAATACGGCGCGCTCCTGATGATAGACGAAGTGCAGACGGGCAACGGCCGCACCGGCGCCCTTTATGCTTATATGAACTACGGCCTCAGACCAGACGTGGTGACCACCGCGAAAGGGCTGGGCGGGGGACTCCCGATAGGCGCGGCGCTGATGTCCTCCAAAGTGTCCGGAGTGCTGGGTTTCGGAGATCACGGCTCCACTTTCGGGGGCAATCCCGTTGCCTGCGCCGGGGCCTGTTCCGTGATCGGCCGTATCGACGAAAAACTGCTTTCTGAAGTCAGGCGCAAGGGCAAATGGCTCACGGAGTTCTTCGGCGCGCTTCCCGGCGTCAGGTCCGTGTCGGGCATGGGCCTCATGATCGGCATACAGACAAAAAGGCCCGCGGGAGAGATCGTCCGGGAGTGCGTTGACAACGGCGTGCTCTGCCTGACGGCGAAAGACCGGGTGCGGCTGCTGCCTCCGCTCACCATTTCCGACGGGGAGATGAAGAAAGCGGCGGAAATTATTGCCTCGGCCATCGGGGCATATTGACAAAACGGTAAAAAGTGATAAAATATCCGCATAACGAAGATTTGGAGGTGTTTGATTATGGCATACAAAATTTCAGATGACTGTATCTCCTGCGGCGCTTGCGCTGCCGAGTGTCCTGTAGAGTGCATCAGCGAGGGTGACGGTAAATACGAGATCGATCCCGAGGCCTGCATCGAGTGCGGAAACTGCGCTCAGGTCTGCCCTGTGGAAGCACCCAAACTTGACGAGTGATCCAAGGAACAACGAGATAAGTTTATCCGGGAGGCTGTCTCTTTCCAGGAGACGGCCTCGCTTTTTTAAGACGGGCAGAGTTATGGACGCGGACCGGGAGGCCCTGACGGAACTGAGGGAAGGAGAGCAGCTCGACGACCTTCAGCTGAAAGGCCTTAAGATAATACAGAAAAAGGGAGCTTTCCGCTACGGCACCGACGCGGTGCTGCTGGCCAATTTCGCCGCGGAAAGGATCTCCGGAGACGGCAGGCTGAGAAAGCGTCTGGCCGCGAAGACTCCTGCCAGGCCTGTAAGGATACTGGATGTGGGTTCCGGCACGGGGATCGTCCCCATACTTATGTGCGGCAAGATCGAAGCCGGGCCCGGAAATATCGAATATACGGGGATAGAACTGTTCGAGGATATGTGCGAACTCTCCAGGCGCAGCATACTTATAAACGGCCAGGAAGGCCTGGTCGATATAGTGTGCGGCGACGTCTGCGACAGCGGCCTGGCTCCTTCTTCCTTCGACGCGCTGACGATCAATCCGCCTTACGTGCGCCGCCGGAGCGGCATCATAAGCGAAGGGTCCGAGGTGGCCCATGCCAGGCACGAGATACTGCGGACCCAGGAAGAGATGATGATATCCGGCGCCAGGCTGCTTAAAGATCTGGGACTGTTTTTTATGGTCAACAGGCCGGACAGGCTTGCGGACGCTCTGGCGGCCATTCGTCAATGCGGCGTGGAACCGGTGGAGCTCCGCATGGTGCACGCGTTCGTTGACGCGGCTCCGGTGATGTTTTTGTGCTCCGGCAGAAAAGGCGGAGGCAGGGGGCTGAAAGTATTGCCACCGCTGATACTGGGCGGGAGGTAGACGTAAAATGCTGTACGTTGTAGGAACGCCGATCGGAAATCTTGACGATATAACGCTGAGGGCCCTCAGGACCCTCGAAAATGCCGATCTGATCGCCGCAGAGGACACCAGGCATACCATGTCCCTGCTGGAGCATTTCGGCTTTAAAAAGCCTGTTATAAGCTATTTCGAGCACAATAAAATGAGCCGCGGCCCCGAGATCCTGCAGAAGCTTAAGGAAGGGGCGGAAGTGGCCCTGGTCTCGGACGCGGGGATGCCCGGGATCTGCGATCCGGGGTACGAACTTATAAGGGACAGCCTGGCAGAAGGGATAGAAGTCACGGTGATACCGGGACCTTCCGCCTGCGTCACCGCGCTGGTGCTCTCGGGGCTGCCCACGGACGGTTTCGTGTTTGCGGGGTTCATCGGCACGGACAATAAATCGCGCCGCGCCTTTTTCGACCGGCTCCTTTGCGAAAGCCGGACCACGGTCTGCTACGAGGCGCCCCACCGGATCCTCAAAACGCTTTCGGAACTGTCAACGCTTTTCGCCGAGAGCGGGACGCCGGAGCGGCGGATCGCGCTTTGCCGGGAGCTTACGAAGGTACACGAAGAAGTGGTGAGAGGCACGGCGGCTGAGTTGTTGACCCGGTTCGAACAGGATGCTCCGAGGGGAGAATTCGTGGTGTGCATAGAGGGCGCGAAGGAAGGAGCCCGGACAGGCGCAGGTGCAGGGCGCCGCGTTGCCGCCGGGGCGGACGATCGCCCGGACGCTGCGGAGGAGCAGATGCGTGATTTCTATTCCGGCCTGATCTCTTCGGGAACGCTTCCCAAGGAAGCCATGAAAAAGCTCCAGGAGCGGTACGGGATATCGAGAAACGAAGCATACAGGATAGTAAAACTGCCTGAAAAGATATAAAATAAAACGAATTCTGTTAAAAAGGGGAATGATCACGATGTCTGAAGGTTTCAACGGTAAAATGAAGGCGGTCACGTTCAGCTACGACGACGGTGTGACTCAGGACAGAAGGCTTGTAAGGATATTGAACAGATACGGGCTCAAGTGCACGTTCAACATCAATTCCGCGCTTCTGGGGCAGCCCTGGAACATCTACCAGCAGGGCGTCAATCTGGCTCACGTTAAGATCCATCCCGACGAGGTGCGCCACGTGTACGAAGGCCACGAGGTAGCGGTGCACACGCTCCATCATCCGGCCCTCAGCGCATTGTCCGACGAAGAAGTGGTCAGGGAAGTGGAGGAGGACCGCCTGAAACTCAGCGAACTTGCCGGATACGAAGTGGTAGGCATGGCTTACCCTGGAGGCACTCCGTGCATGAACCGGCACGTTGCCGATCTCATCAGGGACTATACGGGCGTTAAATATTCCAGGACCACTACCGCCACTTATTCTTTCGAACTGCCCGCGGACCCGTACGTGCTCGATCCCACGGTGCATCATCACGCAGATATGGACGGCCTGTTCGAACTGGGCAGGAAATTCATAGAGCTGAAGCCCGACAGACCCCGGCTGTTCTACATATGGGGGCACGCCTACGAATTCGACGTTTCCGAGGACGAGTGGGAAAGATTCGAAGAATTCTGCAAGCTCATATCCGGCAGGGACGACATATTCTACGGAACCAACAAAGAAGTGCTTCTTTGACGGCGGCGGAACAGCGGCCGATAAACGGCCTGCAGGCGTCTTGCAGATGACAGACAAGGGATATAACGCAACGAAACAATCAGAAAAAGGTGGAAACGATGGATCACAGCGCAGAGATCAAAAAATACGTCTCCTGTCACGAAAAGGAGATACTTGAAGACCTGTTCAAACTTATGAAGATAGACAGTTCTTTCTCCGAAAACGGAAGAGACGCGGCCCATCCCTTCGGGGCCGGGAGCGCCGAAGCCCTGGAAGAATGCGCCAAAATGATGGCGGGATACGGCTTCCCCGTAAAGAACTACGACAATTACGTGATCGCCGCAGATATAGGAGAAGGAGAGCGGGAACTGGACATACTTGCCCATCTGGACGTGGTGCCGGCGGGAGAAGGATGGACGGTGACCGATCCGTTCAGTCCGGTATTGACCGAGGACGGGATCATTTACGGAAGAGGCTCCGCAGACGATAAAGGCCCGGCGATCGCCGCGCTTTACGCTTTCAGAGCCATTAAAGAACTTGGCATCCCGCTTAAAAAGAATGCCAGGCTGATAATGGGCGGCTGCGAGGAGCTGGGGCTGGGAGACCTGGAATATTATTTCGAACGGGAACCTCACGCCAGATACAGTTTTTCTCCCGACGCGGATTATCCGCTTATCAACGCCGAAAGAGGCATCTCCGGCACGGATATCAAGACGGTGTTTACCGATGAGGAGGCGGGAGCGTCTCCCATAGTTTCGATCCATTCCGGATTGAGGCGGAATATGGTACCCTACAGCGCCGCTGCCGTGATCGACACTGCCGGATGCGGACTGGATCCCGGGGCGATCGCCGCCGTTGCCGCCTCCGTCGCCAAACGCTCGGGCACAGGCATAGAGATCACTTCCGACGGCAGCGTCGTCAAACTTGACGTCCGGGGAGTGGGAGGCCACGCGTCCATTCCGGAAAGCTCCGTCAACAGCCTCACCTGCCTTATGGAGATCATCTCCGCGCTGCCGTTTACGGACAAGGTCTCGGAGACCGTAAGGGCTTTTTCCCGCCTTTATCCGTTCGGAGTTTATCACGGCGAGGCTGTGGGGATCGATATGGAGGACAAGTAGAGCGGCAGGCGTACGTCCAGCTTCAACGTGATGCATTACGAAAAGGGACTGCTCACAGCTCAGATCGACAGCAGGGTGCCTTATATGGCCACCGACGGCAACTTCAACAGGCCCCTTAAAGAGGCGCTTTTAAAAGCCGGCGCGGGGGAGGTAAGAGTTTCCCTGAACCCCTGCCACCTGGTGCCCGAAGATTCGCCCTTCGTTCAGAAACTGATGGCCAGCTACCGGAAAGTTACGGGCGACAATGAAGGAAAACCTTTCGCCATCGGCGGAGGCACCTACGTGCACAACATCGACAACGGAGTGGCTTTCGGCTGCGCCATGCCCGGCGTCGACAACCGAATGCACGGCCCCGACGAGTTCATGATGAAAGACGTGCTTTTAAAGAGCGTTGAGATATTTGCCGACGCCGTCATTTCCATATGCGGGTGACCTTATGAAATTCGATATCGGGACAGTTTTCGACAACAAATACCTGAAGACCTACGACCTGGGATACGGCGACGGGAAGCATTATTATATGGCTTCCAGGCGGGACGCCGGGGGCGTTGCCGCTTCGATGACTGACGAGGAATTTTGGGCAATGCTGCCTGACGCCGTGACCTGCTGCGTTATATTCACCGACCCCGGCGACGCTGCCGGCGAAAACGACCGTCTCCTGCTGTCTTACGAATTCAGATATCCCTGCGGCAGATACCTGCTGAGCCCTCCCGCCGGACTGATCGATCCGGAAGACCGTTCGGCCCCGGACGCGCTGCTCCGCACGGCGGAAAGAGAGATCAAAGAAGAGACGGGACTGGAGCTGGACCGGGAGAGGGGAGACAGGCTGTTCGAAGTTTCTCCCTTGCTGTTCAGTTCTCCCGGCATGACCGACGAGAGCAACGGCATCGCCTGCGCCGTGCTGAACCGCCCCTGGACCGAGGCGAAGATCGGATACGGCAACGCCACAGGCACGGAAATGTTCGACGGCAGCCTGTTCGTTTCCAGGAGCCAGGCAAGAGAACTCATAAAAAGAGGGCGGGATGAATACGGCAATTTCTATTCCGTATATACCGCCCTGGTGCTTTTCTGCTTCCTTTCAGGCATCTGGAAAGAATAAAAAAACGGGCCGGGATCGCCCGGCCCGGAAAGAGATCCTGTCAGCTCAGCATGTCGTCCATACCGTACGTGCCGGGCTGTTTTTCTTTGACGAAATCCGCGGCCCTGAGGCTGCCGTCTGCGAACACGCTCCTGGACAGGGCGCGGTGAGAAAGCTCAACTACTTCATTGTCGCTGATGAACATGACGCTGTGGTCGCCCACTATGTTTCCGCCCCGGACGGCGCTGATGCCCAGCTCTTTTTTGGAGCGCTTTTCATGGCGCGTCGAACGGTCGTAAACGTAATCGAAACCGCCTTCTCTGGCTTCGTTGACCGCGTCAGCCAGCGCAAGGGCCGTGCCGCTGGGTGCGTCAAGCTTCCTGTTGTGGTGCATCTCCACTATCTCTACGTCGAAATCTTCTCCCAGGAACAGTTCGGACCGGCGTGCCAGCTTTTTAAGGAGCGCGATACCTACGGACATGTTGGCCGAACGGAACACAGGGATCGTTTTGGCGGCTTCCTTTGAAAGCTCTATATCCTCGGGCTTGACGGCGGTGGTGCAAAGCACCAGCGGCAGTTTCCTTTCCAAGGCGAACAGGATGAGAGAACGGGTCAGGGAAAAGTGGGAAAAGTCGATTATGGCGTCAGCTTTCACATTCTCCGGCACGGCGTCGAAGCTCCGGTATACCGGGAAAGGCGCGGCGGAAGAAGCCACGTCGGTACCTGCCAGCGCGTCGATGCCGCACACGATCCTGTAGCGTTCTTCTTCCGACTCGGAATTTTTGGCCCTTACCAGTTCGGTTATGGCTCTGCCCATGCGTCCCAGGGCGCCGGATAATATGAACGAAGTCATTTTAACGCACCTTTAACGATGATGGGCTTTTTAACGTTTTTGGCCTTATATTCTTCGATGGCCTGTTTCAGGAACTCACGGTTCTTGTCCTCCATGTCGCAGAGGGGAAGGCGGCAGCCGCCTACGTTGAAGCCCAGGATGTTCAGCGCTCCCTTTACGGGAATGGGATTGACCTCGCAGAACAGCGCTTTAACCAGGCCCAGGATGGACGCCTGGAGCTCCCAGGACCCGTTGACGTCTCCGGCCTTGTATTTCATGACCATGTCGTGCATGACTCTCGGATAGATGTTGGAGACCACGGAAATGACGCCCTGGCCGCCTGCGCCCAGCATAAGAGTCACCTGGCCGTCCTCGCCGGACCAGATGTTGAGGTCGTCGCCGCACTTGCAGCGCGTCTCGCTGACCTGGCCGAGGTTGCACTCCTTGACGCCGTTGATGTTGGGTATGAGAGAAAGCTTCTTGAGGGTATCGGGGGCAATGTTCACGCCGGTCCTGGAAGGCACGTTGTACAGTATGATGGGCACGTCAACGGCTTTGGCGATGGCAGTGTAATGCTCTATGAGCCCCTTCTGTGTGGCCTTGTTGTAGTAGGGAGTGACCTGAAGCAACGCGTCTGCGCCCCGCTTAACGGCCTCCCGGCTGAGGTTGATGCCGTGCGCCGTGTCGTTGGAGCCGGTGCCCGCGATCACCGGGATGCGGCCTGCGGTCTTCTTAACGGCGTATTCGATCACGTCCAGGTGTTCGCTGTCGGGCATGGTGGAAGATTCACCTGTGGTCCCGCAGATAACGATGGCGTCCGTGCCGCCCTTGATCTGGAACTCGATCAGCTCGCCGAGCTTGTCGAAATCGGTCTCGGAATTGTTGCTGCCCTTAAAGGGTGTTACGATGGCGCATCCGGCGCCGGTAAATACAGGCTTCTTCATGATCTCTTCCTCCGTTTTATCTTCAGTCTAAATAACCCATGCTGGCGAGAAGTTCCGCCATGAGCACGCCGCCTCCCGCAGCGCCGCGGATGGTGTTGTGGGAGAGGCATACGAATTTTATGTCGTACTGAGTGTCTTCGCGAAGACGCCCTATGGAGACTCCCATGCCGTTCTCGCGCATGCGGTCAAGCCCGGTCTGGGGCCTGTTGTCTTCGTCGAAATATTTCAGGAACTGTTTCGGGGCGCTGGGAAGATTGCGCTTCTGGGCCTCGCCCTCGTAATTGTTCCAGATGTCGATTATCTCTTCTTTGGAGGGAAGCGTTCCGTCGAAGGAGGCGAACACCGCGCCCATATGGCCGTCGGACACGGGCACTCTCAGGCACTGGGCCGTGAATGCGGGAGAGGAGGCGGGAACGATGATGCCGTTCTCCAGCTTTCCGAAGAGCTTCAGGGGCTCCTTCTCCGATTTTTCCTCTTCGCCGCCGATGTAGGGGATGACGTTGTCGATCATCTCCGGCCAGGAGGCGAAAGTCTTGCCGGCGCCGGAAATGGCCTGGTAAGTGCATACAAGCACTTTAGAAAGGCCGTATTTTCTCAGTGGATGCAGCGCCGGGACGTAGCTCTGAAGGGAGCAGTTGGATTTGACGGCAATGAAGCCGCGCCTGGTGCCAAGGCGTTTTCTCTGATATTCTATGACGGCGGCGTGCTCGGGGTTGATCTCCGGCACGATCATGGGCACGTCGGGCGTGAAGCGGTTGGCGCTGTTGTTGGAGATGACGGGGCAATCGAGCCTGGCGTAGCGGTCTTCCAGAGCCTTCGTCTCCTCTTTACTCATATTGACGGCGCAGAATACGAAATCCACGGTGCCCGCGATCTCTTCCGCGTCTTTGTCCGCGTCTTTGACTACCATATCTCTGTACTTCTGGGGAATGGGAGCGGTCATGGACCATTTGGTGCCTACGGCTTCGACGTAAGTCTTGCCCGCGGATCTTCCGCTGGCTGCCAGCAGTACCACGTTAAACCAGGGGTGATCCTCCAGGAGCAGCATAAAACGCTGTCCCACCATGCCCGTAGCTCCGATAATTCCTACGTTATAACGCTCTTTCATTTTTGTAAACTCCTTGCTGCCGTTCCCCTCCGGACCATGCCGGGACAATGCTTCTCTGAGGCACACCGAGGGTCATTCTAACTATACCACTATCAGCGGGAAAGTCAATAACAAATTGACGCCTTGGGCGCCTTTCGGGTATAATTTCAACCGTAAAAAGCGCGGCGGAAGGCGGCCCCGCCCCGTCAAAAAACAAAAGGGAAAGACCGGAGCGTAAGTTATGGATTATACTGTGATCCGGAGCAAAAGAAAGACGGTATCGATAGAGGTGCGCCCGGAGGGCGTGTTCGTCAGGGCGCCTAAACGCTGCTCCGACGACGAGATACGCAGGATCGTAGAGGAGAAAAGCGGCTGGATCCGGAAGAAACTGTCCGAACTGGAGGCACGCGCGAAGGCCGCGGAAGGGGCCGGACCGTTCTCGGACGAAGAGATCGGGGAGCTGTACAAAAAGGCCAGGGCGTATTTGCCGGAGCGGGTCGGTCATTATGCTTCGCTCATTGGGGTAAGGCCGGGCCGGATCACCATAAGGTGCCAGAAGACCAGGTGGGGGAGCTGCAGCGCGAAGGGCAATCTCAATTTCAACTGCCTCCTCATGCTTTGCCCGCCGGAAGTCATCGACAGCGTGGTGGTGCACGAGCTCTGCCACCTGAAGGAGATGAACCATTCGGCCCGGTTCTACGGCCTGGTGCGCGGATATTGCCCCGGATACGACCGGTGCCGCCGGTGGCTTAAGGACAAAGGAACCGTTTTGATGGACAGGTTGAAATAAAACGTAAATAAAGCGCAAAAAACAGTTGCGCGTGGAAAAATATTGTGCTACAATTCGTCAGTACGCGTAAAAGCGTCCAGTTCGCCACAGGAGGTGAATCAAATTGCCGAATATCAAATCTGCTAAAAAAAGAGTGTTAGTGGCTGAGAGAAACCACGCCAGGAACGTATCTGCAAAATCCGCAGTCAGGACTTCTGTTAAGAAGGCGAGACTGGCTGTCGCAAATAAAGCTGACAACGCAGACGAGGCCGTGAAAGCAGCTTCCATTTCCGTGGATAAGGCCGTTTCCAAGGGCATCATGCATAAGAATACCGCCGCTCGCAGAAAGTCCAGACTTGCCAAAGCTCTGAACGCTTCTAAGGAATGAGGTTTCTTACCGACGCACAGCAAAACTGACTTCCGTTTCGCTTTTACGGGACGGGAGCTTTTTGTCTGTCATAACGCGGCCGGGACGGAAACTTAACAGGACCGCAGCGGTACCGCGAGATGACAGTAACAAGGCCGGCGCGAAACCGGCTCAGGATCCGGAGGGTAACAGTATGTATATCGAGAAAAAGCTGCTCAGCAGCGACGGAAAATACTACGTTGACGTGTACGTTCAGACGGAGACGCCCGAGATCGGGCTGTCGCATAAGAGGCCCATGGTGGTGGTATTGCCCGGCGGCGGATACATGGCCACGTCGGACAGGGAAGCGGAACCCATCGCGCTTTCATATATTGCCGCGGGGTTCAACGCCGCGGTGGTGCGCTACCGCATAAGAGAGGACGCCGCCTGGCCGAATCCCCAGGTCGACGCTTCCGAGGCGCTTAAGTATATCAGAGAGAACGCCGAAAGATTCCTGACGGACCCGGATAAGATAGCCGTGTGCGGTTTTTCCGCCGGAGGCCACCTCACCGCTTCCCTGGGAGTCCACTGGAACGATCCCGAGATACAGGAACGCTCCGGCTGCCACAACGGCGAAAACAGGCCCAACGCCCTGATCCTGGGTTATCCCGTGATCAACGACCCGGTGCTTTTCTCCGATCCCAGATCGATGCAGGTCCATCTTAAAGATTACGTGGGCACGGACAAATATGATGAGATGTACGATTACATCTCCTGCCAGAAACACGTGAAAGCCGGCGTCACGCCTCCCACGTTCATATTCAGCACCTGGGAGGACAGCGTGGTGCCCATCAAGAACACGCTCCTGTTCGCAGCCGCCCTCGACGAAGAGAGGATACCCGCGGAGATACATATTTTCCAGCGCGGCGAGCACGGAATGGCACTGGGAGATTTCAGGACCTGCCCCGGCCCCATGAGCGCAGACGCCGTGGACTGGATAAGGCTCAGCGCGAACTGGCTCTGGAACCTTTTCGGACGGGCCTGAACGTAAATTAACAGATACGAAAACGATACGAAAACGCCACAAAAACGTCTTTGATTTTGACGCCGTTTGTGGTAGAATACACAGCGATCAAAATAAACAAGGAGGTAATGAAAATGCTCAGTTTACCATTGACAACAGTTAAGAAAGCAAGGCAGGAAGCGCTGGTCAAATCCGTCGTCGCTCTCGCGGCCGGTTTTGCCGCAGGTGCTGCGGTCGGCGCCGCCCTCGGTCTCCTTTTCGCTCCCAAAGCGGGCGCCGAGACCAGAAAAGACATTGCCGAGAAAACCAAAGAAGTCGTAGGCACCGTAAAAGACAAGTGCGCTACCACCATCGAGGACGTGAAGGCGAAGATCTCCGAGATCAAAGCCAAGAAAGAAGAGACGGCCGAAGAGGTCGTGGCGGAAGTCGCCGAGACGGCGGAAGCGGCAGCAGAGGCCGAGTGCGAGGCATAAGCCGGAAAAGGTCTGGTGAGTTATGATGAAAACACTGATCGCCGCCGAAAGCGGCAATATCAGCCTTCCTTTCTCCTGGTCGCAGCTTCTTCTGGGACTACTGGCCATCGCGGGGATCGTTGCGATAGTCGTACTTATCGTGCTCCTTGTCAGACTTGCCGGAACGGTTAAGAAGGTCAACAAGCTCCTGGGCGACAATTCCGCCCAGCTGGACGAGACGCTTAAAAAGCTTCCCAGCATTGCCACCGGCGCCGACGAGACCATCGCCAATGTAAAAGGCATCACAGGATCCGTCAACGACGTGGTCACCGACGTTACGGAGCTCGTGGACACTTTCACCACTCCCGAGGGAGCGGGCGGAATAGTCGCTTCCGTTGCGGGCGCCATCGTGAGCGTGGTCCAGGTGATCAAGGAAATGAAGGATAAGTAAGAAGCTCCGAGCGCGTCTCCGGCTGCCCGAAATTAAAGGCGGCCGGAGCGCCGAAGCGCTTTTAGCAGATCATGGGAACGGTAGAACAGTTCGTAAAAAAGAAGAAGAGCCCCTGGGCAGTATTGCTGGTGATCGCATATTTCGCCGCTGCAGTGCTGCTTACGTTCGGCCTCTACAAACTGGCCGGAAGGATAGCTTTCGTACCGGCCCCGTTCCTGCTGATAGGCGCATTGCTGGCCTCCCGGTACACCATTATGATGTCCAAGGTGGAATACGAATATTCCGTCAATACGGGAGTGCTGAACATCGACGCCATCTACGATCAGACAAAGCGCAGGCACGTGATAAACGTCAACGCCTCTTCCATAACCGCATTCGGCAGGCTGTGCGACGACAAGGCGAAAGACGACGCTTCACGCGTTAAAAAAGCGATCTACTGTTCTTCCAGCGACGAGGACGAACAGGCGTTCTATTTCGTTTGTCCCAACGAGAACAAGGGCGATTTCATGTATATCTTCGAGCCCGACAAGCAGGTGCTCCGGGCGATCGAGGCCTACAACCCCATGATCAAAAGATATACGGCGTGGCTGGGAAGCGGCCACGGATATTGACGGCGGCAGCTTTGCTTCCCAAAGAGCCGTTCAAATCCAATCTGATATTTATATGCTCCGGTGGTCTAATGGATACGATAGCAGACTCCGACTCTGCTGATATGGGTTCGATTCCCGTCCGGGGTATTTTTTTATGTCACAAAGCTATATTGCTCCGAAGCGCGAGATTCTCTGCGGGAGAGGGAAAGGACGGAATATGGAAAACGTTTTAGACAGAAACAGATCCGTACTGAGAACGGTCGGTCTTTCCAAGAAATACAAGAACGTATATGCCGTAAAAGGCGTTGATATGCATATCGAAAAAGGCGATATATACGGCTTCGTAGGCGAGAACGGCGCCGGCAAGACGACGGTCATCAGGCTGATCACCGGCCTCGCCGAGCCTTCCGAGGGCACGTTCTATCTCTTCGGCGAGGAAAAAGACGCGGCGCAGAAGAAACGGCGCATAGCCGGCATAGTGGAGAACGTCTCTCTTAACAAGTCGATGACCGCGCTGGAAAATCTAAAATATCAATGCTACATCTGCGGCATCAGCAGGACCGACGGAGAACTTGAAGACACGCTCAGGGAAGTAGGGCTGGATCCTGTGGAACTTGCCGGGCGCAAGGTCCGCAATTTTTCTCTCGGCATGCGCCAGCGGCTGGGCATTGCCTCCGTCATGATACAGGAGCCCGAGTTCATATTGCTGGACGAACCGATGAACGGGCTGGATCCCCAGGGGTTCGTTGACGTGCGCGAGATCATTCTGAAGCTGAACCGCAAAGGCATAACGTTCCTGATCTCCAGCCACATTTTGTCGGAACTGGACAAGATCTGCAACAAGATAGGCTTTATTTCCGGCGGCGTTCTGACAGAAGAGATACTGGTGGAGGACCTCCACAAAAAATCCGGCGCCCGCATCGTGGTCAAATTCCCGGCTCCTGAAGCAGCGGAGAACGCGCTGGCAAAACTTTCGGCCTACGGTTTTGCAGGCGGCGGCAGCTGCGAGGCCGAGGGAGATATGCTCACGGTCTACGGCAGCGCCGATATCAACGAGGTCATCGCTGCGATCGTGCGCGAACGGTTGACGATCACCTCCATCACGGTCAAAGAGAGATCGGTGGAAGACTACTACATCGAGAAAGCGAGGGATTGACGTGGGTGAATTGCTGAAAGCGGATCTGTACCGCATAATTAAGAGCAAACTCTTCCTGGTGGCGCTGATCATTGCCGCCGTATTTCCCGTGCTGACTGTGCTGATGTATCTGCTGATCGACAAGATGCTGGGTTCCGGCGATGAGATCTCCTCTCTTTTTGGCATAGGCATAAACGCCCGGATGATCGCCGGCGAAGCTTTCTCGCAGTCCAGCAACATGGGATTGATACTGACCATATTCATCACCATATTGATCGGCTTAGACGTTTCCGACGGCATGCTCCGCAACAAGATAATCGCCGGCCGCAGCAGGCAGAGCATTTACTTTTCCCACCTGATCACCTCCGGAATCATAAGCGGGGCGATCATGCTGATGTATGCGCTCATCATGCTGCTGTTCGGCTGCCTGTGCTTCGGGTACGGAGTTAAGATAGACGGCGCGGAACTTGTCCGGATCGTATTCTTCCTGGTTACCGGCGTTTTCACTTTCTTCTTCTCCGCTTCGGTCTCCACGGCGTTTGCGCTGTCGGTCAATAATATCGCCCCCGCCGTCATTTTCAGCGTGCTCACCGGCATGGGGCTCAGCCTGATCACGAGCCTGGTCCACACCTTCAATGTCGCTTCGGACAATAAATGGCTCTGCCTCATCCCGACGTATACCAACGGTTCATTCCTTTCCAGCGGCAGTTTCGATACGCTGTCATTCTCCCTGGGCATCCTGTCGTACCTGGTGCTGGGCGCGCTCGTCACCATCCTGGGCCTGAACGTTTTCAAGAAAAAAGACGTGAAGTGACCGGGCGACGCGCCCGGAGCGCATACCGGAAAAGGGGAGAGAACGGACGCCTCAGGGACGCTTCCGATTTACATCGACGCCGGAAAGTGGTATAATAAACGCAGCGATAAGAGGCCGGAAATACGGAATAAATTGTCGTAACGACCGAATAAAAGGAGCTGTTCTTATGAGTAATTATCCCACACCGCACATCGACGCGACGCCGGAAGATTTCGCGCCCACGGTGCTGATGCCCGGAGATCCCCTCAGGTCGAGATTCATTGCCGAAAACTTTATGGAAGGAGCGCGGCTCGTCAACAACGTGCGCGGCGTTCAGGGTTATACCGGTCTCTATAAAGGCCGTCCGGTCTCGGTGATGGCTTCCGGAATGGGGCAGCCTTCCATAGGCATTTACGCCTACGAGCTGTTCAACTATTTCGGCGTGGAGAATATCATACGCGTGGGTTCCTGCGGCTCCCTTTGCAAAGACCTGCACGTAAAAGACGTAATACTGGCCATGGGCGCCTGCACCAACGGCAATTTCGCTTCGCAATACGAACTTCCGGGCACTTTCAGCCCCATCGCCGATTTCAAACTGCTTACCGCCGCCGCGGAATGTTGCGAAAAGGCGGGCGTGCGCTACCGTGTGGGCAACATATTCTCCTCCGACGTGTTTTACAACGACGCCGGTTCTACGCTCAAGTGGACCAAGATGGGAGTCCTGGGTATCGAAATGGAATCCGCGGCGCTTTACTGCACCGCCGCCCGGGCCGGAAAGAGAGCGCTCTCCATCTGCGCCGTCAGCGACTCCCTCGTGGCAGACGAATATATGACCGCGGCAGAGCGGGAAAAGGGCCTCACAGATATGATAGGCGTTGCCCTGGAGACCGCTTTGAAGATCTGATCCGGTCATCAGTTACCATCATCAGGCAGATATGAAAAACAGAAAAACGATAATAAATATCATCCTTACGAAACTTAACGCAGCCGGGCGGAACCGATAAAACATCAAATCTCATGCCGGACGGGATCGGACTATGGAAGAACGTACTGTTTTCGATTGGATCGAAGAAGAGAATAAAGGCGCGGGGCAGGCGGGCGAAAAAGAGTTCGGCCGCATGAAAGAGCTCGTTAAAACGCTGAACGAAGCGGCATTCGCGTATTACGTGGACGACAGGGAGATAATGTCCAATTTCGAGTACGACAGGCTTTACGACGAATTGGCCGCCCTTGAAAAAAGCACCGGCGTCACGCTCCCGGACAGCCCTACGAAGAGCGCCGGAGCCGGGTACAGGCCCGTTTCGAAGCTGGTCAAATCGGAACACGAATTTCCCGCGCTGTCACTGGATAAGACCAAGGACAGGCAGGCACTGGCCGGATGGCTGGGAGGCATGGAAGGCGTGCTTTCCTGGAAACTCGACGGGCTGACCGTGGTATTGACGTACCGGAACGGCACGCTCTTAAAAGCGGTGACCAGGGGCAACGGTTTCGTGGGCGAGGACGTGACCCACAACGTGGTCCATTTCGCCGGCGTGCCCAGGCGGATAGGTTTCGGCGGAAAGCTGATCGTCCGGGGCGAGGCGGTGATGAAATATGCCGACTTCGAAAAAGTGAATAAGGAATTGCCCGAGACGGAAGCCAAATATAAAAACCCGCGGAATCTCGCCTCCGCCACCGTGCGGCTGCTGGATCCCGGAATTGCCCTTACCAGGCCCGTAACGCTGTGCGCCTTCGACCTGGTGTACGCCGATCAGGGAGCGGACATTTCAGACCCGAATTCTAAATTTTCTCAACTGGAATGGCTTAAAAAGCAGGGCTTCACAGTGGTGGAGCACACGCTGGTCACGTCTCTTACGGTGGAATACGAAGTGGGACGGTACGAAGAGGAACTGCCCGGGAACGAATTTCCCACAGACGGGCTGGTGCTGATAATCGACGATGAAAAATACGGAAAGTCCCTGGGCTCCACGGGCAAATTCCCCAGGAACGGCATCGCGTTCAAATGGCAAGACGAGACCGCCGAGACCAGGATCAGGGAAGTGGAGTGGTCCGCGTCAAGGACGGGGCTGCTGAATCCCGTTGCCGTGTTCGAACCGGTGGAGATAGAAGGCACCACCGTCAGCAGGGCGTCGGTGCACAACGTCAGCATTGCCAGAAGCCTGAAACTTGCCCCGGGCTCCGGAGTCCGGGTGTACAAGGCGAACCTGATAATACCCCAGATCGCCGAAACTTTCGACCCGAAAGGGGAAACTTTCGTGCCTTCGAAGTGCCCCGTATGCGGCGGCCCCACGGTCATCCGTGAAAACGAAGGCATCGAGACGCTGTATTGCGACGATCCCGGGTGCCCGGCCAAACACGTGGGCAGGTTCTCCTATTTCGTGTCCCGGGACGCGGTCAACGTTAACGGCCTGTCCGAGGCTACGCTGGAGGCGTTCATCGACGCCGGATTCGTAAGGCGCTTCCCGGATCTGTACCATCTGGACCGCTATAAAGAAGCCATCGTAGGCATGGAAGGTTTCGGCGAAAGATCCTACGACAATCTCATCGCCTCCGTGGAGCAGAGCCGCAGCGTGAAATTCTCTGCGCTGCTGAACGCCCTGGGCATCCCCGGCATCGGAAAAGACATGGCAAAACAGCTTTCCCGGTTCTTAGGCGAAAACGCCTGCGAACGGTTCCGGGAGCTGCTGAAAGAAAGATACGATTTCAGCACCGTGGACGGCATCGGCGCCGTCATAAACGACAATATCTACGCCTGGGCCGACGATCCCGAACGGTTCGGAGAATTCGAAGCGCTGCTACCCGAACTCGACGTTTCCGACGACGCTCCTGCAGCGCGCGTCGAAGCCGGATCCGAAGGGAACGACCCGGTGTACGGCAGGACTTTCGTCATCACCGGCAGCCTTGTCAATTTCACCAACAGGGACCAGATGATCGCATTCATAGAGGAGCGGGGCGGCAGGGTCTCCGGCTCCGTGTCCTCGAAGACCGATTACCTGATCAACAACGACGTCAATTCCGGCTCGGGCAAAAACAAGAAAGCAAAAGAGCTTGGCGTGCCCGTGATCAGCGAAGCAGAATTTATGGCAATGTGCAAAGGAAATTGACCGCCGGGCGGCCGATCCGCGCCAATCGTCCCACAGCCCTTCGCCGTCTTCCTTTGATTGACACGGAGGGCTTTTTGGTATATTATCTAAAGATAGGGATAAGCCCCGCCGGAACGCGCAGAAAACGCCGGCCGGCAGGCATCTTCCCGAAATAACGAGAGGGGTTCATTATGAGCAAAGTCAGGACCAGATTCGCTCCAAGCCCTACGGGGTACATGCATATAGGAAACCTGCGCACGTGTCTGTACGAATATCTCATCGCCCGCGTAAACGGAGGCACTTTCGTGCTGAGGATCGAGGACACGGACCAGGAAAGGTTCGTGGAAGGCGCCATGGACGCCGTGTTCAACACGCTTGAAATGACCGGGATCGGATACGACGAAGGCCCCGGAAAAGAAGGAAAATGCGGACCGTACATCCAGAGCCAGCGCAGGAAGATATACAAGAGATACGCCGAGAAGCTCGTCAAGATGGGCAAGGCGTACTACTGCTTCTGCACCAAAGAGCGGCTGGAGTCCCTCAAGGCGGACGAAGAGACGCTGGGCGCCTCGCTGAACTACGACCGCCACTGCAGGAATCTTTCCGAAGAAGAGATCAAAGCGAACCTGGCCGC